>NZ_JBEPRF010000016.1:0-190386 GCF_040548225.1 Bradyrhizobium sp. S3.12.5
CGTTCAAGCTGAGTACTGCGCTTATGGCTGTCCATACGGACTGTTACGCACCAATTGGACTAATCCAACAAGGCGGCCCTCGCCGGAGGGAGACGTATCTTGCGAGCCCTGGTGAGGAGGATTGGATATCCTCGCCGATGCGAGGACCAGGGCCCTCCATTGAAACTGCTGGTTTTTTTTCCGCCTGCACAGAGAGCAATCCACGGTCTGGACTGCGGGCGGCGCGCGACTTCTCGAGCGTAGTTTCCAGCCAACCCGAGCAGCGCCGGCGTCGCCGGGCACCCTGCTCCGCGCCGCGAACTCGAGGCACAGCCGTTCCATAGGCGCGAGTTCGTCGATAATATGCTTACGGTGTCGACGCGCTCTCAAAGTTTCGGCTGTAGCTGTAACACTGGTAGCGGCTCAGAGCCGAGCCCCGCTGACCAATCGAGATGCGCATAAAGCGCCCGAAAATAGGCGTAGGTCGCGGTCTTTCCAACGTTGTCGACAAACACGCCGACGGTCTCGTCGCTTGCATTCTCGATACCATCGTAGCTGATGATGTACGAAGCTTTGCAGCGCATCACGGACTTGGTCTTATATTTGAACACAACTTCCCAGACGACATTTGCAACGCAAGTACCATCTTCAGCGCCAGAAGAGATGACCGTTGTCGTTGGGGAAATGCTGCGCGTGAGTAGTGACGCTTTTATGCCGAGAGCGTCGGGCAACATCTTGAAGTCAACTTTCTCGAGCAGCAGACCCGCGAGTTTAGCCGTTCGAACCAGACGGTTGTAATCGGCACGACGACGCTGAACGGCCTCTCCATCAACAGGAGTTGGCGGAGAGACCGTCGGAATCAGTTCCTGCCGGGAATCGGTAGGATCGCTCATTCTTAGGCAGCTTCAGCTTGAGGCATGTCCGGCTCGGGCGCCAAGTCCACTTCCGAGTCGATGAACATGACCTTCGCGGCGTGATTGTCATTCGACGCGAAGTTCTCCTTCATGATGCGAACAAGCTGCTGCTCGTCCTTTCGTTCTTCCAGCCGCGGCCCCTCCCCCCACTGCCACTGCGAGGGCTTGTTGACCGCCGACGTAGGCGGCTTCTGAGCAGCGAGCGCCTTCCGGCTAACACAGAGCTGCTCGCCGAGAGCATGGAACAGACGCGCCATGCTCTTGACCGTGGGGTTCGCTTCAGAACTCAGGATCTGGGTGAGTCGAGGCTTCGAGATGCCCGCCAGTTCAGCAAGTTGAGACTTCGTGACGCCCTTCTCAGACATCATCTCCTGCAGGAGAAACTGCCAGTCAATCAGAGCATTCTCCTCGGCCTCAATCATCTTCGGGTCGATGGGGGAATTATTCATGATGCTCTCCTCACGAGTGATATTCAGCAAGCTGTGCGATTGCCTTTGCAGCGGCTCTCAACTTTGCACGATCCGCCTTGTCCTGCTTCTTGTCAGGATCAACGCCGACTCCAACGAACGACCGTCGTCCGCCAACGCCCATGACCGCACCGTACACTCGCCACTTCCAGGCTTTGAATGTATATATGGCGACGGAACCCCCGAGCCCATCGGGAAAATTCCCTTCTTTCTTAAATTTTTGGTCACTCAACCGACGTCCATAGTCATCGTGGTCACAGAACTCTTTGAAGTAACGTTGAAGATGGGTCTTTCGTTTCAAAGACAATTCGTCTTCTTTTTCAATGGCTTGACGGTATTCCGTCGCAACACCGGGGCTCATGCGCAAATCTGCTTTGGCACCGACCCACACCTTTTCATAGTCTAAAGCCCTTGTCGGGGGCAGCGCCATCTGATCTACCACAAATCGTTAATATATATCTTAACTGGCAGCAACCCCGTTACTGTGGAGAATGGCCGCTGTCAATGTAATCGAAGCGAGTTGGTGCTCTCGTGCAACACAGAGTTGCCACTATTTTCAGCGGTCGTCTAGCGTCGAGCGTCCGGCCTCTCCTATCTCCTTGGGGATTGTTGCAGCCGACTTAGATGCGACCCTATCGAATTGGATAGCTCGAGACCTGCGCCTATCCTGAACTGCGCTCGCCTGAAGTATCCGCAGGCACAAAGACCCCCACTAGCGCGCCATTGCAGATTGAACCAGAGCCGAGGCCCGCGCCGACAATTTCACCCTCCCCCACTCCTGGTCACCTTCCCATGGTCTGCATCGGAGTGAACTGTCAGATCGGCCCAAGCCAAGGCCACCGACGAAAAAGGAGGACGATTTAACAAGGAAGTACCCGCATCCAACCATACGCGCCGACCTCGTTTTGAGCGGCGAGATCGTGTCGTTCGATGATACTCTAAATAGGATTGCTGCTTAGGCATAATGGCCCGACGCCGATCTCAGCCCATCCCCGGGCGAAAGAGAGCACCGCGTGCGGGGCCGAACCCACATCAGCGGCAGGGCTCCGCGTAGGGATCGCGATACGGCGGGCGACCATCAGGGCGCGTTGCTCTGCCTCTTCGTCATGCCCTATCGTGTGCAACGGCAAGATGCTATCGGCATGGAACTAACTCTAATGCAAGGTGATACCGGTGATCGTTTATCGAACAGACACCCGGGAGCTTGAGCCCGGCGAAGAAATCATTTCCCCGGGGGATCACCGCGACGAGCTCCCGAACGAGGAGACCGTGGCTGCCGAAGATGCAATTCGAGCTGGTCAGCCCAATGGCGAACGCATTCGCGCAACCTCGTTGTATGTCTACCCCAATTTCGAATTGGCTAAAATTGATTGGACCTACCGGTCCAAGGGCAAGCGTCACGTGTACAAGCTTCGGATCGATGCGACCGACATCATCCATGCGGGCGATCTTCAGACCTATAATCAGGTAATTACGGACCTAAGGGCTGCTCGCGACCCCGCTACAAATGTTGCGAAGTACTGGAAAGACGAGCCTTCGGAACGATACACAGAGTACCTTGTCCGGAAGGCGGTCGTTATCGAGCGCTTGAAGCAGGCATCAGAATGGAAGACACCAATGCAACGTGCTGTAGCCAAACATCGCGACGATCCGCGCGATACCGAGTTCTACGAATCCGTCCTGAAGAATTTCGATGACGACAGGTTGTAGGCAGATCCTTGAGCTACCTCAGCGCCAGCCACCCGCGGTTGGGCGTCGCGGTCAAGAAGTTACCCACTACAAATAGACGGTGGAACTTGACAGGCCAGGCGAATCAAATGGCGGAAACGAAAAATCCACTTTCGTTGGCCATAAGACGTTGAAATCGCAACATTTTTCAGGTCATTAATTTTTCCTTTCCGAGCGATCAAGGATCGTCACGCCCAATAGGGTAAGTAGAACCCAGATTTAGCGCTCCAGTTCTCCGATTGCCGGATCAAGCCGGCGTCCATGGCTTGCTTGAGGACCTTGGAAATTTGAGAGGCGTTGCGCTCAGGAACTCCAAACCTCACCCGGAGCGAACCGTTGGTTAGGCCACCAAGATTATTGATGTAGCGAATTGTGGCGTGTTGGTAGGTGCCGCGCAACCGCTCGTCCGGGGTCATCTCAGCGAAACTCTTCTTTCCAAAGATCGTAACTTTCGTGTTGTTTCCATCAGCGCGAAAGTCGGGAGGTGGCAGGTGAGAGGTTTCGACCTCCTCTACGACCTTGTCGATACCGCTTCCCTGCTCCTCGCAAACTCCAACGCGCCTCATTAGCGACGCCAATGTTTCATTTCGCGACCGCGGCGGGAAATCTATGAAGCGGTTGGTTTCAACCAAGGGGGTGCCCGGATTTGTAATCTCCACTCGATCACTGAAAATCTCAATTACAGGCGCAGTCCCCGGGATAGTCATGTCTTGATGCACCAACGCATTCGCGACCAGCTCGCGTATCGCCAGTTCAGGGTATTCAGGCTTTGCCGTTCGTAGCGCCCTTCCGATCGAAGCATTTTTTGGAAGAATATTATTGATGTAATTTATCAAGCCCTCGAAGGCGATAGCGTACCCACGAATACCAATCTGATCTCTGGCTTCTGCGGTTCGCGATATTCCATCGTACTTGATGACGCGGGCAGCTTTTCGCGCAATCGAAGGGAATTTGGACATGTCCCGGGCGAAGAGAACGGCTCCGAGATTAAGGACATTCCATCTTCCGCCGACGTCACTAGCAATCAGCTTATCGTGTTCAAGCACCTTTGCGATCGCCTGCTTTGCTCCAGGCAGAGCTTGAGAAGTCAACGTGAAATAAGCATCGGTGTCCAACAGATCTAACACTTCGTCAACTGTGACGAAGGCCGCAGCCACACCCTGCTCCCACGCGAAAGGTCTTAGCTTGGCAAGCAAGCTAGCCTCATGGCTTGCGTGGTCCGATAACTTCGGCGTCGCTGGCCCGACGCGAACATAGGGTATGTGGTTGAACTTGGTTGGAACGCTGACTGCGGCCGGGATCTCCAACAATACAATTCGGCCCGAAGGGTGCTCTACATCGATGAAGCGGAAGTGCAAACTTGGAGTCAGCGCCCGACTAAGCCAGAGTTCAAGAGGTTGCCCATGAGCCAATTGGGCAGAAGGTTTAAAGTTCGTACCAACTACCTCGTGGCTTTCATCGTCGATCCCCCATAGCACGTATCCGCAATGCTGGTCGGCTATGCGCGCTGCATTCGATATAGCCGAGATCAACCGGCCAATGCGTTCTGGATCGTAGTTGTTGTTCTTAAATTCCACGCAAGGCATCTCGCTATCAAGACGACGAAAGTCGTCGACCATAGCAATGAAACGTTCCGGACTGTTCAAAGTTAGCTCCAAAACTCCTCCCGTTTGGCGCTCCCCAACCAGAAAGCGTAGCTTTGCCGTACGCTGTTCCCAACATCAAGGGCTCTGTGATCCGGGCGCGGTGGGTCTTGGAACAAAGCGCCTTTTGACAGAAGGAAAGCGCCGCTGCCAGCCGGAGCCGACAGCTAGCGCCATCCGTAGCTCACAACCGTAGCCGCAATGATACGTAATCTCTTCCCGGGCCGGAAATGATGCTGAATCAACTCGGTAGCCGATTCAGTGGGGAGGAGCGGTGATCCTCAACAGATACAGATCGCTTGATCTCTTCTCTATCCCAGCAGCGGAAGTCCACCTCCCAGAACCGTTCGCGTCAGCAGCCCGCGGTCGAGCCGCGTATTCCGCGCTTCGCAGGATGTCTCCGGGACAAGCAGGCAGGCATGACAGGCCGCACCCTGCAGCGGATATTCCTCACTTCCGTCGCTGTGCTCGGCGCAGATCGGGTCGTTGGAGCAGAGTGCGAGACGCCGCGTGGCGCGGATGAGCAATTCGCCGGCGCATTCGGCCATGTTGCTGAGGCCACCAAGCGTCCCCTGCCCTCCGGCCGTCGAGGTGTAGATCAGGATGCCGAAACGATCGGCCTGTGCCGGGCCAGTGGAGTAGATGCGTTCCTTCAGCGACGATAGCGGATAGCCGCATTCGAGCGCGAGCTCGGCCATAAAGGCGTGCGACAAGGAATGCAGTGCCCAATAGGCGACGCCCCGATGCTTTGGCTCACGGTTGAAGCGCGCCGCGTCTCGCCGCTCGCGCTCGCGCAAGTTCTTCGCCTTGTCGACAGTCTCCTTGGCTTCGAGCCACTGCTTCAGGAACTCTGGCGCGACGTGCAGGAAGATGCCCTCGCCGAGCTGCTCGATCGCGGGCAGCCATTCGACGTTGCGGGCGAGATCGGCGCCGCCGACGGCGAGCTGGATTTCGTCGAGCTCGCTTTCGGCCGACGTTGGCGGAGGCTCCAGGCGAGTGAAGCCGTACAGACACGTCACCTCGCGTAGGCGGTGAACCCGCACCACGGCCTGCAGGAACGTATCCCAGGGGCCTTGAAGCTTAAGCGCGTCGCGCGGCAGCGTCTCGCCATAGAAGAACGACCCGGCGCTATCGCTGCCGATGAAAGGCGCGCCGGTCGCCATCATGTCGAACTCGGCGATGTGCGGATGCGCGCTCGGATTGGTGCCTGAGCCGTCGTCGCTGTTCAGCGCCTGCAGGATCTCTTCGTTGGAAAAGTCCTTGAAGTCATCTCCGACCTGGGGGATCGCGCGCACGATGTTGATGAAGTCCGGAAACCCACGCATGCGGTCGATTGTCGTCTTATGCCGCGCAATCGTCTGCCGCAGCGCATCGTTCGACTTCGTCAGGGAGATCACTGTCACCGTCTGCGCAAAGTAGGTGTTGGTCGCCGAGCGCGGCAGCAGCCGCAGATCCTCGTTGCATGTCTCGTTTGTATCGCGTCGCGGCGTCAGCCAGGGGCTATGACAATCGCACTTGCCGAGAAACTGCGGCTTATAGAGATCGGCCATGCTGATCGAAGCACCGCAGGTGCATTGCACCGAGATGTCGGACGGATCGGAGCTGACGCCGCGTTCGACCCAGTACAGCGGCTTGCGGCAGGACTGGTCCTTGCCGCGGTGGGTCAAATAGCGCCAGGTGATGTCCTGCAGATGGCCCTTGGTGCAGGCGCCGACGAAACGGATGGGGTTGACGCCGATCTTGCTGCCGGAGCCGGTGTAGGACAGCTTGCCGCCAGCGGTGACGTCGAGCTCGGAGAACTCCACCATGCGCCGGCGCTTCTCGTTGCCCGCGGCAGCCCCTGCCGGCACCATCGCCGTGCCGTTCGACGGGATCTCGTTGACCAGGAACCAGCCGGGAAACAGCCGCACGCCGACGCCGGGCGCATTGCTGTCGCGGCGGTCCTCGTCGAACATCGGCGGATGCCGTAGCCCCGAAAAGGTCGGGCTCAGCTTGGTGCCGAGTTGCTGCTTCAAGAGCGCCACCAGGCGCTCCTCCTCGACCGGCTTCCAGTTCGAGCCCTTATAGTCCCAGTCCTGGAGACCTGACACGACCACGGCATTGTCCGGCAGGTCCATCATGGCGCCGGGACCATAGGTCAACAGCAGCTGGCTGAAGTTCTGAGTGATGTCGGCCATGAAGAATCCGTTATCCGAGAGGACTGCCGTCCGGCTTCCTGAGCTTCAGCAGCGAGACTGGTTCGGTATCGCGCATCGAGCGGCCGGCGACGAACCATTCCCGCTCCGGATCCATGTTCGGCTGCTGATCGAACGGATCCTGTAGCAGCCGCCGCACCGCCTGCTGGCCGGCATAGGCGAACTCATCGCCGTTCTGAGTCTGCTTTTCCGCGATTTTGATCCAGGCATCCTCCAGCTCATCGAGCCGCGCGAGGCAGCGCGCTATCGATGCGCTGTCCTCGCCCGCCACCTGCATCTTGGCCTCGATCACCGATCTGATACGCTGATAGGCGGTGGGCTCGTCCGCCACTTTGTCCACGGCCTTGTTCGGCGTCAGGCTCGGCGTCACGTGCCGCTGGGCCGCCACCAGAGTCGCGGCCAGCGCTCGATCGAGCGCGCGCGGCGCAAACGGGGTGACGCTGGTCGCCTCGACCGCGCGATAGAAGCTCTGATGGAAGGCGCGGAACTGCTCGTAATGCGTCCGGTCGCGCGGCTTGTGGATGTTGAGCAACGTGACCACAAGCCCCGGCTTGTCACCCTCGCGGCCGACACGCGAGGTCGCCTGGATATACTCGGCCGCCGTCTTCGGCTGGCCCTGCACCACCATCAACCCGAGCCGACCGATGTCGAGACCCACCGAGATCATGTTGGTCGCCATTGCGACATCGACGGCGTTCTTGTCGCCGACCGCAAGCCCGAGCCGCGCCCGCGCATCGGAGACCTGGTCGGTCGAATAGCGCGAGGTCAGCTCCTGGATCTCGCGCAGGATACGATCGGCAAACGGCGCACCCGACGGCTCGCGGCGGACGCGCAGACGGCCGTAATTGGTGAGGTGCGCGCGGACCTCGTCATCGACGATGCGGCGCGCACCGCCGAGCTCGCGCAGCGCGTTGAAATAGCACAGCGCCGTCAGATAGGGATCAGCCGGATCATCGCGGCCGCCGCTAGACAGCGCAGCAGCTCCCGAGAGCAGGGTCTGCAGCGCGCGCAGGAACACCAGCTTCGGGCCGCGGCCCGGCGAGGCGACGCCGATATAAAGGCGCGACGGCGTGTCGCGATCGGCCTTGGCGAAGAACGAGTCGTCGCGGCTGATGCCCGGCGGCGGGAAAATCGCGGTGCGGTCGCGACCGAACAGGTTGCGGATCTGGGTCTCGGCGCGCCGCACGGTCGCGGTCGAGGCGACGATCTTCGGCCCGCGCCATTCGCCGTTGATCTTGCGTGAGGCCAGCAGATCGAACGCGGTCTCGTAGAGCCCAGCGACTGTGCCGAGCGGCCCCGAGATGAGATGCAGCTCGTCCTGGATGATGAGATCGATCGGCCGCAGCTCGGCGGGCAGCCGGGTGCCGCCGGATTCTGCAGCCCCATAGAAGCCGCTTGCATCGCTGCGCTCGACATGGCCGAAGAAGGCTCCGGCGCGGCCCTCCCAGGGCACATTGGCGAATTTGTCAACGGTGGCGATCATGAAGGCCGGCTGGCGACGATAGATCTCCTCGTCGACGACTACGATCGGCAGCCGACTCTCGTTGGAGAAGGCGCATTCGACCTCGTAGCACCGCAGATCCAGCCGCTGGGGCTTGGCCGCCGAAGGCAGCAGCGCGAACGCGTTCTCCTTCAGCTCGCCTCCGCACCACGGACAGTTCTTCAGCGGCGCCGGCGCCGCGCCCTTTTTCTTCTTATACTGCTCGAGCCAGTAGACGGCCGTGTTCTCCTTCTTATTCTTGGCATCGCCGAGATTGTTGGGCGTGGCGCCACCGCCGACCCATAGGCCAATTTCGATCGGCCAGTCGCCGAGGCGTTTCCTCTCCTTGCGCTCCAGCTCGAGCGCGCAGACGAGCCCCGCCGCGCGCTGCAGCTGGTCGAGCGTCAAGAGCCGCAGCGTGTAGCGCATGACCACCGACAGCCCTGCACCTTCCAGGCCCGGATTATTGAGCCTGCGGCGCGCGATAGCGAAAGCGGCGAGGCCGAGATAGGCCTCGGTCTTGCCGCCGCCGGTCGGGAAGAACAGCAGGTCAACGATCGGCCGGTTGGGGTGGATGGGATCGACGAGGCCATCGAGGTTGAGCAGGATGAAGGCGAGCTGGAACAGGCGCCATGTCGGCGCCCTCTGTTGGTCCAGCGGCTTCTTGTTGTTTGCGGCGCTGCGCTGCCGATTGGAGCGCTCCATCACGCGGTTCATGATGCCGAAGGCTTCGCGGCTAACCGGATCGGTCTGCAGCCGCGCAAGTCCGGATGCGATGCGCCGGCGCGCGATCGCGATGTCCTCCAGGCATTTCTCCGCGACTTCGCGGCGGCGCTTGCCTTCGATGCCAGCGACGCGATCCGCCTGCCGTTTCGCCCAACCTTCGTAGGCGATGGGAAGGCCCGACAGCGCGGCCTGCAGCGTGCCGGCATCGTCTGTGGCCTTGGCCAGCGCGGCCATGGAGCGCTCGACGCCCACCAGATCGATATCAGCGCCCAGCTTCTCGACCTGCTGCATCGGCAGCGGATTGGTGAAGACGGTCGTCACAAGCTGATCGCCGTCAGACGCCATCCAGTCGCCGGAGGTGTTGTGGCCAACGGCATAAGAGCAGACGTCTTGGTAGTGAAGGTCGGCCACCCGCTCGTCTGCCTCGTCCGAGTCGTAGGAGGCACGGTCGTCGCGGTGCTCGAAGCCTTCAGCGAAGTCTAGCTGCAGCCGGGCCTGGAAGCAGAATGCGACGTCGCGGAAGCGGATGGTTTGCGGCCGGGCATTGACCAGGAACACCGAGACCGCCAGAAGCTCGCGCTTTACCCCGTCGATATCGGCTGTGTCGATCGGACGCGCTGACACGACGAGCTCGAGGCCCCCGCCCGGCGCCATCGGCGAGGAACTATTTTGAATGATGATCCGCTGTGGCACGTCTCCTAGACGGATCGCAATCGGAACCGTCTCCTCGCGGGGGATCCGGCGCCAGTCCAGCGTCTTGCCCGGTGGTGCTTTCGGCGCGTTGCCGCTCGCCTCGGCCGCCTCGCGCGCCGGCTTCAGGAACACCGCATTATCCAGCCGGGGCTCGGTGACGTAGTCGCCCCAGTTCACCCTGGCCAGCAATTGCCTAGCGTCACGCGGCAGCAGCACGGTGAGCCCGATCGAGGACGGCTGGAACGAGCGCGTCGGCGGCGCTTCCGGATTCCCTTGATCCGGCGCATCGCCCTTGCCCTGCGTGACTTCCGACAGACCCTCGCTGCCGCGCTGCGCTTCGAGCAGATCCTCAGCCTCCTGCTCCGCCGCGATCTCATCACCGGCGGTCACCCCGGCGCGCGCCGCGACCGTCTCGCGCTTCGGCCCGAGGAAGCCGGTCAGATACCAGGTCGAGGGCGCGACACCGGCGATCACCTCGCGGGCGAGATCAGGATCGAGGTCGGGATGCGGCCCGACCAGATCGCGGCGCAGGAGATCGAGCAGCCGCTCGCGCACCGCCACCGGCGTCGCCGGCTTCGGCAGGCCTGATAGCTGGTCGGTCGGCCCCTCCTGTGGTGGCGTCGGCTCCGCTGTGGTCATACATCCCCCAAAGTCTCAATCAACGGCTTGTACCTGCAAGCCTTACCATCTCGCCCGCCGAGAGCAATCAGCGGTTTAGTCAGACAGCCGGCTCAATCGCGCTCGAACAGCGGCCCGACGCCTTCATCCTCCAGTTCATCGGCCTCGTCTTGCGCCGCTGGCGTCCGGCCCGCAGTCACCTCCTCCGCATGCCGTTTTGCGTTGAGCGCCAACAGGCGCGCAAGCACGCGGTCGCGCGCTTCGGCTGACCAGAAGTAGCGGCGTTGATAAGTGTGGTCGTCCTCGGTTTCCTCGGTGAGAAACACGGGGCGCAATTCGTCAGCGAGATCGTACCAGCCATAGGCGCGGAGCACGACACGATCCATCTCGTCGTGCAGATCGCGCAAGGTCTGAATTGTGTCACTGCGCTCGTCGGCATCGTGGAAATGATTGTAGGTTCTGGTCAAGCCTTCGTTCGCCCCAACCATCAGCGCGGCGCGATGATCGTGATAGGTCTGACCGGCGGCCTCAAGCGCAGCGTCGGTTTCATAGTTGGGTGGAAAGGGGAAGGTCTCGAAACAGTCGGAGGGAGCGTAACGCAGGCGATCCTCGAGGGTGGACGAGAAGAACCGCGCCCAGATTTCATGGATGCGAGAATGGAGAATCGCGAAAACCGCATCAGACTCACTGGCAAACACAATGACCGTGTGCGCAAAAATGCAATTTGTCGGTTGCCAGTTCAACGCATGGTGCTTTGTCACTTGAGAAATTGCGAGGCATCTGTTCAGGCCCTGGAGCGCATTTTGAAGAGCGGCTGCATAAGTTCCGAATTTCCACCATTCTTTGGCGCGCTTTTCTGCAACGCTATATCCGCCCATGGTCGCTCTCGTTGGGCGCACCTTCTCATTTAGTACATGCAGTATCAATGGATACTGCTCCAATTCCTGCTCGGTGAATCGGTTGACGTCTATAATGAACCTATGGTGCTCCGACACGGGGCTGGTGTTGATTTCCTCGCCGCCTATGAGGGGATGAATTAAACTTTTGTATTTTTCGTCCGTCTTCAAGATTTGATCTAAGGTATCGAGGTCATTTACAACACCATCTGAAGGCGAGGGAGCGAAAGAGAAGCCCATGCCGAATATGACGTGCCCGCGGAAACTTCGCACGGCTTTCTTCTTCAGGCGCAGCGGTTGCGGCTCGAAGGTCAGCGGCATCAAGAATGAATTTATTCCAGCTACGTGTCTCTCGTTTAGGCGGCAAGTAAGGTGGTCACTGTCTTTCGCCACATGAACCACGCTGACTACAACGGCGGCGTTGCCAGGCCATTCATACCGTCTCAAAGCTCGATAGATCTTGCCGCCATGTTTCACAATTATCTTGAGCCCAGCTTCGCGCGTATCACCCTGCCTGATTGTATTTGTCGCGAGGAGCGCCAATGCGCCTCCGGATCTGATTAGATCAAACGAGCGCCTGAAGAAAATCGCCACAATATCAACGGCTTTTCCTCCAGAGTCTTCGTATGTGGTGTGTATGAAGTCTCGGTACATTCCTCCTAGTACCGGCCAAATGTCGGAGCCAGCGAGAAAGGGAGGGTTTCCTACAACTGCGTCGAAACCGGAAGGCTGCCTGGTGAACACTTCCGGAAATTCGAGCTCCCAATGAAACGGCTGCCAGCCGATATTCGCGCGGAACGTCGCATCCTTGGCCTGGAGCTTCGCCCAATCCGGCATCAGCCCGCCCGCGATCCAGTTCTCGACCTTTTGCCGGTCCGCCTCCTGCGCTTTCGGCTTGTCGGACGAGAAAAACGCCGCGATTACGGCGTTACCCACGATCCGCGCTGGTTCGCTGGCATCCACGACTCGCGCATGCCGCGCTGCCTGCGCGGCGATGAGCACACCGTCATCGGCGTTGCGAATAGCCTCGCGGCCCTCGAGCGCTAGATTAACTGCCTTCTCGATCACCTCTCGAAAGAGCGGCAGGCCCGGCTTGGATGGATCCCAATGCGCGGCCTGGATCTGTGCTCGCGTCAACCCGACCAGGCTGTCGCCGGCCTTCAGCGCGTGATCGAGGAAGGTGAACTCATGATCGCGCGCGAGCGTGGCGAGCCACAGCGAGAGCCGGGCGAGATCGACCGCCATCGGATTGCGATCGACGCCGTAGAGGCATTTCTGCGCGACGAGCCGCCTTGCATGTAACGCCTCGTCCTCGTCCGGTGGGATCCTCGGCTTCTCCGCGCCGTACATATTCCAGGCCTGTTCCAGTCGGGCGCCAATTTGCCTACAAGCCTCGACCAGAAAGGCGCCGGAGCCGCAGGCAGGATCAAGCACCTTCAGCGCCAGCACTGCCTCGGGCGAGGCGTCAGCGCCAAGCCGTGCGAAGGCCGGCTCTAGCGCGTGGCGCACGATCGGCTCGGTGAGCGAGCGAGGCGTGTAATGCGATCCGGAGCGGCGACGCTCCTCAGTCGGCAGCAGATAGGGCGCACCTCGGCCGATCGGGATGGCTTTGGGCGAGGCGCGCTCATCGACCAGCGATCCGAACGCCTCGATCAGCGCGGCGATATCACGCGCGTCCTTGACGCCCTTGGCCTGCTTCGCCGAGAGCTTGATGCTGCGCTCCTTCAGCCATTTCTGCCGGTCGCCCGGCTTCTCTGCCAACAACGTGTCGAGCCCGATGAAGTTCGGCAACTTCTTCTCGTCCCGCAGCGCGATCATACGCTCGGTAGCGCGCGAGGCGGTGAAGCCCATCACGGTCTCGTAGACCGAGCCGATCGATTCGACATCGAGCGAGCGATAGGACAACCGTTCGCGGATCCGCTCGCCCGACGCTCCCCTGCCCTCGATGGTCATCAGGCCGTGCAGGATGCGCAAGATGGTGCCGTCGGAGACCGGCAGGATCGTCGCTTCGGTGCGGGCGCTGCCGCGGGCGCGGCCTTCGAGAAACGTAAAGGCGTCAGGATCGAACAGCTTGCCGCCGCGCCCGGTCACCCAATCCGAGTGGCCGCCATGGATCAGCCGGAACACCGCAAGTAGCTGGCCCCAGCCGCCGCGGCGGTCATCCATCGTGTCGGGGTTAAGCGCCTCGTCGACCAGCAGCCGCGCATAGAGCGTCTTGATCGAATAGCCACCGTCCCAAAGCTGCTTCAGATGCGGATCGGTCGACGACGGCAAGAGGTCGCGGTCTTCGGCATAGAGCAGGAACACGAGCCGCATCAGCAGCGTGAGCAGGCCCTCATAGAGATGATGTGGATCAGTGCCCGCGATCGCCTCGATCTCATCGGGTGCGGCGCGCTGCAAGCCGCGGAGCAGCTCATAAAGCGCGCCGAGCACCTGGCCGGAGAGCTTTTCGGAGACGGCGTTCTGTGCCTCGCGCGAGGCTTCCAGGAGCTTGCGTAGCCGCGTCTCCGGCGCGCCGGTGAAGAACGCGTTGCGGCCGAGGCAGAGCTTGAGCCCCGCCAGCATCGGCCGGCCCTCGACGCGGCCGAGCGCCGCCAGCGGCCAGGTGAGCCAGCCCGCGGTTTCGCCGCGCGGCGCATAGATCAGCCGCAGCGCGTTACGCGTGACCAGGATGCCGACGCCGACATTGGTCTCGCGCAGCAGCCGCTCCAATCGCTGGTGCGGCGTCGCCTCCCATTCGCCGGATGCGAACTGATTACGGCCCTCGGCTTCGAGGCCGGGTTGCAGCATGACCAGCGCCTGCGCCGGGATGCCTTCAGGCGCCGCACCGTTCCACAGCAGCGCGAGGTCTGGCGACAGCAAGGTCTCGCGCTCCGGGACCGTGACGGTCAGCGCAGGATCGACAGCGGGTCCGCCCGGGCTTCCGGCGACTAGCTTCGCCGGCCAGCCGAGCACCTTTTCGAAGAAGTTCCAGGGATCGTGCAGCTCGAACAGCCGATCCTGCTCACGCGGCGCCTCGGTATCGAGCCGGAGCGCGCTGGCCGCCGTATCGGTGTCGAGCGGGGTCTGGCGGATCGGGGTGACGCCTGTCTCGCGCAGCACATTCGCGCCGACGACCAGGCCTTCGGGCTGCAGATAGTTCAGCCACTCCGAGGTGTCGTCCTGTTGGGAATGAAAGGTCATTGTCGTGCTCAGTTCGTTGCTGGCCAGAGATAGACGAGGCCGATCGGCTCCAGCCGGCGCGCCTGCACCTCGTAGCCCTGACGGACCTTGTCGGGTTCGCTGTCCAGCTCCTGTTGCAGCCGCAGCAGCTTGCCGTCCCACGAGCGGCGGTCGGCCTCGAACTGGCGCAGCTCGCGCTCATGCTGCTTGCGGATGTCGTCCTCGGTCGGGCCGAACAAGTCCATCTGCTCGGGCGCTTCCGGCGGCTGCTTGGTGCGCATAGCGTCGCGCACCCTGTCGATCTGTCGTTGCAGCAGGGCCGTTAGCGCCTCGGCCTCGCGCCGGCCGTTCTCGGCGAGATCGGCGACGGCCTCCTGCTCGGATTCCCTGGCACGCTTTTCGATATGGGAGCGGAGGTCGGCGATATCGCGCTCGACCATTGGGGCCAGACGATCGAGAACGCCGGACGCAGGCGACACGCCGCGACGCAAGGCGTCGTCGAGCTGCTGGATCGTCGTTGCCTGGCCGGCCTCGGCAAAGGGCGTCAGCGGGCTGTCATCCCGGCGCGCGTCGCGCCAGGCCGCCGTCACCGGTATGATCTCCTCGTGGAGGCGTCGCGCTCCCGGGCCGAACAGGCAGAGACGGCCCAGCAGTACCACACGCGGCTGCGCGCCGGAGCTGACGATTGCCGTGATCCGCCCAATATTGCTCCGGAAACCCTGGCTTGCGAAGCGCGACAGCAGTCGCTTGACGAGACGGTGCTCGAGGTGAAGTTGGACCACGTCTTGTGGCTCCGGCTCGCCCTCGTGCACGATCGGCGGCGCGAAGACGAGGCCGCGCACCGGAGTGTCGCGCCGCCAGCGCGCGCGGTCTTTCGGCGTGGCCGGACGGCCCGGCCGCAACTCGTCGAACAGCGCGGCCCAGCTCGGGTCCTTAGCAAAACCCGGCGTGTCCGGATCGAGCAGGACGGCTTCGGGCACACTGAAGTGCCCCGCCTGCAGCGCGGCGCCATCGTCCTTGAGGGCGATCTCGATGACGTGGCGAATGTCCGCGCCGTCCACGCCGACGCGCTTCTTGGCCGTTTCCAACGCGCGTTGCAGCCGCTGCTCCTCCTCCTTCAGCCGGGCGACACGCCTGTCGGCCTCGTCATCTAGCTCGCGCGCGGCGATGCCGACTCGCTCTGACGTGGCGCCGCTGATGTTGTCGGCCAACTTCGCTGCATCGCCGCGGCGGATTCCTTCTCTGGCTAGCGTGGTCTCGATGGTTTGGCGCAGGACCTCGCCGGAGGCGCCGAGCTGCTTGCGGATCACCTCGGTCTTGCGCACCAGCGCGTCCAGCACCCTGTCCTCCTCGCGCTGGGTGTAGACGAAGTAGCGGCAGGTGACGGTCTTTGAGGGCTGAAGTTTGCGGTCGATGCGGCCGTTGCGTTGCTCTAGCCGCGACGGGTTCCAGGGCAGATCGACATGGATGAGATCGTAACAACGTGCCTGCAGGTTGAGTCCCTCGCGCGCCGCATCGGTGCAAACGAGGATGCGCACCGGCTCCTTGTCAAAAGGGGCGTTGAAGGCGATCTTGATGCGATCGCGCTCCTGCAGGCTGGTCTGCCCGGTGAAGTTGAGGATGCGGCCCTCCAGGTCGACGCGACCGAGGCTGCGCTGGAGCAGGCCCTCCTTGAGGCGTTCGACCAGCCAGCGGCGCGTGTCCTCCCATTCGGTGAACAAGATGAGCCGGCGGTCCTGCCAGGCGTAACCGTCGTCGAGCATCTGTTGCTCGATCCAATCGAGGATCGCAGCAACCCGGGCGTCGGGCTGATCGCGCGCGGCGGCGCTGATGGCGAGCATGCGATCGACATGGGCGATGGCGGCGTTGAGGTCGCCGAGCTCGCCCTTCGCGTGATGGGTCGCCGCTTCGATCGACTCGTTGTCCTCGACTAGTTCCAGCAGCGTCTCAATGGTGTCAGGCGCGAGCTCCTCGCTCTTCCTGGCGAGGCTCTTTCGATGCGTTGTGAGCGTCCGGTGGAACGCCGCAATCGACGAGAACAGGCGCTGCTGCAGATTGGCGAACAGAAAGCGCGCCCTGGTCCCGCCGGCCGATGACCGGCTGTACTCGTCGAGCATCACGGCGAGCTGCAGTTCGGGCGCATCCGGCGCTAAACCGGAGATCTCGATCGGCTCGACGACGCGCTCGGGAAAGGCGTGGCCGAGCCGACGCAAGTCTTCCTTCAGCCGCCGCACCATGACCGGCTCAAGTTCCCTGGCCTCAACCGAGATGCCGCGCGTGAACCGCTGTGGATCGAGGATCTCAAGCAAGGTCGCAAACGAGTTAGAGTGGCCGTTGTGCGGTGTGGCCGAGAGGAACAGTCGGTGTTCGAACAGCGATGCAGTCTCGCGGACCGCCTTGGTCATCTGGCTTTCGACCGCCCAGGCCGCCCCGGACGAGGGCGCGGCGTGGTGCGCCTCGTCGAGGATAAACATAGATCCCGCGCGGAACGGCGCCAGCAGCTCACGCAAGCCGCCGGTATAGCTCTCGTCGGAGAGAACGCTGTGCGAGACGATGAAGCGCGAACCGACGCTCCAGGGATTAGCCGAGAAGCCGCGCGTGCGGCGCATCTCTAAGAGATGCTCCCGGTCGACAATCGTAAAATCGAGGCCGAACTTCTGCGCCAGCTCGTCCTGCCACTGCAGCAGCACGGACGCGGGCGCAGCAACTACAATGGTGTCCACGCGCCGCCGCAGCAGCAGTTCCCGAACGATCAGGCCAGCTTCGACCGTCTTTCCCAGGCCAACGTCGTCGCCGATCAGAAGGTTGACGCGCGGCAGTTCGAGCGCCTTGGCAAGCGGCAGAAGCTGGTAGGAATCGAGACGGATACCGGCGCGAAACGGGGCTTGGAACAGTTTGCGGTCGGCAGCCGTCGCCGTCCGCCATTCAGTGGACCGCAGGTAGGCCCCCAGGCGCTGCGGCCCCTCGAATGTCCTGGTCAGCAGCGGCGACCAGTCGTTCGGATCGAGAATCGTTGGCTGCAGTTCGGCTGAAAAGGCAAGCTCAATCGCTTCGCCCTGAGAATCATCCTCACACGAGACGAGGGTGACGACGTCGACCGGCCCCCTACTCTGGGCCCCTTCGAGTATCCAAGTCTTCCCTCTGACGGTAACGAAGCTGCCAACTTCCGGGATGGAGGATTTCGAGACTTCGATCCTGCCATCACTCATCACTCGCTCCCCTTTCGCCACGCCTTCAATGGAGCGGCGAGCAGTCAAAACGCATCTGCACCCGTCTCGGCACTGGAATCATCTGTAGCTCACGGCCGTAGGTTCGCATATCCGTTTCCGGCCGACACCTACAAATTGCTTAGACGTCAATAGCTTGTCCGAGTCGGTTTAGAGGAGCCCCGTTCCGTCGATGTCCTTGGATTGGCCCTGCCCTCCTATCGCGACCATTGAACTTTGGGAGGGCGAGTGTCGCTCAGCCTCGCGACCGCCCGTGCGATGGTACGCATGCCTCCGGCTGCGGCGCAGCGGGTGACCCGGTCCCAGGTGCAATCTTTCCGGTGAAGCCAAGCCGCCGCGCCTACCTGCGGGCTTTCAGTTCAGCTTTGGATATTGGGGATTTGGTCCGGTTCTTCCGCAGGACGAGATAGGCAGCCGAGACAGCGCGTCCGGGCGGCCTTGCTCGAGCTAAACCACCGCCGCCGGTACACGGGACCCTTATCGGTACTCAAGCTACGGAATAGCGAATCTATTGGGCTACAGATCCGTCGTCCAAGAGCATCCATGGCTTTACTTTAAGTCCTCGGGCAATGCGCGCGATATTATCGAGCGACACATTGCGCTCAGAGCGTTCGACACCACTCAGGTAAGTCCGGTTGATGCCGCACTCGTGCGCCAGCGCCTCCTGGCTCAAGCCACGCTCGGCTCTCAGCCGGCGCATGTTTCTCGCCAGCACATCCCGCAGCGGTCCCTTGTGAGTCTTTTTCACAACGGGGATACCGCCAAGCGACCGCTTTTAAGGCCACCGCTTTTAAGTTACAATCGTGCGGGGATTGCTAAAGAGAGTGCCGTTGCATGGGCTTGGCTGAACTCGTTTTAGGTAGACGGTGGTGGGCCGTACAGGTCGTCGATCGTATGGGCTTGTTCGCCGGCACGCGAAGCGCGACGGCGCTGGTCGACCTGCTCATGTGGGCAGCGAATACAAATGCCGTCGAGATGCAAGGTTTCGGCAAGAAAAGGCGAGATCAGATCCTGGGTTGGGCGATTATCATGTTTCATAACCCGACCGCTGCTGAAATGCTCGCCCGAGACGCTCGCGTTTCCAAAGAAGAAGCCCTGTCCCTCCTGCTGGCTATGAAGGAAGCTGGGCGGAAACTAGCTGCTGACGAAGGGCTCGAAACGCTCGTCTACATCGCGAATGACTCGGACAATTGGTAAGCATCAAGGGAGGTCCGGTGTGACAAACTTGGAACGTACCTCGGCTGGATTGCAGATGGTGATTCCAGGATGCGAGCGGCGGACCCTACCTCGGTCTACCACACGCACCGACGACACTGGCCAAGGACTGCTCGGTTTCTACCAGCCCCCAACCATGTGTGAACAGCTCAATCAACGAGCAGACGCACCGTTGCGGGCGAGTAAGGGCCAGAAGCCACCGCCTCAAACCGGCCTGTTCGGTCTGCAACCTCGCCCAGAGTGAGAAGAAAACACCTTGTCCGACCGAAGCGACGCTCACGACTATTTCGCGGAATACCATTCAGCCGTTGAAGCTTACGAGCGCGAACTCAAGCGCGCGTTCGGTTTCGCCTTTTTGCCCGAATTGGATCAGCAAGGGGCAGAGGCGCTTCCCGGATCCGAACTGCGACGTGCCTACGAGATGATGGTTGAGGCAAGGAGAGCGCGGGACGAGCGGCACCCACCAGGAACATGGATGGGCTGATATCTGCCTAGCAACTTCAGGCGCCAGATGATGGTTCCCGCCCCGCAGGTCCTCCACCAAACCCTCGGCGTGTCGTAGCTGCCGGCCGTGTTGCCGCCGCCCCTCGAGTGTACATTGTCGCCTCTATCGACCGATGCACCGCCCGGTCTATCGCTCGGTCATCCGTGCGGTGTACCACTCGGTCCTAGACGATGCCGCGGTCCCCAATACTCGGGGTGTCTCACTCGCGTCCTGTCTCATTTCCATGAAACAGACAGCCAAGGTCGCGCAGGCCGGCCGAGTATGGTGGCGCCCCGAGATGCGCCCGGCGTGCGGGTCCGGCTGACCGGCAGTGGCGGCCACTGCCGGGTCCAGGGCCAAGAAGCGGGCCGAGGGGCTGTCGATCTGTGACGCACTGGTGATGGCGCGGGAGCTAATGCGAGCTCTCAATCCGGTCCCATCCAGCCGCGCCGGTGGCCTGACCATTGGTCGCGATCGGCTTGGCCGCCGGGCCAGTGCTTGGGGTTGCATGTCTCATCCCCCTGTCTCACAGAGCAAACCGAGCGTAAGTTACGGCAATCAGAGCTGGATCGCTCGTCGGCCTTGCTGCGACTGTCTCATGAGACAGGTGAGTCACCGCGCTGACTCACATCTCATCGCAACCCTTTGGAGCTGAGCGCTACCTGCCCGGCCATGGGCTGCTCCGGAGTAACTGAGCACCCGAACCCAGGAGACTGAATCTAGAATGGGCTCGAGTGCAGCAGCTCAGAGTGCCTCGTTGTGCTTCAGAGCTGTCGTCCAGCTGCATCGGGTGTTCGGATGGAGAATGGTGGGCTTCTGGTTGGGGATCGCTCCGTCTGAGGACCGATCACCGCTTGACGTGTTTACGCCGTACTACCCGCCCCGTTCGTGATGTCTTCCGCGTCGGCAGGTCTAGTGTCCGACATGCGACCGGCGAGATCGGTAGTTCGGCATGGTCCTGGGCGGCGCTCGTCCCCTCGCCCCAGATGGACGCTCGGGAGCGGAGTGACGGCGAAACACATGAGCGCAGCGGTGTTTCGACGGAAGCGCAGCGCTGAGGAGATTTTCCCGCGAGGGGCGAAACTAGATCGCCCTCTCCCTTAGGGAGTGATTTCGGTAGTTTCGGTCGGTTTTTCGACAGGAGAGAAGCGAAACCAAAGTGGTGAGGTTTCGGCTGGTTTCGCTCGATTAGGCTCGTCATGTCAGCCAAATCCATTCCGTGTCGAAGCCGATCAGGTCGGCGGCGCGCAGGGTGTTGAGCGTTTTGTTGAGCATCGCTCGGAAGGAATCAGGTTTACCCGCTGGATCCTGCCAATCCATGGAGGCGCAGTACCTTTTCAGGTCCTCGCGGCGGACGGCTCGAACGTTATTTGGCACTGTGAGGTTATCGACGTTGCGCTCGCCGGCCTCCTCGATCGCGCGGCGAATGACCTTCAGCAGATCGCCTTTTACGCCCTTGGGCGGCTTCTTCGATTTGCTTTCGCTCGGTTTCAAAGTGGTAGGTTCTGACACAATTTCGACCACGCAAGTCGAAACTGCCGGCATGGTTTCGGCGGGGTCGGAAAGGTTTTGCTCCAAGACGTGCGAAAGCAG
The DNA here is from genome assembly GCF_040548225.1 of Bradyrhizobium sp. S3.12.5. Taxonomy (NCBI): domain Bacteria; kingdom Pseudomonadati; phylum Pseudomonadota; class Alphaproteobacteria; order Hyphomicrobiales; family Nitrobacteraceae; genus Bradyrhizobium; species Bradyrhizobium sp. S3.12.5. The sequence goes on from NZ_JBEPRF010000016.1 coordinate 21,021, forward strand.
GCGAAACTGCCACGTCTGGCCCTCGCGGCCGTCCTTCATTTCCTCGATGGTGACGGTACTGTGGGCCTGGCCTTTCTTGACCAGCATGGTCACGTCGGCGGCGCCGTTGAGCGCATTGGAGCCGCGGCCGCCTCGGGACGGATCCTTCCCGACGTGGTGCACGACTACGACGACACAGCCGAAATGCCTCTCTATGACGCCACATCGGTTCACGAAGCGGCCCATGTCGCGGGCGCTGTTTTCGTCGCCCTCGCCCATGCACCGCGCCAGCGTGTCCAGGACGATCGCCACCGGGCCCTCCGAACAGCGCCGGGCGATGAAAGCGTCAAGCTCCACGAGCAGCTGCGGGAGGTCGGTGGCCTGGCTGCCAAGGTCCGGCACGTCTTCGATCATGTAGAAAGGCACGCCCTGCCCCTCGATGCCTCGGTGCTGGCGCATCGCGACCAAACGCCGCTTGAAGCCGCTGACGCCCTCGCCGGTGAGATAGATCACCGGCCCTTTAAGCGTCGCCCGGCCGGCATACGGCGCGCCCTGCGCCACCGTGCAGAGCATGTCCGAGGTCATGAAGCTTTTGCCGCACTTTGGTTCCCCAATGACACAGGCGAGTCCGCGTGCCGGTAGTAGGCCGTCGATGAGCCACGGCGGCTCCGCCGTGAGCGTCACCTCATCCAGCGCTACCGGCGTGAAGCGCGGTGCGACCGGCGAGCCCGGTTGCCCTCCGGGCGTGTCGTCAGGAATGCCATCCGCGCTCTCTGGATAGCTTCCATGCGGCGGGCCGAAGTGGCTTTCCCGCGTCAAGTCATCCGGCCAGCTCGACTCCATGATGGCCGCGGAGTTGCGGGCGTCTACCCGGTCGTGCGGCATTCGGAAGGCTCGCGCCATGGCTTCTTGGACGCGGCCTTGCGCTTTGTCACCGTCAGTGATCCCCCAATGTCCAGCCAAAGCCTGAAGTTGATCCACGGCCAGCTGCTTCTCTTTCCAACCCGCCTGGACGAACCCTGCTTCGATCAGGCAAATGCCGGCGAAACCATCGAGGTCGCCCTCGGAGGCGTGCTCTGCAAACTGAGCTGGTCCGTTCACGACGGAGCGCCAGCATCGTGGGGGTCTTGAGAAGACACCCCTTTGAGCGCGGAAGGCAAAGCCGAGGTGGTCCCCTTGACAGTGCTTTCCAGCTGCTTAGGTGATTGCACCACGCACCCTCCGGCTTCGTCGCTCTGCTTCCTCCTCAAGCCTACGTTTCACGTATGCGTCGATGCTGCGCCACGTCACCTTGCGCGACGCGCCTTCTAGATACGACTCGAGTTCCCCCGAATTGAGAAGCTCGTACGTCTTCGCGCGTGCGATCTTGAGAGCAAGCATCGTTTCCTTGACACTTGCAACCAGAGCGAGCGGGTCTCGACTGCGAATGCCAAGCTCTTCGTCCTGCCCTTTCATTCTTCCAGCGCCTCACGTTGCTCTTGACCTGCTGCTTTTGAACGCGCGGGCTGCCCTTCGTTCAGCAGCCGGTCCCACCTTGCAGCGGGTACTCGCATCTTCGATCCAAGCCGAATGATGGGAATCTCGCCGCGACGCGCGGCGGCGTACGCAGCGTTTCTGCCCAACCCCGCGCGCTTTCCTGCTTCAGGGATGCTGTACGTCAAAGGCTGGTACGTCAGGCTGTCATTGCTCATGTTGGACCGTACCCATTTAGCCCGACTTAGCCCTTTCGCAGCCGTTTAGTAACGGGTAAACTTCGTATCCATTACCTAGCCGATGCAACGATGACTGCCCTCAGAATTGAACTTGAATGGTGCCGAGATTCAGCGGGCTACGAGCTCGTTGACGTTCCCAAACGAGGTAAGTGGATCATTGGTAGGGGCGGGTCTCCTCTCCGGTATGACCCGTTTGAATTGAAGGAAGTCCCCCTACTGCACTTCGCAAATGCTCACTCGGAAGAGAAGCTCCGCGACTTTGTGGAGCGATACGGGTATCTGACCACCCGCGGCTATTCAGCCAAAGGAAAAGTACGGCCACCGATAAGAAGCGTCCGACGCTTTCTCTGGGATCGTGAAGGCACACCAACGTTCGATCCGGAGGGCAGCGTTGAGTACCTGGAGGGGGAGAGCGTTGACGAACTTGTCGCAGTGGCCAAAGTGTTCAAAAGAGTCCTGGCCTCGACGTCTGAAAGACTGTCTCGCTCACTATCAGCGGAAGTCGAAGACCTTCTTTCTGATTATGGGGCCGGCGATGTTTCTTTTAACTTCAGCATAGATCCGATGCGCCATTTGCGCCCGGTACTATCGCCCGGAAGTCTGATCTCGGGGTTCGTAGTCCAGCTGGCTCAATTGGCAGGTGGGAGCTCCTTCAAAACTTGTCAGCTAGCCCGGTGCGGAGTTTTGTTTGCTGCGGGAGGCCATGGCGGGCTACGAGCAGACGCGAAATACTGTTCGAAAGCGCATCGGATGGAGCACAACAGCAGAAATCGCGCAAAAACCGCTCGGAGGCAGGTACGCGGCCCAAGACAAACCCGCGCCGCCAATCCAAAGCGGTGACGGATACTCCCTCCCCCAAATCGACTTGATAGCGTTCGTTTTTTTGCGGCTCAACTTGAAAGCTACGGTTGAAATCTACGACCTGGGTCACCAAGCAGCGTCCTGCGTCGAGGGGGCGCCGGAATGTCGGCTTTCCGGCCGGGAGCGGACTAAGGTCTCAAAACGCCGAGATGCCCGCTTGTGACGACCCTTAGCGGCGACCCTGTGTGAGTGGCGTCGCCATGCTGGTGTTCTCGCTATCTGCACTAATTTCTTGTGCATCTGTTGGATAGCGCGTCAAACCTGCCTGCAGTCCAATCCCGCCCGCGAGAGCTCGTCATCGCGGTCGTCACGAGCTTCTTACCCAGTCGATGCCAGACCATTAGGTCAATGCATATCAAAAGGGAGGACGCACACGTCGCCAACGGGCCGCACCGACGGGAGTGCATTGGGCGGATTAAGTTGAATGATGCTTGCACTCACCGGCTTTGGTGCGCGGCGGCGCACAACGAACACCACGCCCGAAATGGTTGCCCGCCTCCACACCACTCGACAGGCAAGCGTCTTGTGAAGCCCGCTGAACAACAGATCAAACTCGCTGGCGAATATGTAATAGGGCGCGGAAAGGCAAGCGCCAAAGGCATTGATGTCGCGCACCACACACGGATGCACCCCCATAATTCCATCGAAGGAAAGCAAGGCCGGCGCATTAACGATCTCGCGCGGCAGAGCGCGACGTTCCATTGACCTTTCGATCATGGCGAGAACTCCGCACAAACTTCTTTGCTTCAGTTGCCGGTCCCGCCGAACCTCGTCAAACAAGATAGTTCGCGCGCTCCACCAGACAAGCAGTTCTGCTGTCTAATTAGAGTTGACTCTAATTCCTCTATTAAAGCGAAGAACGGACGGTTCAAAAAATTCGCGCGATACACGAAAACGTGCAGATCGAGGCTGCCCAAGGCGGATGAATTGAGAAGCACTTTTGGCAGCTGTTAGCGAGCTATCGCCAAATTTTGGTGACGGCCGGGCCGATCAGGCGGCGGCGGTTTTGGGCTGACGGTCGGTCGGCTTAGCGATGACCTCGATCCCGTTGTTGAGTGTCACACCGAGAATGAGTTTTGGCAACTGGTTGTGGCCATCGAGACGACGCCAGTTTTTCTGGGCGCCCTCGACTAGTTTGAAGACCATCGCGAGCGCGGTCTTGTTGGATAGGCAGCCCTTCGATCGGATAGTGCGGTGGCGCACGGTGGCGAAGGTGCTTTCGATGGGGTTGGTCGTGCGCAGGTGTTTCCAATGCTCGGCCGGGAAGTCGTAGAAAGCCAGCAGCGTGTCTCGATCCTTGCGCAGGCAGTCGGCCGTCTTCTCGTATTTCAGCGCGTAGCTCTCGACGAAGGCGTCGAACGCCAGCTCGGCGGTGGCCTTGGTTTCGGCCATCCAGATCTCCTGCAACGCCCGTTTGGCTCTCGGGTGCTGGCTCTTCGGCAGCTTGGCGAGCACGTTGGCGGTCTTGTGCACCCAGCAGCGCTGCTCGCGCGTTTTCGGCCAGACCTCACCGGCCGCCTTCCAGAACCCGAGTGCGCCATCGGCGATGACGAGCTGCGGGGCCACGTCGAGCCCGCGCCGCTTCAGATCGAGCAGCAGATCGCGCCAATCGTGCGCGCTCTCCCGGGCACCATCGCTGAAGCCGACCAGTTCCTTGCGGCCTTCCGGCGTCGCGCCGATCAGCACGAGGATGCATTGCCTTTCGTCTTCGAGCCGCGCCTCCAGATGGATGCCATGAGCCCAGATGTAGACGTAGCGCCTGGCCGATAGATCGCGCTTCTGCCTCGCGGCATGCTCGTCGAGCCAGCCGTCCTTCAGGCGGCCGATCGCGGAGGCCGACAACCCGGCAGCATGCTTGCCAAGCAGCGCCGCCAGCGCGTCGGAGAAGTCGCCGGTCGAAATCCCCTTCAGATAAAGGACCGGCAGCAGCGTCTCGATCGAGTTCGAGCGGCGCATGTAGGGCGGCAGGATCGACGGCGCGAACCGGATGCGGCCAGGATCGGCAGCGGCGGCCTCGCGATCGCGTACACGCGGCTGGCGGACGGCGACCGGACCGATACCGGTCATCACCTCGCGCTCCGGCAGGTGGCCATGGCGGACGACGCGCTGGTGGCTGTCCGCGGTCTTCAAATCGGCATGCTGGCCGAGAAAGTCTGCAACCTCGGCCTCGACCACCTGGGCGAGAAGGGCACGTGCCCCGTTGCGCAAGACTTCTGTGAGTTGATCGTCGAAGATTCCTGGCTGAATCAGCTGGATGACGTTATCGTTGGACACGGCATATCGCTCCTTCGGTGGAGAAGTGGAGGCGTCAAGCACCCCCACGATATGCCGCCTTCCCGATTCCCGCCGTCACCAACTTTGGGCGATAGCTCAACAGCTGTTAGCCCTTAGCATCAGTTGCCGCATCGCACTGAGTGCGGAGTCGGGAAGAGCCGGAAGCCTTCGACTCAGGGCGGACCGACTCGAATGACCCGAAGCTGACATGACCCTCTCCGCTGGAGCTTACCCCTGCGGAACCCCGGCCAGGCGCATGCCTTCATAGATGCGCTCGCGCCCGGCGAGGTACGTCGGATGGTCGCTCACGGCGAAGGCGCGGAAGCGGCGGATGTTGAAGTTCGGATCGAGCGTCATTCCTGCTTGTACGGCAGCCCGCGCTTGGTCCAGCGCGCCGAGGCGCGCCAAAGCAGCGGCAAGACAGAAATGCACGACGGTGTAGTTCCGGTTTGCGTCGAGGCACCGGCGCAGCCAGTCGACAGCTTCGGCATCACGGTTGAGCTGCATCTTGGCGAAGCCGATCCACGCCAACCATCGGGAGGCCAAGGTATCGCGAGGAGAAAGGCGGAATGCCTCTTGAACGTGTATTTCGGTTTCCTCGGCACGGCCGAGAAAATACTTGGCAAACCCGATGAGCGCATGGGCGTTGGCAAAATTTCGATCCAGCGCCAACGTCTGTTCGAATTCACCAATGCCTTGATCCGCTCGTTTCGTAAACATTTGCACGCAGCCCAAGGTCAGATGGGCTAAAGCGTGGTTCGGCGCGAGGGAAAGTGCTCTGATCGAGGCCGACTCGGCTGCCGCAAACCGCGCGGTCCCGTCGTCTGTCATAGCCAGTGCTCCAACGGTCGCATCGACAGTCGCCATGCCGACCATTGCTTCTACGTTGCGGGGATCGAGCTCCAGGGCACGCTCGAAGAACCCACGTGCTTGCGTCAAGTGTTCGGGGGCTACCCCCTTGTAAAGGTAAGCCCTGCCCTGGAACTCCAAGTCCATTGCATCAGGATGTAGCGTGCGCTCCGCGCGTGTTGCCTCGGCCGCGACGAGCTGGGCTCTAAGCGTGTTGGCAATCCTCGATATGATTTCGTCCTGCATATCGAAGAGGTCGGCGACCGGCTTGTCGAACCGTTCTGCCCATAAGTGATTGCCGGTTCGGGCGTCGATTAGCTTCACGTTCACCCTCAATCGCTTGTCAGCTCGCTGCACTGAGCCTCCGAGCACATAGCGGACGTTTAACTCCCGCCCGACCTGTTTCACATCGACGGCCTTGCCCTTGAAAGTGAACGCGGTGTTGCGGGCGATGACGAATGAGCCGGTGATGCGGGACAAGTCAGTGGTCAAGCTTTCGGTTACACCATCGACGAAGTAGTCTTGCGCAGGATCACCGCCGAGGTTGGCGAACGGCAGCACAACGATGGAAAGATGAGGCCGTGAAAGCAGGCCCGGCACCGCGCGCGCGGTCTCTGTCGCCGAGCTAGGCCCATCCCGGACGACAGCGTAGGCCCGGACCGGGCGGGCAATATTTTTGAGGTTCTGCTCGCCCAGGTCAGCAAGTTCAACAGCGACCTTGCCGCGGACATGATCATAGACGGCGGACGAGATGCAGATACCGCCCGGTTCTGTAATGCTCTCAAGACGAGCGGCAATGTTCACGCCGTCCCCAAAGATATCGTGGGGTTCGACAATTACGTCGCCAATATTGATGCCCACGCGGAAAGCAATACGCCTGTCCTCCACGTCGGCGATGGTCAGTTCACGAATGCGAGTCTGGAACTGCATAGCAGCCCGGACCGCTTCGACAGCGCTGGGAAATTCCGCCAAGAATCCGTCGCCGGTGTTCTTGACGATGCGGCCGCCGTGTTCCGCAATCGCGGGTTCGACACCGCCCGCGAGGAGCACTTTCAGTTTGGTGTGCGTAGCCTCTTCGTCGCTGTGCATGAGCCGCGAGTAACCAGCCACGTCGGCCGCCAATATCGCGGCCAACCTGCGCTCTACTCGGACCGGCCGCTCCTGACCATGGCTCTCAACCCAATCGACGAGACATTGTACGACGGATCGGGCGACCGGGCCACACTGCTAATGTCGCCTGTTGTGCCCTAAGGCGAAGTTGCCCAGAGGCTCGCCGGGGTCCGCTGTCACTAGTGAAGCGGACTCACCTGCTATGATCCTTCGAACGCCGCTGACCCAAAGCGGAACTCGCCGAGTTGACGCACGCTTATCGCCGCCGCGCCACGAAAGGCAATTGGGCTTTCGTGCAATTTCCGCTCACAGGTCCGCAATAAAGTGCTAGGCTCCTCGTTGTCCCAACGGCGTGGTTAGTCTGGTTCGGAGGGGCTGTGACCGAGCAGCGGGTTCAAAGGCGACTAGCGGCAATCTTGGCCGCCGACGTCGTGGGTTATTCAGCGTTGATGCAACGCGCTGAGGAAGCGACATACGCCGAGTTCGAGCGGCTCAAGCGAGAACTGATCGAGCCTAGCCTCTCCCGCCACGAAGGACGACTTATCAAGACAACGGGTGATGGCGCGCTCATCGAGTTCGCGAGTCCCTTAGCGGCCATGAGGTGCGCGGTCGAGATACAGGACGATCTCGCCTCGGGCAGCAGTCCCTTAAGGTTACGGGTCGGGCTCAACCTTGGTGACGTTATCGTTGGACAGGACGGTGAACTCTACGGCGACGGGATCAACATTGCTGTCCGGCTGGAGGGGGTCGCCGACCCGGGCGGCGTTCTGATTTCCGAAAAGGTCTATAGCGAAGTCGAAGGCAAGCTGGATGTTCGCTTCGAGGATCGTGGTGAGCAGCAGCTCAAAAACATCTCCAAGCCGATCCGCGCTTACGCTGTGCTTGCGGGAACATATAGCGCGCTGACCGAGAGGCTAAGTGCGGCCCCTCCACTCCCAGACAAGCCCTCCATCGCCGTGCTGCCGTTCGAGAACATGAGCGGCGACACCGAACAGGAATACTTCGCGGACGGAATGGTTGAGGAGATCACTACCGCGCTTTCGAGGTTCAAATGGTTGTTCGTGATCGCTCGAAACTCGAGTTTCACCTTCAAGGGCAAAGCCGTTGACATCAAGGAAGTCGGGCGCAGGCTTGGCGTACGCTATGTCCTTCAGGGGGCGGTACGCACGGCGTCGGGGAAAGTTCGCATCACGGGCCAGTTGATTGAAGCGGCTACGGGCGCACACATTTGGGCTGACAAGTTCGAGCGTGACATGACGGATATTTTCGCGTTGCAGGATGAAGTCACGCTCGCCGTTGTCTCAGCTATTCAGCCAAATTTGTTTCAAGCAGAAATTGCACTGACGAAGCGGCGGCGACCGGAAGATTTCACCGCGTATGATCTTTATCTCCGGGCTATACAGCAAGCCGTCCGATCGACCCGCGAAAGTTTGCCCGAGGCACTCCGACTGGTCCAGCGCGCCTTGAAGCTTGACCCTGGGTTTGCTGCTGCGGCAGCTTTGGCAGGTTCATGTCATATGGAAAACGTGGTTAGGAGCTATGCGATCGACCCACAATTCGAACGCAAGGAAGCCGCTCGGCTTATGCGCTTGGCGTTGAGCCTGGACCACCAGGATCCAGACACGTTAGCAGCTGCTGCATCAGTCTCGGCTTTGTTGGTCGGCGATCGTGAAAGTGAGATCGAAATGGCCGACCGGGCGGTCGCGCTCAACCCAAATTCAAGTCTCGCATGGGGTTGCAGAGGCTGGGTCTATAAGGTTGCGGGGCAGCCGGAGGAAGCGATCCGGAGCTTTGAACGCGCCATGCGAATGAGCCCGGTGGACCCGCAACAATTCACCGCGTTAACCGGGATGGGATTTGCCTTTATTGAGCTTCGTCGCTTTGACGAGGCCATCGTCGCAGGGAAGAAGGCCCTGCGTCAGAACTCTTCCTATCCAGGACCATACCGCTGCCTCGCGTCCGCTTTCGCGCATCTCGGACGGGACGCTGAAGCCCGTGAAGCGGCAGCTGGTGTGCTTGACTTGGACCCCGCTTTCACAATCTCGGCGTGGATCGCTCGGAGCCGGATATCAATAAATGCGAAGCTGATGATTGAGGGTTTTCGCAAAGCGGGGTTGCCCGAGTAGCTCTCCAATGTCCACGAGACGATCGAATAGCGGCACTCTTGTGCGGCGCATGAGTCCGGAGTTGTGCCCGTGGCGTCCGTGAGCGCGGCGCAGCGACATGTCCGGAGTCCGGCGCAAACCGGAAGTCACCGACTGACGGCAACCCGACCCGATTGACCCGGAAGGGACATTCCATTGCTGACCGATTGGCGCGGAGTTGACTACAGAGATTGTCTCGGCAAGCCCGCGAGACCGGCGCACTTTCGCGATGAGGTCAGATGATCGGACGCGATCCCCACCGGTCACGCTCAAGTGGCAGACCGCTGCTCGCCCTTAGGAATTCGTTAACCATCGCGGCCTAGCCTGCCGTCATTGCCCGGTCATCATCAGCCGTTGCTGCTCGGTTCGTTCGAGGAGAACAGCGGGGTGCCCGCCGAGACGCTGACGTATGCCGCGCTAGGCGCGTGCCTGAAAATCTCGCGAGTGGCTGCTCGTCGCTTACCACACGACGGCGCTTGCCGCGCTCACTTTCGGAGCAAAGTCCTAGTGTACCGCAATCCGTATCCTCTCATTCCCCAGCTCGGTGGAGCAATTGCGAGGCAAAAATGACCAACAATCCCGATATTCGCGAGATGAAGGCGCGCATTAGCGTGTTTGGGGTCGGCGGTGCCGGTGGCAATGCTGTCAACAACATGATCGCGGCCGGGCTGCAAGGCGTCGACTTCATCGTCGCCAATACCGATGCACAGGCGCTTAGTATGTCGAAGGCCGAGCGTCTCATCCAGATGGGCACGCGGGTGACGGAAGGTCTCGGCGCTGGCTCGCATCCTGAAGTGGGGCGCGCTGCAGCCGAAGAGACGATCGACGCGATCCGCGATCATTTGACCGGCGCACACATGGTTTTCGTTACTGCGGGCATGGGCGGCGGTACCGGCACCGGCGCAGCGCCCATTATCGCCAAGACTGCGCGAGAGCTTGGCATTCTCACCATCGGTGTAGTCACTAAGCCATTCCACTTCGAGGGCCAGCGCCGCATGCGCCTTGCCGAGGCCGGCGTGGCGGAACTGCTGAAGATGGTGGACACTCTGCTGATTATCCCGAACCAGAACCTATTCCGGGTGGCCAACGAGAAGACCACGTTCTCCAATGCCTTCGCGATGGCCGATCAGGTGCTTTATTCGGGTGTGGCCTGCATCAGCGACCTCATAGTCAAGGAAGGTCTGATCAACCTCGATTTTGCCGACGTTCTCGCCGTAATGCGCGAAAAGGGCAAGGCCATGATGGGCAGGAGCGAGGCTTCTGGCGCAAACCGCGTGCTCACCGCCGCCGTGGCCGCGATTTCCAATCCATTGATCGAGGACCCCTCGATCAAGCGTGCCAGCGGCCTCATAATCTCCATCACCGGCGGCAAGGACCTGATGCTATTCGAGGTCGACGAAGCTGCTACCCGCATTCGCGACGAGGCCGACCAGGACGCCAACATCATCATTGGCGCATCGTTCGATGAAAGCTTGGAGGGTACCGTCCGCGTCTCGGTAGTGGCGACCGGTATCGATAATCTCGACGCGGCGCCCCACGCGCAACCCGCGGAAAGCCCACTCACGCAGCTCGCCGGCAGGCTGCGCAACGACAGCCGTCAGATCGCCGGATCCAACGTAGTACACCGCTGACCGACGCGCATCGCATCGGCGCCTCGGTACAGTTCGCGCAAATAAAGGAGCGATTCCGGTATCGACCTTGGCTGATCCGCGTCCATGAACGCCGGGCACTCGGTTACTTCCGCTTATGGCCGCCCTTAGCCGACCGTTTGCCGCGCGCCTTCCCGTATCGGCTTCTTGGACCGAACCGGACGCCATGGAGATTGGACGCAACCAACTCTTTTGCCTCCTGTTGTCCTAAGTCCGGCCGCTCGACGCCCTACCCTGTCCTCCAGTCATCCAATTGGGTCACCTTGGTGCCGCTCAGGAACACGGCCCAATCTTTCATTAACGCCCGGCGCTTTTCTAGCTTTTGGCCTCGCTGATAGGCTGCAGTGGTCTCGCTCTTGTATTTGTGGGCCAGCGCAGCCTCACGTACGCCGTCCGGATAGTCGGTGCATTCCTCAGCCCAAGTTGCGAAGGTCGACCTGAAGCCGTGAACCGTTACATGCCCGTAGCCGATACGATCAAGTACCGCGAGCATCGCGTTTTCGGAGAATGACCCGCCTTCGGGATTGGTGAAGATCAGTTCACCTTGGCGGCCGTCTCGCATCTCGTCGAGGACCGCCAAGGCGGGATCCGTCAAAGGGACGTAGTGGTCCTGGTCCATCTTCATTCGCTCGCCGGGAATTTTCCAGGTCGAGCTTGGGCGATCGATCTCAGACCAATGCCCTTCGACGGCCTCGTTCGTGCGGCAAGCGGTGAAGATTAGGAAACGTAGCATCGCAGCAGCTGTTCCGGGCGCACCGGCAAGAAGTTTCATGAACGCCGGCGCCTCGGCGTACGGCAAGGCTGGATGATGGCGGACGACCCGCTTGGGGCGCTTTGGAAGCTTTTCGCGCAACTGCCTCGTAAGCTCGGCCGGATTGCGGAAGTCTGGATCGTCGATATCAACGTTCTTCGCAACAATGGTTTCAATCCGGCCGCGGACCCGGTTCGCAGTCTCGCGCTTCTCCACCCAGATCGGCTTGAGCAGATCGTGGATGTGGCTCGGCTTGATCTCCGGGATGGTGAGCTTGCCGATGGTGGGATAGGCGTAACGCTTGAGGGAGGACGGCCACTGATCGCGATGCTTCCCGCTCCAGGTCGACCAATTCGTCCGGATGTAGGCTTCCGCGCATTCCTCGAACGTCGGCAACACAACCTTGGCCTCGACGGCTTTCGCATCTTCGCGCGCCCTTCGCCTCTCCTGCACTATGTCAACGCCGGCGGTGCTGCGATCGCCTTTCACGCGCAGCCGCGCTGCATCCCTTGCCAGCCGCGCATCCTTTAACGACACTTCCTTTAAGGAGCCGAGGCCGTGCCAGCGCTCCTTGCCGTCTTTCCAATATCTGTATGACCAGCTCTTCGATGTTGGTCCGGTAATGATCAAGTAGAGCCCATCGCCATCGGCGTATTTGCCGGGCTTGGTTTGGCGTTCTACGTCGAGCGGTTTGAGCCTTCCAGCCATTGTTCCTCCGGGAAAAACCGTCCTCCGAACCCACGGGCAAAAACCACGGTCAGCGACCCGATTAGGAGGAACACCGGCGAACTGCAAAGTACAGTCTTTCGGCGCAAGTCCCTGATTTTGCTGTGGGGTTCGAACAACTGCGAACAGAGGAGAACAATATACTGGCGGAAGGGGTGGGATTCGAACCCACGGTACCCTTGCGGGCACGCCGGTTTTCAAGACCGGTGCCTTAAACCACTCGGCCACCCTTCCAAGACTTGAAATTGCTAGGCTTTTCGCCGCTTCGCAGAGAACATTCAGGACTCTGCTGCCGCTTTGCTACCCAACGTCGTCGGTGCGCTTCTTTATGGCGGCTCGCATGGCGTCGTCAACCGCTGCGGCTGCCCCACCCTGTATGTTCGGCATCAGAAGTGAATAGATGTCGAAGGTGATGGCAATCGAGGTGCGGACGAAGGGAGCCCGCCGTTTCACGCATCCTTGCTAATTGGCGGTGCTGCCGCTCTTGGCCTTGGATGACTGCTTCACAACCGGCTTGGCCGGCGCGGCCGACTTCTTCGACGCATCATCGCCGCGGGCAGTTCCCCACGGATCGACCGCCTTCTGGTCCGGAACATTGTTGAGGGAGCGTTGATAGGCGCGCGCAGCCCGCTCATCGTCCGCCTTCTGTGTCGCCGTCTTCGCCTTGGGCTCTTCGCCAGGTCCTAGCATATGTTCCTCCGCCAGCGCGGGGGCGGCCATCAGGGCAAGCAAGACGGCGACGGCGATTTTGTGCATCGAGAAACTCCCCGTTCTGCGACGAGCATAACACCGCGCCGATTGCGGTAGCAATGCAGCCGGGCGTGAGTTGGATATGACGCTGATCGGACGATCTGTCAGGCGCGCGTCAGTTTGGTGCTCTAGCCTCGGTCGGGACTGGCGACACCTCCCAGGGCCTCGCCGGTCGCGAGGCCCGGCTGGATTCGCGTCCATTTCCGGGCCTCGTTTGGCTTCGCCCGCAAAAGAAAACGCGGCGCCTTTTGGGGGCACCGCGCGAAGTCTGTTTGTTGCAATGGTTGTTGTTGCGTTGCCTCAGTAGCCGCAATTGCCGCAGCGAGGCGCGACCGGGGCGTAATAGGAATAGCCCGGCGAGACCATCTCGACACGCTGGCGCGTGGCGTATTGCGGCGGGATTTGCTCGTACTGGACGCTCGGCGGCGCCACCATCACGGTCTGCGGCACCATCACGGTGCGGTACTGCGCCGGCGTGCGATGCGCGACCGTCGCACCTGGCGACACCATCACGGTCTCGTCGACGGCGCGGTATTGCGGCGCGACGTATTGCTGCTGATAGCAGGTCGTGCACGGCTGCGGCGGCGCGTAGCAATTGTAGCAGCCGGCGGAGGCTGCGGTCGTCATGGCAATGGCAGCGACGACTGTTGAGAAAACGACAGCAAGAGTACGAGACATTATGGTAGCGCCCCAGTTGCCCGAAATGGATTTGCGAAGGTCGCCGCAGTATACGCCGCAAAACCCATGGCTGCCGAAGTTCGTCGGGGCATCCTTAATGCGAACGGCCGGCCTTCACCGGCCGTTCAGAACTTGTTGACCATGCACGACCGCGACGTTTGCGATCGCGCCCGTACAAGACGCGCCTACTTCGTGCGCCGCTTGACTTCGCGCACCGCGCCGCGCGCGGCGCTGGTGGTGAGCGCAGCGTAGGCCTGCAGCGCGGTCGAGACGTTGCGCTTGCGCGCTGCGGGCTGCCAGGCGGCATCGCCCTTCGCGTCTTCGGCGAGCCGGCGCGCAGCGAGCTCCTCGTCGGAGACCTCGAGGTTGATGCTGCGGTTCGGAATGTCGATGGCGATACGATCGCCGGTGCGAACCAGACCGATGTTGCCGCCTTCGGCCGCTTCCGGCGACAGATGGCCGATGGACAGCCCCGAAGAGCCGCCGGAGAAACGTCCGTCGGTAACGAGCGCACAGGCTTTGCCGAGGCCCATCGATTTCAGATAGCTGGTCGGATACAGCATCTCCTGCATGCCGGGGCCGCCGCGCGGGCCTTCGTAGATGATGACCACGATCTCGCCGGCGACAACCTTGCCGCCCAGAATGCCCTCGACGGCCGCGTCCTGGCTCTCGAACACCCGTGCGGGGCCGGAGAATGTCAGGATCGAGGCATCGACGCCTGCAGTCTTCACGATGCAGCCGTCCTGCGCGAGGTTGCCGTAGAGCACGGCGAGGCCGCCGTCCTTGCTGAAGGCGTGCGCGAGATTGCGGACGACGCCCTTCTCGCGGTCGGCATCGAGCTCGTCGTAGCGGCGCTCCTGGCTGAAGGCGACCTGGGTCGGGATGCCGCCGGGCGAGGCACGGAAAAAGGTACGCACCGCCTCGCTTTTCGAGCGCTTGATGTCCCAGCGCTCCAGCGCCTCGTTCATGGTCGGCGCGTGCACGGTCGAGACCGAGGTGTCGATCAGGCCGGCGCGGTCGAGCTCGCCCAGGATGCCCATGATGCCGCCGGCGCGATGCACGTCCTCGACATGCACGTCGGCAACTGATGGTGCGACCTTGCACAGCACGGGCACGCGGCGCGACAGCCGGTCGATATCCTGCATGGTGAATGCGACCTGCCCCTCATGGGCGGCGGCGAGCAGATGCAGCACGGTGTTGGTCGAGCCGCCCATCGCGATGTCGAGCGTCATCGCGTTCTCGAACGCCTTGAAGTTCGCGACGTTGCGCGGCAGCACGGATGCGTCGTCCTGCTCGTAATAGCGGCGGACGAGATCCACGATGGTGTGGCCGGCCTCGACGAACAGGCGCTTGCGGTCGGCATGGGTCGCGACCACCGTGCCGTTGCCGGGCAGCGCCAGGCCGAGCGCCTCGGTCAGGCAGTTCATCGAGTTGGCGGTGAACATGCCCGAGCAGGAGCCGCAGGTCGGGCACGCCGAGCGCTCGATCACCTTGACGTCCTCGTCGCTGACCTTGCTGTCCGCCGCGGCCACCATGGCGTCGATGAGATCGACAGCCTTGGTCTTGCCTTGCAGCTTGACCTTGCCGGCTTCCATCGGGCCGCCCGAGATGAACACGGCGGGGATGTTGAGCCGAAGTGCTGCCATCAGCATGCCGGGCGTGATCTTGTCGCAGTTGGAGATGCAGACGAGGCCGTCGGCGCAGTGCGCGTTGGCCATGTACTCGACGCTGTCGGCGATCAGCTCGCGCGACGGCAGGCTGTAGAGCATGCCGTCATGGCCCATGGCGATGCCGTCATCGACCGCGATGGTGTTGAACTCCTTGGCGACGCCGCCGGCCTGCTCGATCTCGCGGGCGACCAGCTGACCGAGGTCCTTGAGATGGACGTGACCGGGTACGAACTGGGTGAAGGAGTTGACGACCGCGATGATCGGCTTGCCGAAATCGCCATCCTTCATGCCCGTCGCGCGCCAGAGGCCGCGGGCGCCCGCCATGTTGCGGCCGTGGGTGGTGGTGCGGGAGCGATAGGCTGGCATGGCGGTTTCCGTCCTCGGGTTTGGCCGGCCGGGCGGGAAATATCGAAGCCGCCTCAGGCCTTTCCGGCCGGATAGCGCACGGGCCGGGCGGGCGCAACGAGAACTTGCCTCTGATAGCCCCGGATTGGTCTATCGCAGGCCTCCTCTGCTTCCGGCGCGTGGGCACAGGCAATCTCAGCCGTCATGCCCGGGCTTGTCCCGGGCATCCACGTTCTTGATGCCGCCGAAAAGGTCGTGGATGGCCGGGACAAGCCCGGCCATGACGGAGCACTTACTGCAAAGTCGGATCGAGCCGATCGCGGAGCCAGTCGCACCTTGCTGCTTTCAGGCGCATGCATCCGCGCGCAAAATCAAGCGCGATTAAATCCGTAGTGAACCGGAATGGAGTCCTAACCCTGTCTCGCGTACATCGCGGGACATCGATCGGCGGCCTTCCAAGGGCATCACCCTCTGATCGCGCACCACGGGGTTGGGGGACCATCTGGGGCGGGGGATCAAAGGCTGGGGCAAGGTTACGAGGTCCGGACTCCTAGGCACTCCGGACCTCGTGCTTTCTTCATCGAACGCAATTTCGCGCCGCCGGCTCTGTGAGCCGTGCGGCGCGAAGTCGTTCTGGACTGCCCTCTCCGCTTACTTCGGCACGTTCCGCTCGAGATCCTCGAGCCAGGCCGCGGCACTCGAATCCGACGGCGCACGCCAGTCGCCGCGGGGCGACAGCGATCCGCCGGCCGAGACCTTCGGTCCGTTCGGCATCGCCGAGCGCTTGAACTGGCTGAAGGCGAAGAAGCGGCGCAGGAACACTTCAAGCCAGCGCCGAATTTCCGGAAGATCATAGGCGCGGCGCTTGTCGGCCGGAAATGCCGGCGGCCATTCGCCCTTGGCGACGTCCTTCCAGGCCTGGAACGCCATGAAGGCGATCTTGGACGGCCGCAGGCCGAAGCGCAGTGTGTAGAACAGGTTGAAATCCTGCAGCTCGTAGGGCCCGATGGAGGCCTCGGTGCTCTGCGGCTTCTCGCCCGGCTTGACCGGGACCAGCTCCGGCGAGATCTCGGCCGACAGGATCGAGGCCAGCGTCCCGTTCACGTCACCGCTGAATTGCTTCGAGGCGATCACCCAGCGGATCAGATGCTGGATCAGCGTCTTCGGCACGCCGGCGTTGACATTGTAATGCGCCATCTGGTCGCCGACGCCATAGGTGCACCAGCCGAGCGCGAGCTCGGAGAGATCGCCGGTGCCGATGACGATGCCGCCATGGTGGTTGGCGAGCCGGAACAGATAGTCGGTGCGCAGGCCTGCCTGCACATTCTCGAAGGTGACGTCGTAGACCTTCTCGCCAGTGCCGAAGGGATGGCCGATGTCTTTCAGCATCTGCGTGGCGGTGGTGCGGATGTCGAGCTCCTGCCAACTCGTCTGCAACGCCTTCATCAGCGCCAGCGCATTGGTCTTGCTCTCGCTGCCGGTGGCAAAGCCCGGCATGGTGTAGGCCAAAATATTCTCGCGCGGCAGGCCCAAGAGATCGACGGCCTTGGCGGCGACGATCAGCGCATGGGTGGAATCAAGACCGCCCGATACGCCGATCACGACGCGCTTGGTGCCGGTCGCGCGCATGCGCTGCACCAGGCCTGCGACCTGGATGTTGTAGGCCTCGTAGCAATCCTGCTCGAGCAGGCTTTCATCGCTCGGCACGAACGGGAAGCGCTCGACCTTGCGCAGGAAGCCGATGTCGGCCGCAGGCGGCTTCAGGGTGAAGCTAACTTTGCGGAAACGGCCCTCGCGCTGCCGGCGATTGTCGTCGAACGTGCCCATCAGGGCGCGCTCCTGCCTGAGCAGGTCGAGGTCGACGTCGGCGAGCGTGATCTGGCCGTCCTGCCGGAACCGCTCGCCCTCGGCCAGCAGCACGCCGTTCTCGTAGATCGAGGTCTGGCCATCCCAGGCGAGGTCCGTGGTGGATTCCCCTGCCCCGGCGGCGCAATAGACATAGGCCGCAAGGCAGCGCGCCGAGGTCGACTGGCACAGCAGCGCGCGCGAACGCGCCCGGCCGATCGTGATCGGGCTGCCCGACAGATTGATCAGCACGCTCGCGCCGGCCAATGCGAGCTCGGAGGCGGGCGTCACCGGGATCCACATGTCCTCGCAGATCTCGACGCCGATGGTGAGGCCGGGAACATCTTCGGCCGCAAACAGCAGGTCGGTGCCGAATGGCGCGTGGAGCTTGCCGATGGCGATCGCCTCGCCCGCGATGCCGGCGCCGGAGGCGAAATGGCGGCCCTCGTAGAATTCGCGATAGGTCGGCAGATAGCTCTTGGGCACCACTCCCAAAATGCTGCCGCGGTGAATGACGGCGGCGCAATTGTAGATGCGATTGCCGAAGCGCAGCGGTGCGCCGACGATCAGCACGGTCATCAGCGCCGCGGAGGCCTCGACGATCGACGCAAGCCCGCGCTCGACGGCGTCGAGCAGCGGATCCTGCTTGACGAGATCCTCGATCGCATAGCCGGACAGGCACAGCTCGGGAAACACGGCCACCGCGACCGATTGCGCGTCGCAGGTTTTGGCCGCCGCCATGACCGCCTTCGCATTGGCCGCGGGATCGGCCACATGGGAGGTGGTGACGCAGGCCGCAACGCGCGCAAACCCGTGGGCGTAGATCGAGTGGAAGCTCATCGGGCAAAGGACCCTTAAATCTTGCCGGACCGGCCGCCGGCGCTGGACTCTATGTAGCCCATCGACCGCGCCCCGTGCAGGCCATCCGCCATCATGCATAACCGGTTTGCAGCTTCGCCGGCCGGCTTTTTTGGCAGAATCACGCGCTGCGCGCGAGCACGCCGGAGAGGTCGTTGCGCAGCCATTCCGCGATCCGGGGCCAGGCATGGGCGTGAGTCCGCGCGCCCATGAACAGGCCGAGATGGTTGCTCGGCTCGGAGGCCGCTGCGACGAAAGCCGGCGGCGTGCCGATGAGGCTGGCGGCCGCGAGCGCCTGCGTGGCCGGCACGACATCGTCGTCGAGCCCGGCCAGCAGAAAGACCGGCGCCTTGACGTCCCTCAGATCGATCCGCCGGCTGAGTGCCGTGAAATTGCCTGACGCGATCCGGTTCTCGCGAAAGATCCAGTTGACGATCTGGAGGTAGTAGGTGCCCGGCAGGTCGAGCGTCTCGCTGTTCCAGCGCTCGAAGCGCGCGAGCAGGGCCGCGCCCTCCGCGTCCGAGAGGTCTTTCTGCAACGACGCCGCGACGTCGTCACGGCAAGGCGCCTTCGACCAGACCCGCAGCATCTCCTCGCCGCTGACATTGCCGCCGCCGCGCGCGACGAGCTGGTCGTAGACGATCCCGGGCGCGTTGCGGGCGAGTTGCGACAGCCTGGACTCGATCGAGAGGTCGACCGGCGCACCTGCCAGCACCAACCGCCGCACCTTGGCCGGAAACCGCGCCGCATAAAGCAGCGACAGCCAGCCGCCCTGGCACAGACCGACCAGATCGACCGGCGCGCCGATCTCGTCGACGGCCAGGTTGAGATCGCCGAGATAGCTGTCGATCGAGAGATAGCGCATGTCAGGCGTGGCCGAGCGCCAGTCGGTGAGATAGATCCGGTCGATGCCGCCCTGTTGCAGCGACTGCACCACGCTGTGGCCGGGTGCAAAATCGGCGATCAGGGCGCGATGCAGCGCATAGGGCGCGCAGACCAGAGCCGGCTGACCGGATCGCGTCCGCGAACAATCGCGCAGCCGCATGGTGGCGAGCTCCAGCGCCACGCTGCCGGGCGTGGTCCAGGGAAGGTCGCCCTCGCCCTGCTCCGCCGGGCCGCGCTCCAGCCACCAGAAGCAGGCGTCCATGGCGAGACGTGCCGCCGCAAACGGCCACAGCACGGGGTCGTCGGGACCGCGCCCCGCTCCACCGGGCTGTTGACCGCTCTTCCCCGTTACCATTGCCGCATGATCCTCACAAAAACGCCTCCAGGCTGACCACGGAGATGCCGAGCTCCCTGAAGCTGTGATGGGTCGCTGCGACCGAGCCGTCGAGGTCGATGCCACGGCAGGCGTCCTCGATCACGGCAACCTCGAACCCCGCCTTGCGCGCATCCTCCGCGGAAAAACGGACGCAGAAATCGAGCGCCAGGCCGGCGACGAAAACCGTCTTCAGCTCGCGCTCCCTGAGATAGCCGAGCAAACCGGTCGGCGTCCTGTGGTCGTTCTCGAACAGCGCCGAATACGAATCGATCCCGCGGCGGAAACCCTTGCGCACCACAAGGTTCGCGCGGGCGACCTCAAGCTCCCGATGGAATTCGGCGCCGGCCGTGCCCTGGACGCAATGCGCCGGCCAGAGCACCTGGGTGCCGTAGTCGAGCTCGATGGTCTGGAACGGCTGGCGGCCCGCGTGGTTCGGCGCGAAGGAGACGTGGTCGCCCGGGTGCCAGTCCTGCGTCAGCACCACATTGGCGAATTTTTGGGCGATCCGGTTGATGGCGGGGACGACCTTCTCTCCGCCGGGAACGGCGAGCGCCCCGCCCGTGCAGAAATCGTTCTGCACGTCGATCGCCAGCAGCACGTCGCGGTCGGTTATCTTCATCGCAAGGCCCCATGTCGTCCGTCCGGCGCAACGGGCGCCGCCGCTGTCGTCAATGTCGATCTTCCCGCGCCGCTTCGCAACCTCCGACACCCTGTAACGATGTCGCGCGAACGGCCGGCTGATCCTCCTGGATGCAACGCTTTGGCCTCGTCCGTGTTGACTAGCTGTACCCGAGGGCGGAATCTCTGATATCCGCGGCATACGGATCGCGGCGAAGGCGTGGAGGAAAGGGTTCCCAAAGCCTGCAAGGCTAAGGTAGCCAAATGGTCATGAGTATCGGCAAGACAGGAAACATTCTTCTCGCCGATATCGGCGGTACCAACGCGCGCTTCGCGCTGAGTAATGGCGAGCAGATCGGACCGATCGACTATGTGAAGGTCGCCGACCATCCGACGGTCCGCGAAGCCATCGCCGACGTGCTGCGGCGGGCCGACAGCGAGAAGCCGGTCAGGGCCGTCCTCGCCGTCGCCGGTCCCGTCACCAACAACCGCTGCGTCATGACCAACAGCCCCTGGGTGATCGACGGCAACGAGCTTCAGTCGGCGCTCGGCTTCGACAGCGCCCACGTGCTCAACGATTTCGAGGTGGTGGCCTGGTCCCTGCCCGCCTTGCAGCCGGCCGACCTGATTCCACTCGGCGGACAGGATGGCATGTCCGGGGAGCCGTTGCTGGTGGTCGGGCCCGGGACGGGTTTCGGCGTCTCCTGCCTGGTCGAGCGCCATGGCTCCCGGCTGGCCGTCGTCACGGAGGCCGGTCATGCCACCCTGCCGGCTGAGACCGAGCGCGAGGAGCGCGTCATCGCCGCCATGCGCCGGCGCTTCGGCCACGTCTCCATCGAGCGCGGCGCCCTCTCCGGCTCGGGGATGCAGTCCCTCTACGAAGCGATGGCCGAGGTCGATGAAGCCCAGGTGCCCCAACGCGATGCGGCGGCGGTCACCAAGGCGGCGCTGGACGGGACTTGCGAGCTCAGCCGTGCCACGCTGGAGATGTTTTGCGCCATCCTCGGCTCGGTTGCGGGCAACCTCGCGGTGACCTTCGGCGCCAGAGGCGGCGTCTACATTGCCGGCGGGATCGTGCCGCGCTTTCCGGAATTCCTTTCGGCTTCAGCGTTCCGCGCGCGTTTCGAAGCCAAAGGGCGCTTCCAGGACTATTTGCGCAATATCCCGACCCGTCTCGTCATGAAGCCCGATGCAAGCTTCGTCGGCCTGAAGATGTTCGCCGACCACAATCTGGATTGAGGCGCGCCGGACCTCGCACTCTCCGTTAAGCAATTCACAGCTGATTGCAGCACTCGCGCGGTTCCACGCAGGATCGTGCTTGCCCTGTTGTTTCCGATGAGAAACAATTCACAATTCAAGGAGTGTGTGGCGTAGGTACGGGGGCGTGACATGCGTAAGCAGGATGTGGGCTTCGACTATCACCGCTATCACCGGCTGCTGACCGAGGCAGACGATGACGACAAGCGCATGGCGCTGATCGATCTGTTGATCGAGGAGAAGGCCCGGGACCGGTTGGCCGCCCAGCGCGCCTCCGACCGCGCCGCCATGACGGCCTACACCATCGCCACGGTGCTAAATGCCGGCCGCAACTAAGGCTTGCAGGCCCCCTGTCGCCCGGCCAACGAGTCCGCGATCGGTTGCAATTCCGTTAACGATCTCTCGCAAGCCTATGTCAAACTCTTTGCTCTAAGAGTTCCCTCACCTGATGCAATTCAGGATCAACACAGGGGGAATGAACATGAGCATGATTTCGCTCGCCGAAATGCCGGCTGCCGTCCAGACCCGGTCGACTGACTATTCTCTTAAAGCCATTATCATCTTCTGCGGCATGGGGCTCATCGCCTCGTTCGGCCTGATGGCGCACGGCGTTGACCTCAGCGCAGGCCTGATCTGAGACACTGACGACTCTTTCGTCCTAGATGGCCGCCCCTGTCGGGCGGCCATTTTCGTTGGGCGATGTCGCGATCGTTGACAGTGTCAGTGGGGGGCCTTCGCGGGCGTATCGGGAAACAGCGAGTCGATCATGATCCTGAGCTGGTCGAGCGCAATCGGCTTGCGCAGGATCGGCCGGCGCCGCAGCAGTGACGGCAGCAATTCCGGCCCATAGCCCGTCGCGAACAGGAACGGCTTGCCGCGGCGCTCGATCAGATCGGCGACCGGATCGACGTAAACACCCATCAGATTGATGTCGAGGATCGCGAAATCGTACTGCGCGGTCATCGCAAAGGCGCTCGCATCGCGCACATTGTCCGCTTCCGCGACGACATGGTGACCAAGCTCCTCCACCATGTCAGCCATCATCATCCGGATCAACGCCTCGTCTTCGACCAGGAAAACGGAGAGCCTGTCCGCCATTATCAACCTCTCAGCCGCCTTGCGCAGCTAAGCATACCCCATTTGCGAGAAGGATTCACGAATTCGTGGCCTTCAAATTCCACCAATGCATGCAATCCGAGTCAAGCTTGATCAATCCAGGCCGCGCTCATGGCTGAGGCGCACCATCTCCTGGATGAACACCTGCTTCTGCTTGTCGTCGAGGCTCGAGAACAACGGTTCGGCGGCGTCGGCGACGTTGCGCTGATCGGAGGCGCGGTCGATCAGGAATTGCGCCTCGTTGCGCATCTGCTCGATGATGTCGTCGGGCGGATCCCGCTTGGCGCGCTCGATCCGCAGGTTGAGCCGCTCGGCGCCGTTATGCCCGAGATAGTGCATCGCGCTCGAGAAGCCGAACCAGTGCTTCTCCTGATCGGGCGTGAGGTTCAGCTCGGTCTTGATCCGCTCGATGTAGGAATCGCTGTTGGAGACAATCTGGTCGGCGGTCAGTTGCGGCGCGCCGGGCTGGGTCAGGACCGTAACGTCCTTATCCCCGGTATCCGCTGGAGCGTTCTTGGCCTCCTTGCCCGCCTTGGCGCCCTTGCCGGCTTTCGCGCTCTTGGCATCCTTGGCGGCGCCCGGCTGCTTTGAGTCCTTCGCATCCTTGGATGCGTCCTTGCTCCCGTCCTTGCTCGCGTCCTTGGCAGCCGGCGCCTGACCATTGTTGTTCCCGACGCCGAGCACACCGGTGAAGACGCCGACCACGCCGCCGATGGCGCCGCCGAGAACGCCACCGACGGGACCTGCCGCCTTGTTACCGGCCGCAGCGCCGTCCTGAACGCCCTTGACCAGACCTTGTGCATTCGCAACTGCGGCCGCGCCGACCAGCACTGTCACAACGGAGCCGAGCGCGAGCCATCGTCGCAGGCGAAGCCGTACAGGCGGCGCCGGGTTGATCTTCTGGGTCTTCATCTCGATCTGCTTGCCCTCTGGAAACGGCAGGCCTCCTGCCGGTTGCAACTCTATCGTTTTCGCGGCGCCGAGGTCTAGGCGCGGACCATCGCTATCCCCGTTTGAAAGGCCTTTGGCGCGAAGCGGTTATGCAGGCTTATTCGGAACTGCGGCGTAATTGCGCACGGATCGTCCCCAGCTGTCGCACTCCGAAGTGTGCGTCGCAATAAGAGCAGCGGTAGCTCATGCTTGGCTCATGCTCGGCGCACGCCGCAGCCTTTCCCTACACAACGTTAGTTCTAGAGAGTGAGACGTTCGGCTTTCTCGACAGACGTAATCAATCATGATCTGATCGCGCTACCAATTAGCCGTGTCCCGCGCGTGATTAGCCGCCCGGGGATAACGACGCCAACAAGAAACGTCCAACAACAAAATCAAAAAACAAACTCAGGAAAGTCAGAGGAAACGAAAGAATAATAGAACACACCAAGGCGAGGAAACGAGATGTCACGCAAGACACTGACACGACGTCAATTTGTGGCAGCCACTGCAATGTCCTCCACGGCGTTGATCGCGGCGCCCTATGTCCGAGGCGCTTACGCCGCCGGCAAGCTCTCGATCGGCTTCTGGGACCACTGGGTGCCCAACGCCAACGACGCCTCCACCGCGCTCGTCAAGGAATGGGCCGACAAGGAGAAGGTCGAGGTTTCGATCGACTACATCACCAGCAACAACAAGAAGATTGAGCTGACCGCAGCGGCCGAAGCGCAGGCCAAGTCCGGTCATGACATTCTCCAGATGCCGAGTTGGTGGCCGCACGCCTATTCAGAAAATCTCGAGCCGCTCAATGACGTCATGGAGCCGCTCATCAAGCAGAATGGCGAGGTCAACGGCACCGTCAAATATCTGGGACAGTCGGGCGGCAAATGGCTCGCCGTGCCCGCGACGCCAGGAAGCCAGATCAAGGGTCCCTGCTCCCGCATCGATCTCATGAAGAAGCATGCGGGCATCGACGTGCAGGAGATGTATCCGGCCGGCAGCCCGCCGAAAGCCGACAACTGGACGATGGAGACGTTCCTGAAGGCGGCGGAAGCCTGCCATAAGGCCGGCTTCCCGTTCGGCATCGGTCTCGGCGAAACCACCGACAGCGTCGACACGGCGGGGGCGATCTTCCAGTCGTTCGGCGCCGAGCTCGTCAACGCCAAGGGCGATGTCACGGTCAAGACCGACGAGGTGCGGCAAGCGCTCGAATTCTACAAGAAGCTGATCGCCGTGCTGCCAACGGATGCGCCGTCCTGGGATGACGCCTCCAACAACAAATGGCTGATCTCGGGCCGCGGCGCGATGATCCTCAACCCGCCAAGCGCCTGGGCCGTCGCCAAGCGCGACGCACCGCAGGTCGCCGAGCAATGCTGGACGCACGGCTTCCCAGCCGGCCCGAAGGGACGCTTTGCGCCGTTCCTGCCCTATTTCTGGGGCGTCTGGAGCTTCGGGAAGAACAAGGAGGCGGCCAAGAGCCTGCTCATCCATCTGTCCTCGCCGGCGGCGATTGAAAAATTCGTCGCGGCGAGCGGCGGCTACGATCTCCCGGCCTACGCGAACATGACGAAATTCAAGACCTGGGCCGAGGAAGGGCCGCCGAAGGGCACGCTCTTCCACTATCCGGATCCCTACAAGCAGCAGACGATGTCGATCGCAGCGTCGCCGGCGCCGCCGAAGATCGCCCAGCAGATCTATTTCCAGGCGACGCTGACCAAGATGGCGCTGCGCTTTGCGCAGGGCGAGAAGATGGACACGGCGCTCGCCTGGGCCGAGGGCGAGTGCGAGGGCTTCATGCGGACCTGAGCCGGGTGTGTGCCATGGCGGTTCGCGCTTTCGGGCGTGAGCCGCCAAGGCGCGCTTTCGTTCCGTCCGCATGTTCCTGAGGCCGACCGCTCGCCGGCTTCACCGTTGAACGTCCCTCAGAAAGTTTGACCAGAAAGTCAGATTCATGGCCGATGTCGTCGTAGAGCAAGGTCGCCGCGCTCGTGCCGCAAGCCCCCGCAAAAAGAATGCGAGCCTGCGTAATGTGCTGGGTCGGAAATCGTCCGTGGCGTTCTTCCTGACGCTGCCGCTGATCCTCCTGATCGCGCTGCTCGTGCTCTATCCTGCCTTCTATTCGCTCTACCTGGCGACACTGAACAAGGCGATGACGAAATTCGTCGGCCTCGGCAACTTCACCTTCCTGTTCAAGCGCGAGACGTTCTGGATGGTGGTGAGGCAGTCCTGTATCTTTGCGATCACCGCCGTATTCTTCAAGGCGCTGATCGGCTTCATCGTCGCGCATTTCGTCCACAACATTCCGGGCAAGAAGCAGCGCAAATGGCGCGGCATGCTGCTGGTGCCCTGGGTGATTCCGCCGGCGATGAGCACGCTGGCCTGGCTCTGGCTGTTCGATCCCTCCTACAGCGCCTTCAACTACACGCTCTCCTTCTTCGGCGTCGGTCCCATCCCCTGGCTCGGTGACACCTTCTGGGCGCGCTTCTCCGTGATTCTCGTCAATGTCTGGTACGGCGCGCCGTTCTTCCTGATCATGTATCTCGCCGCGCTGAAATCGGTGCCTGACCAGCTCTACGAGGCCGCCGCCATCGACGGCGCCAACTGGTGGCAGAAGATGTGGTACGTCACGCTGCCGATGATGCGCAACATCATCGCCATCACGACGCTATTCTCGCTGATCGTCACCTTCGCCAATTTCGACATCGTGCGCATCCTGACCTCGGGCGGTCCGCTGGACCGGACGCATCTGTTCGCCACCTGGGCGTTCCAGGTCGGCATCCAGAGCAACGATATCCCGCTCGGCGCCTGCGTCTCGCTGTTCATGGTGCCGATCCTTGCCGTCGCAGCGATCTTCATCCTGCGCGATGTCAATAAACGTGGGAACGAAGCCTGATGAGCACGCTCGTAATCGACAAGGCTGGACCAACTCGCAAGCTCGGCAGCATGAGCCGGGACCGTATCTGGGCGCTGCGCTGGTCCTATTTCTTCCTGGTGCTGTTTGCGATCTTCTTCCTGACGCCGCCGGTCTACATGCTGATCACCTCGCTCAAGAGCAGCGCGGAGATTTCGGCGGCGACCAATCCGTGGTGGGTGTTTCACCCCACTTTGTCGAACTATGTCGAGCTCCTGACCTCGAACCAGTTCCTGCGCTTCTTCTGGAACTCGTCGATCATCTCGATCGTGGTCGTGATCGTCACCATGCTGATCAGCATCCCCGCGGCGTTCGCGCTGGCGCGGATGAAGTTCTGGGGCTCGGCGACGCTCGCGACCGGCGTCTTTCTCACCTATTTGATCCCGGACAGTTTGCTGTTCATTCCGCTGTTCAAGATGCTGGCGGTGATCCAGGACTTCACCGGCATCACGCTGCTGAACCGCTGGTACGTGCTGGTGTTCATCTATCCGACGCTGACCGTGCCGTTCTGCACCTGGATCATGATCGGCTACTTCGCCTCGATCCCGAAGGAGCTCGATGAGGCCGCGATCATCGACGGTGCTTCCTGGCTCCAGACCCTGCTGCGGATCTTCATTCCGGTGGCGCTGCCCGGGCTGATCGCGGCGACGATCTTCGCCTTCACCGTATCATGGGCCCAGTTCCTCTATCCCCTGGTGTTCACGACATCGATCGACCAGCTCGTGTTGCCGGTCGGCATCACCACCACGTTGATCAAGGGTGACGTCTTCAACTGGGGTCAGATCATGACCGGCGCACTGCTCGGCGCGGCGCCGCCGCTCGTCATCTACGCCTTCCTGATGGATTACTACATTGCCGGCCTGACCGCCGGCGCGACAAAGGGTTGAATGTTCATGGCTGACGTTGCATTGCGGAAGGTGGTCAAGCGTTACGACGATGTCGAGGCCGTGCGCGGTATTGACCTTGATATCGCCGACCATGAGTTCATCGTGCTGGTCGGGCCCTCCGGCTGCGGCAAGTCGACCACGCTGCGCATGATCGCGGGACTCGAGGATATCAGCGACGGCGACATCATGATCGGCGGCGACATCGTCAACGACGTGCCGCCCAAGGACCGCGACATCGCCATGGTGTTCCAGAACTACGCGCTCTACCCGCACATGACGGTCGCCGAGAACATGTCGTTCGGACTGCGGCTGAAGCATTATCCCAAGGCCGAGATCAAGGCGCGGGTGACGGAAGCCGCACGTCTCCTGGACATCACCGATCTGATCGACCGCAAGCCCAAGCAGCTCTCCGGCGGTCAGCGCCAGCGCGTCGCCATGGGGCGCGCCATCGTGCGCAATCCAAAGGTCTTCCTGTTCGACGAGCCGCTGTCCAATCTCGACGCCAAGCTGCGGGTGCAGATGCGGATCGAGATCAAGAAGGTGCACCAGAAGGTGCGCACCACCACCGTCTACGTCACCCACGACCAGGTCGAGGCGATGACGCTGGCCGACCGCGTGGTGGTGATGAACAAGGGTCGCATCGAGCAGATCGGCACGCCGAACGAGCTCTACCACAAGCCGGCGACGCGCTTTGTCGCAGGCTTTATCGGCTCGCCCGCAATGAACTTCATCCCGTGCCGGCTGGAAGATGCCGGCAGCACGCTGCAGATCCGCCTGACCGACCGCATCGCCTTTGCGCTGCCGCCGGCGCGCGCCGCGCGCTACAACGCGTTGCCGCGCAGCGACAAGCTCCTGCTCGGGGTCCGACCGGAGCATCTCACCGAGGCGCACGCGCATCTGGATCCCGGCATCGAGAGCTTCGATACCGTGCTCGACGTGACCGAGCCGATGGGGATGGAGACGCTGGTCTATTTCGGGCTCGACGGCACGCCGGTCTGCGGCCGCGTCAATCCCAATGCCGGCGCCAAGGACGGGGCTCCCATGCGTTTGGCGATGGACCTCAATAACATGCACCTGCTAAACGAGGAGACCGGCGTCGTACTGTGACGCCGCTTCAAGAAACGCAAGCAGGCGGGGAGCAATGGCGACCAACAAGAAGAAGATTTTCGTTACACAAACTTTGTCGCAAGGGGCACGCGCCCTCCTCACCCGGCGGGACGATATCGAGCTCGTCGAGTTTCCGAACCTGATCTCCGCCAAGGATTTCGAGGCCTTGCTCAAGAGCCATGCGCCAGTCCACGGCGTGGCGCTGGGTGCCACGGCCTTCGGCGAGACGGAGCTCCAAGCTTCCCAGGACATGAAGGTGGTGACCCGGATCGGCGTCGGCTACGACGCCGTCGACGTGCCCGCCCTCTCCCGCCGCAAGGTGCCGCTGATGGTCGCGGGCAGCGCCAATTCACCGTCCGTCGCCGAACAAGCCCTGTTCATGATGCTGACGCTGGCCAAGCGCGCGAATGAAATGCACGCCTGCGTCAAGGACGGCCAATGGGCCAACCGCCTCGCCATGCTGCCGTTCGACCTCTACGGCAAGACCGTGCTGATCGTCGGCTTCGGCCGCATCGGCACCCGCACCGCCAAGCGCTGCCTGGCGATGGAGATGAAGGTGCAGGTCTATGATCCCTACAAGGGAGCCGCCGACATCAAGGCCGCCGGCTGCGAGCCGGTCGCGGATCTGGACGCGGCGCTGCCCAACGCAGATTTCGTCACCATCCACTGCCCGAAGACGCCGGAAACCATCGGCCTGTTCGATGCGGCGCGGATCGGCCGGATGAAGCCAAAATCCTGTCTCATCAACACTGCGCGCGGCGGCATCGTGAAGGAGGCCGCGCTTTACGACGCGCTCGTCTCCGGCAAGCTCGCCGGTGCCGGCATCGACGTGTTCGAAGTCGAACCGCCGCCGGTCAGCAATGTACTGTTCGCGCTGCCCAACGTCATCATGGCCCCGCACGTGGCGGGCGTCACCGTCGAGGCGGTGAGCCGCATGAGCGAGCAGACCGCGCGCAACATCCTGAGTGTACTGGACGGCGATCCGATCCGGCAGAACATCATCAACCAGGACGTGCTGGGCTGAGGTGAATCCGAAGGCGGCCACACCGCCCGCCTTCGGATGGCCAGAATGCGTCCCATTTTGGCGCAGATCGGGCCCCAACTCAGCCTTAATCAAACCCGCGTAATGTATCCGGCCGCGGCGGCAGTGGGACAGACTTTGCCGGCCGCGTCGAGCTGGAGGATGGACCTTGTCAGAGATCGACCCGACCGACCAAGCGCTGGCGACCATCGCCAGCATTTTCGAGCACCCCGAGCCCGTTCTCGTCGTCCGCGACACCGAGACGGAAACGGTGGCCGCCGATGACTATGCGGTCGCAGACGAGCATCATGCCTCCGACGATCATCAAGCCTCCGACGAGCATCCGGTGGTCGAGGAGCAGCCGCTGGTGCCCGACCACACCGACGCCGATGGCTACAGCAAGGTCGGTCCCGGGCCGATGGTGGCGATCCGCCTTAAATGGGCGGTCCATCGCGGCGACGACGGCCAATACTACGTGCACGAAACCATCGGCGAGCAGTCCGCCCCCGTGGTCAGCGGCCCGATGACCAGCGAGGCCGCCGTGCATTTCGTCGACGAACACGAGAACGAGGCCCATCGGCGCTTCGAGCTGCTGCGCAGCGAGATCGCCGGCCGCAGCTCGCTCGCCGACTACGAGCGCAAGGGCGAAGCATAATTATTTGCGGCCGTATCTCTCCGTGCACCTCTCCCGAAGGGAGAGGGCAATCGCAAATGGCATTTTGCACGACCTGAATGCGCGCCTCGTCCTTCGAGACGACCGCTTCGCGGTCTCCTCAGGATGAGGCTAAGCGGCATCGGTGCTCGTCAAAACTACGGCCGTACGCTCGGTCCTCATCCTGAGGGCCCGCCAACGGCGGGCGTCTCGAAGGATGGCCACAGGGAATCGCTCTCATGTGCGATAGCCCTGCCGTTAAACACCAAGTCTACTTCCTTCCCAGGAAATCCTTCTTCACGAGCTCGACGCCCGCGTGCCGCAGCAGGTCGTACGCGGTCGTGACGTGGAAGAAGAATTGCGGGACGCTGTTGGTGAGCAGCAGCGTCCGCCCGGTAAAGGGCAGCTCGGTCCCATTTTTGAGCCTGAAGAAGACCTTCAGCTCCGCCGCCGCATCGATCTCGGCGCGCGGCAGGCTTTCAATGAATTCGATTGAGGTGGCGATCCGCGCCTGAAGCCCGGCCATGTCGTGCTCCAGCGGCGGCAGCGCGACTGGTTCGCACTGCGCCAGCAAGGCCGGAGCGACGGTGGCGTGGCGGCAGGCCTCGCCGATCTGCTGCGCCAGATCGTACATGTTCGGCGCCATGCGCATGCCGAGGAGGACCGCCGGATTGAACTTGCGGGTCTCGGCATAGGCAACGCCCTTGTCGAGCAGGACGGAGACATTGCGCAGGTAAGGCACGAACAGGCCGACCGAGGCCTCGTACATCGAGATCGTCACTTCAAGATTCCCTTCAATTCCGCCTCGCCAGAAACTGGCATCTGGTCTAAATCCACGTTCAAGAGCTGCACAATGACAGCTTGGGCATAGGTGGAAAAGAGATGACCGTTCGAATAACCGTTCGAATCCTGGCGGCCTTGGCCGTGATGTTGCTGCCAAACCTCTCGGCGCACGCGCAGCAGCCGGCGCCCTCGCGCCTCGACGAGATCATCAAGCGCGGCACGTTGCGCGTCGGCATGACCGGCGACTACAAGCCCTTCACCTACCTGGACAAGGCCACGCAGCAGTTCTCCGGTTTTGACGTCGACATGGCGGAGGCGCTGGGCAAGGCGCTCGGCGTCAAGGTCGAATACGTAGCCACCGCCTGGCCGAAGCTGATGAAGGATTTCGAGTCCGACCAGTTCGACATCGCGATGGGCGGCGTCTCGGTCACGCTTGACCGCCAGAAGAAGGGCTATTTCACGATGCCGATCATGCGCGAGGGCAAGACGCCGATCGCGCGCTGCGCCGACGCCGGCAAGTACCAGAGCATCGCCGATATCGACAAGAAGGGCACCCGCGTCATCGTCAATCCCGGCGGGACCA
Source organism: Bradyrhizobium sp. S3.12.5 (assembly GCF_040548225.1). NCBI lineage: Bacteria > Pseudomonadati > Pseudomonadota > Alphaproteobacteria > Hyphomicrobiales > Nitrobacteraceae > Bradyrhizobium > Bradyrhizobium sp. S3.12.5. The sequence goes on from NZ_JBEPRF010000016.1 coordinate 52,348, forward strand.
ATGAGCGTTTCGCGCGCGCCAACGTCAAGGACGCCGACATTACCGTCTTCCCCGACAACACCGCGATCTTCGACGAGATCGCCAAGGGCAACGCCGATCTGATGATGACGGACGCCTCCGAGACCCGCTATCAGCAGAAGCAGCATTCAGGCGTGCTCTGCGCGGTGCACCCCGAAAAACCGTTCGACTTCTCGGAGAAGGCCTACTGGCTCCAGCCCGACGTCGCGCTGAAGGCTTTCGTCGACCAGTGGCTGCACATCTCCATGGAGGACGGCAGCTACAAGAAGATCTACGCCGCCTGGTTCGACTAACTCGCGTTCCTGTCGCTTGCCCGGTCAAACTTTGGGCTGGCTCCGGGCCTATTGAACCCGGAACCGCCGGAAGGCGACTCATACCGAGAAACAGTGATCTAGATCACTTTTCGCGATCGCGCCGGGGCGTAAGCCTCGGTGCGGGGACCACCTGTTCGGGAGATGGAAATGAGGAAGCTGTTGGCCACGGCCGCATTCCTTTTGGCGAGCACCGCTGCGCAGGCGCAGTACACTTTCGAATATGGCGGGCGCACCATCCGCATCGATCCGGACGGCGGCACGGTGCAGATTCCCGGCGTCTACGACAACACCGGTCAAGGCAAGGCCAAGAAGGCCAAGAAGAACGACACGAAGCCAGACCAGCAGGCGCCGCAGCAGGCTAAGGTCGATCCGCAAACACCGGCTGCCCCGGCTCCGGCGCCTGCTCCAATCGTAGCGCCGCCCGCAGTGGAGCAAGCTCCTGCAGCACCTGCCCCCGCAGCCGCGGCACCGCCTCCCGCCGCGCCGCCACCTCCGGCCGCCACGGCAAACAACGCACCGACCGAAGATGCGATGGTGCCGCCGCCTCAACCGGCTCCAAGCGCTGCCCCGGCGGTTGCCGCGGTACCGCCCGCACCGCCTCCGCCGCCGGCTCCGACCGTCGCAGCAGCACCTCCGGCAGCGCCCGCGCCAACTGCTCCGGCTCCGGCGCCTGCCCCCGCGCCCGTTCAGGCCGCCGCCGTCGCGCCGCCGGTTCCGGCAGCAGCGCCCACGCGCGATCTCAATTCACCGCTCGGCGTCTGGCTTACCGAGGAGAAGGAAGGCAAGGTCCGCATCGAGCAGTGCGGCAATAACCTCTGCGGCTATTCGGTCGACAGCAAATCGAACCAGAACGGCGAACAGGTCCTGATCAACATGAAGCCCGGCAAGGATCAGAACAAGGACCAGAAATGGTCCGGCCGCATCCTCGATCCCAACACCGGCTCGACCTACGACTCGACGATCGCGCTGAAGGGAGGCGACCGCCTGCGCGTGCAGGGCTGTGCCTTCGGCGGCATGTTCTGCGGCGGCCAAACCTGGACGCGTGTGAACTAGGCTCGCACCTCGCGCGCGTGACGGCCCTCACATCGCCGGTTCCGCACCCGTGACAGGATCCCCGCATGGTCAACCCCAAGGGGCGCGTCATGAACGGATTTCGCACAGCACTCTTCGCCACCATTATCGCCATCGTTGTCCCGCTCGCGCAGGCGGATGCCGCGGGCTCGACTTTCGACGGCGCATGGAATGTCCGCATCGCGTCATCGAGCGAGACCTGCGGCAACGGCGCGACCGTCGCGATCGGGATCAACAACGGTCAGATCGCCTCGAGCAGCGCAGCCGTGATGGCGTCCGGCCGCGTCGCGGATGCCGGCGCCATCAACGTCACGCTGAGCACGGGTATCAAGCACGCCGTCGGCTTCGGCCGGCTCAGCGGCACCTCCGGCTCCGGCACCTGGCGCGGCGCCCTGTGCACGGGAACGTGGACCGCTGAGCGGATGTAATCAGCCGACCGCCGCGCCGTATTCGGCGTCCGTCACCGGCTCGAGCCACGTCGAGAACACTCCGTCAAGCGCTTCCTGCATGGCGATGTGGCACATGCTGTTGCCTGGCGAGGCGCCGTGCCAGTGCACTTCACCCGGCGGGATCCACACGGTGTCGCCTGGACGGATTTCCTGGACCGGGCCACCCTTGGTCTGGACGCGGCCGACACCCGAAATCACGTAGAGCGTCTGCCCGAGCGGATGATGATGCCAGTTGGTGCGGGCGCCCGGCTCGAACGAGACGCGCGAGACGTTCAGCCGCGCCGGCGCAGGCGCCATGTTGATGGGGTCCTGCAGCACGGTGCCGGTGAAGTGTTCCTTGGGCGCGCGGCGGGTCGGCCGCGTGCCTGCGAGCGTGATGTCCATGGGGGTCCTCGTTTCCTGTTACTTCTTGCTGGCGGCGTAGCGCGCCTTGGTCTCGGCGTTCATGGGATAGAGGCCCGGCAGCGCCGCGCCGTTGTTCACCTCGTTGACGATCCAGGCTTCCATCCGCTCCTGCTCGACGCCTTCATTGAGCACGTGTTCGAGCATCGCCTGCGGGATCAGCACGCAGCCGTCCTGGTCGGCGACCACGATGTCGTTCGGGAACACGGCGACGCCGCCGCAGCCGATCGGCTCACCCCAGCCGACGAAGGTGAGGCCCGCAACCGACGGCGGCGCGGCATAGCCGTCGCACCACACCGGAAGATTGGTGCCGAGCGTGCCCTCGACGTCACGCACGACGCCATCGGTGACGAGCGCGGTGACGCCGCGCTTCATCATGCGGGCGCAGAGGATGTCGCCGAAGATGCCGGCGTCAGTAATGCCCATGGCGTCGACCACGGCGATGCAGCCTTCCGGCATCGCCTCGATCGCGGTGCGGGTCGAGATCGGTGACGACCAGGATTCCGGCGTCGCCAGATCCTCGCGCGCCGGGACGAAGCGCAGCGTGAAGGCAGGGCCCACCAGGCGCGGCAGGCCCGGGCGCAGCGGACGCGCGCCGCGCATCCACACATTGCGCAGGCCCTTCTTCAGCAGGACCGTGGTGATGGTGGCAGTGGTGATGCCGGCGAGGGTCTTGCGGGCTTCGGGGGACAGCGACATGGAAACAGACGAGCTCCGGATGGACGGGAAAGAACGCGCGCATCTTGCGAGCCGCGCGCCTGCCGTCAAGGCCCAAAGCCCTAACAAGAACGCGGCCCAGCCGGGCTGTTATGCGACGCGATAACAAGGCTTTATCGCGACCCCTTGCATTAATTTATTGGACTTGCGGGCGCATTTACGCGAAGCAGGGTAATGCGGAACTCAAGGCCGAGCCCGCGCTTTTCCAAAGGCCCGATGTCGACATCTCATGGCCGCGACGCTTCCCCCGCCCCGCCTTCTGCCCAGTGGCGACAGCGCCGTCACGGTCGAGTTCAGCCGCACCATTGACGACGCCGCCAACGAGCGCGTGCTCGCGCTGGACAAGGCGCTGCTAGCCACACCCATCGAGGGCATCTCCGAGACCATCCCGACCTATCGCTCGCTGCTGGTGCATTACGATCCCGGCAAGATCGGCTTTGACGCGCTGTGCGAAAAGCTGCTCCCGATCGCTGGCCGGCCGTTGCCGCCGTCGACCAAGGCGCGGCGCTGGCGCATTCCCGTCGCCTATGGCGGCGAGCACGGCATCGACCTCGAGGATGTCGCGAAAGCGCTCAACACCACGCCCGACGACATCGTCGCCCGTCACGCCGGCGGCGACTATCGCGTTGCCATGATCGGCTTCACGCCGGGCTGGTCTTATCTGAGCGGCCTCGACAAATCGCTGCACATGTCGCGGCGGCAGAACCCGCGGCTGTTGACGCCGGCCGGCACGATCTCGATCGGCGGCATCCAGGCCGGAATCCAGTGCCTGGCTGCGCCGAGCGGCTGGCACCTGCTTGGCCGCACGCCGGTCAGAACCTACCAGCTGCACCGGAATCCGACCTTCCTGACCGAACCCGGTGATCGCGTGACGTTTTTTGCCATCGACCACAAGACGTTCGAGGAGCAGGACCGCGCCGCGGAAGCCGGCGAGATCATAGCCGAGCGGGTAGACGCATGAGCCGGCTCATCGTCGCCAGCATTGGACCGGCAAGCTCCGTCCAGGACGGCGGACGCCACGGTGCGCAGCGCTATGGCCTGACGGTCAGCGGCGCGATGGACCGGCTGGCGCTGGCGGCGGCGAACAGGCTGGTCGGCAACGAGCCGCTCGCAGCCGCGGTCGAGATCGGCCCGTTCGGCGCGACGTTCACCGCCAAGGACGGAGCCGTGCGCGTCGCCATCGCGGGCGCACCGCGCAACGCCGACATCGCCGGGCGGCCGGTAGCGATGGATACATCCGTCACGCTGAAGGACGGCGAGACACTGACGCTGGGTTTCGCCCGCGGCGGCGCATTCACTTATCTCGCGATCGAAGGCGCCATCAAGGGCGAGCTGGTGTTCGGCAGCCTTGCGGTCAATGCCCGTGCCGGTCTCGGCAGCCCCTACCCGCGTCCGCTCCAGGCCGGCGATGAGTTCACGGTTGATGCCGCAAGCGGCGCGCCGGAATTGCGGATCGAAATGCCGAAGCCTGTGAGCGGTCCGATCCGCGTCGTGCTGGGGCCGCAGGACGACGAGTTCGATGACGCCAACAAGGCCCTGTTCCTCGACAGCGAGTGGAAGATCTCGGCGACCTCCGATCGCATGGGCTACCGGCTCGAAGGTCCCGCGATCAAGCATCTGCACGGCCACAACATCGTCTCCGACGGCACCGTCAACGGCAGCATCCAGGTGCCCGGCAACGGCGCCCCGATCGCGCTGATGATGGATCGCGGCACCTCCGGCGGCTATCCCAAGATCGCAACCGTGATCACGGCCGATGTCGGGCGCCTCGCCCAGACCTCGGCCGGAACGGCGTTCCGCTTCAAGGCCGTCCCCATGGCCGAGGCGCAGGACGAGGCGCGCAAATTTCAACAGCTGATCCGCACCCTGCCCGATCGCCTGCGCTCGTCCGACACGGTCGAGCTCAACATCGAGGCGCTCAGCGATGCCAACGTCGCGGGCTATGCGGTGAGCGCGATGGATGCCGGGACCTGGCAGGTGACGGCCGAGCCTTAGACAACAAGACCAAAGGCGGAGAGCAACCATGAAGACGATCGATCTCAATTGCGACCTCGGCGAAGGTTTTGGCGCGTGGGAGATGGGCAACGACGCCGCCATGATTGACCTCGCAAGCTCGGTCAACGTCGCCTGCGGCTTCCATGCCGGCGACCCCGACATCATGCGGCGGACGGTTGAGCTGGCGAAAGCGCGCGGTGTCTCCGTCGGCGCTCACCCCGGCTACCGCGACCTGCACGGTTTTGGCCGGCATCCGATCGCCGGCCTGAAGTCATCCGAGATCGAGAACCTCGTCGCCTACCAGATCGGCGCTCTGCAGGCGATCGCGACCGCGGCCGGCCACAAGGTCACCCATGTGAAGGCGCATGGCGCGCTCTCCAACGTCGCCTGCGAGGACGACATGACAGCGAAGGCGATTGCCGCCGGCATCAGGGCGGTCGACCCCAGCCTGATCTTCGTGGTGCTTGCCAACTCGAAGCTGGTGAAGGCCGGCGAAGAGGCCAACCTGCCGATGGTGCACGAGGTGTTCGCCGACCGCGCCTATGAGGACGACGGCAACCTGGTCTCGCGCAAGAAGCCCGGCGCGGTGCTGCACGATGCCAAGGCGATCGCCGATCGCGTGGTGCGCATGGTGCAGGATGGTGCGGTGGTCTCGGTGACGGGCAAAGTCATCAAGATGCGCACGGACACGGTGTGCATTCATGGCGATACGCACGGTGCGGTCGAGATCGCACGGACCTTGCGTCAGTCGCTGAAGGATGCGGGCATCGAGGTCGCGCCGTTCAAGCGCGGGTGAGACGCCTCGTTAGAACGGATGCACCGACAAGGTGCCGAACACGATCGCGGCGATGACGGCGAAGGCGCTGTAGAGCCCGATGTGATGGGCGTTCGCCGCGGTCCGACGCGAGAGCGAGCGCGCGTAGAAGTGCAGCCTGGCTTCCGCCGACAGTTCGCGCATGGTCGATCTCCAACGCCGCATTTGCGGCATTATCAGGGATCGACCCGGGTAGCAGGCAAGACGGCCGCGCAAATAGCGATATCGGTGCTCTGAAGATCGCATATCGCAGGAATAAATTCTCTTCGCCCGCCGGTTCCAAGAATCTTATTCGTTAAACTCCGAGCCAGCTGGAACCGGCTCGGATGACACGGGAATGACAGCCGGAGAAAGGGGCTTAGTAGACGTCAGCCTGGAAGCGGCCCTTCTTCTTGAGATCGGCGACAAAAGTGACGGCCTCGTCGGTCGAGCGCGCGCCGAACTGGGCGACGATGTCGACCAGCGCGCGCTCGACGTCCTTGGCCATGCGCTTGGCATCGCCGCAGATGTAGAGATGGGCGCCCTCGGCAAGCCACGTCCAGACCTCGCGACCGAGCTCGCGCATACGGTCCTGCACGTAAAACTTCTTCTCACCGTCGCGCGACCAGGCGAGCGACAGGCGCGTCAGAAGGCCTGAGGTCTTCATCGCATTGAGCTCGTCGCGATAGAAGAAATCGCAATCGCTGCGCTGATGGCCGAAGAACAGCCAGTTCTTGCCCTGCGCGCCGGTCGCCTTGCGGTCGAGCAGGAAGGCGCGGAACGGCGCAATGCCGGTGCCGGGGCCGATCATGATGACCGGAATCTTCGGATCCTCCGGCAGGCCGAAACCGTGCGCCTTCTGCACATAGACCTTGAGCTTGTCGCCCTCGTTGATGCGCTCGCCGAGGAAGGTCGAGGCGACGCCGACGCGCTTGCGCTTGCCGATGACGTAACGCACGGAATCGACCGTCAGCGACAGCTTTCCGGGCGTCGCATTGTGCGACGACGAGATCGAGTAGAGCCGCGGCTGCAGCGGCTCCAGCGCCTCGACGAAGGCTTCCGGATGCGGCCGCGTGCCCGAGAATTTCTGCAGCGCGGCCATCACGTCGAGCGTTGCCGCATCGCCATCGGGATCCTCGCCCTGCGCCAGCGCTCGCGCCTTCTCGCGCTGCGCACCGCCGGTGATGAAGGAGAGCAGCTCGAACAGCTTGTCCGGCGCCGGCGACAGCGAGACGTCCTCGACCAGCGCCTCGCGCAGCGACTTGTTGTTGACCTTGGTGGTGTGGGACGCCCCGAGCAGCGCGATGATCTGGTCGACGAGGCCGAGATCGTTGCGCGCGAACACGCCAAAGCTGTCGCCTACGACGTAGTCGAGCTTGCTCTCGGAGAGATCGAACTCGACGTGATAGGTCTCCTTCTCCGAAGCGCCCTTGTTGAGCAGGTGCCGCGACAGGAAGGTCGCTTCAGCCGGATTTTCGCGGGCGCGGCCGAGCGCGGCCTTCACCTCCGGTGCAGCCGGTGCACTCGCGGCCGCAGCCGCCCCTGCCGCAGGCTTTGCGGCCGGCGCCTTGTCGACCTCCTCGAAAAGCTGCTTGAGCATCCGCGCCGTCTCCTTGCCGCCGGGGGCGCAGAGGTTGAGGCGCGCTTCGCTCTTGTTGGCGATCGAGTCCGAATAGTCGGCGCAATTGTAGCCGCACTGACCGCAATCCTGCTGCGCCATCGCGGCCATCATGCGGCGGCGGAGCGGACGTCCTTCCGCGAGCTTCATGCGGTCGGCGATCGCCATCGCCGGATCGTGCCAGGGCGCCTCCCCGTCATCGCCGTCGCCTTGCGGGCCGAGCATGGCGCCGTTCTCGATCGGCGACAGCGCCGTCGAGCCGTCGAGGCCGAGCATGCCGACGAGAAACCCGTTCAGCCACAGCCGCTGGCCCTCGCTGAACGGGGCATTGGCCGGAATGATCTCGATCGTGGGAGGCAGGGTCATCTGGGTCATGCTGCTACTTCCGCTTCGGCGAGTTTGCGCAGGGCTTCACCGTCGTGACGACGGGAGAAGGTCAGGAACGTCTCCTCGGGCGAGGCGCGGTTGGCGAGATAGGCCTTGAGCAGGCTCTCGACGATCTTCGGAGCATCCTCGGCCTTCACGTTTTGAAACACCTCCTGCCCGATATCGGCATCGGGACCGAACCCGCCGCCGGTGAAGAGGTGATAACCCTCGACCGTGTCCTCTTCGCTCGCGCCCGGCACCTTGGCCGCAATCAGGCCGATGTCGGAGATATAGTGCTGCGCGCAGGAGTGATGACAGCCGGTCAGATGGATGTTGAGCGGCGTATCGAGATTGACGCGCTCGTCACACCAGTCGCCGATCGCGGCGGCATGACGCTTGGTGTCGGAGGCCGCGAACTTGCAGCCGGCATTGCCCGTGCAGGCGATCAGGCCGGCGCGGACGTTCGAGACTTCAGTGGCGAGGCCGAGCTTCTCGACCGCGGCGGTGACGAGCGCGACATTCTCGTCGCGCACGCCCGAGATCAGCAGGTTCTGCCAGACCGTGAGGCGGATATCGCCGTCGCCGAGATCCTGCGAAATCTTCGCGAGGCCGCGCATCTGCCCGCAGGTGAGCTTGCCGACCGGCAGCGCCACGCCGACCCAGTTGAGCCCGGCCTGCTTCTGCTTGTGCACGCCGATATGGGCCATGCGGTCGGACAAGGGGCGCGACAGAAGCGCCTCGGCCGGCACGCGTGCGAAAGGCTTCTTCAGCCGCTCCTCGACCAGCTTGAGGAAGCCGTCGTGCCCCATATTGTCCAGCACGTATTTCAGCCGCGCCTTGTTGCGGTTGGTGCGGTCTCCATGCTCGATGAAGACGCGCACGATGGCGTCGGCAACAGCGGTCGCGTCCTCAGGACGAACGACGATGCCCGAATATTTCGCAAAATCCTTGTGACCGGTGATGCCGCCAAGGCCGAGCTTGAACCAGATTCCGGGTTCGACGCCAAAGCCGTCCTTCACCTCGACCGCAGTGAAAGCGATGTCGTTGGTCTCCTCCAGCGCGGCGATCTTGCCGGCACCGTCGAAGGCAACGTTGAACTTACGCGGCAGGCCAAACAGCGAGCGGTCGTTGAGGATGTGGTAGTGCCATTCGCGTGCGTAGGGGCGCGTGTCGAGCAGCTCCTGCGGATCGATGCCGGCCGTCGGCGTGCCCGTGACGTTGCGGATGTTGTCGGCGCCAGCGCCGCGCGAGCACAGGCCAATGTCCTGGACGCCCTCGATCAGCGCCACCGCGTTCTTCGGCTCGATCTCGCGGATCTGGAAGTTGGCGCGCGTCGTAACGTGGGTGTAACCGCCGCCACAGCTTTCCGCGATGTCGGCGAGGCCCGACATCTGCCAGTGCTTCAAAATGCCGTTGGGAATGCGCAGGCGGGCCATGTAGGAGGTCTGCGCCGGCGCGACCCAGAAGATGCCGTAATAGCGCCAGCGGAAATTGTCCGCCGGCGTCGGGTTGGCGTTGTTGCGCGCCTGGTCCTTCAAGCGATCATAGGCATCGAACGGATGCAGCTCGCGCTTGAACTTCTCCTGGTCGGCGAGCTTCTTGCCCGCCGCCGTGAGCTTGTCCTGCGCCTTGATCGCCGCAGCGTCCGGCCCCATCGGCTCCGAGGGAGCGTTGGCCGCAGGCGCGCCGCCGGCTGCAAAGGCGCGCCCGACACGTCCGACCTGCATGCCGGACATGAAACCTTCGAGGTAGCGCTTTTGCTCGTCGGAGAAATCGGCCGTGGGTGCTGTATCGAATTTCATGGGCTGAATGGACCTACTCTGCTGCCTGGACCGCGACCTGCGCGACGTCGGCCGTGGGCTTGGCGGGCTTGTACGTGGCGTAGAGCGCAAGGCCGGTGAAGACGAAGCCGCCGACGAGATTGCCGAGCGTCACCGGGATCTGATTCCACAGCCACCAGTCGGAGAGGCTGACCTTGGCGCCCAGCAGCATGCCGGTCGGGATGACGAACATGTTGACGACGGCGTGCTCGAAGCCGAGGGCGAAGAACAGGAAGATCGGCAGCCAGGTCGCCGCGATCTTGCCGACCGTGGAGGTCGAGGTCATCGCCATGACGACGCCGAGGCAAACCAGCCAGTTGCAGAGGATCGCCTTGACGAAGACGGAGACCATGCCCGCGGTGCCGATCGCGGCATTGCCGATGGTCTTGGCTTCGGCCACCGCAACGATCCGGGCGGCGACGCCAGTGACCTCGACCTTGCCCATGTTGGTGAGCGAGATCGCGATCAGCGCGCCGAACGCAAGGCTGCCGAGCAGATTGGCGACGAAGACCCAGGACCAGTTGGCGATCACCGCATTCCAGCTCGCCTTGCCCTCGAGGCGCGCCAGCGGAATGATGGCGAAGCTGCCGGTGACGAGCTCGAGGCCGAGCAGAACGATCATCACGAGGCTGACGGGAAAGATCAGCGCGCCGACGAGAGGCTGGCCGGTGGTGAGAGCGCCGCTGAAGGCGAGCGTGGTGGCGGCGCCGAGCAGCGCGCCGGAAATCGCGCCGCGGATCATGATGTCGCGCGGGGCCAGCGCCAGCTTCTTCAGGCTGGCATCGACCATCGAGGCCACAACGTCGGAGGGTTTCGCGTAATCCATATCGAAGCTCCAGCTTGCCGCGCGAAAGGCGGCGTCAACGGGTTGAACGGACGTCGATCGCTGGGAGCCGGTTGGAGGCGCATAAGCGCCCAGCCGGAACCCGGAACGATCCGATCAGCTTCGTTGCTGCGGAAATCCACCATGGACTGGAGCCGCCGGCGCCCACGCCGGACGGCTTGGGTTCTCCCTATTCAAGGAGTGTGCCAACGCAGCATAAACGGCAAAGCCGCATAAGATCAGTGGTTTAGGATTGTGTGCAGTGCATGAAGTGGACCGCAATTCATGCCGCTTCGGGCAGCAATGGCCCAAAGATTAAGCTTCGAATCGATGTGATTAAGAAATGAGCAGGCTTTATTGAGCCCGTCTCCCGACCTCGAACGAGGACAGATAGCCGCTGAGATCGGCGGGATCGAAGGCCGGTCCGGCGAAGGCCCTGAACGGGGTGTTGGCCTGACCGTCTCCGCTGTGGCCCAAGGCAGCATCGTAGAGATCCGGCCGGAACACGGCCATGGCGGTCTTGAGCGCCTCAGCGCTCAGCGCCGTCTGCCCCCAGCGCACCATCTGCGCATAGAGCCAGGCAGCCTGGACCGGCTCTGGGCGCCCTGCCCCTTCGCGCCCGACCAGCAGGTAGCGAGCACTTTCACGGAACGTACCGTCGGGCGAAATCTTCAGCCGCCCCGTGAGCGTGCGCTGGATGACTTCGGCATCGACGCCGATCCGTTCAGGCTGCGCCAGGATATGCGATGTCTCGGCGAGGTTTGCGGTCTCCTCGATGAATTCGGTCCCCTTCACCGCCGCGCGCACCAGCGCCGCGACCACGTCCGGATGCTTGTCGCCCCAGATCTGGCGCACCGCCAGCACCTTCTCCGCGGCACGCACCAGGATATCGGAAACGAAATGCAGGATGTGGCCGATGCCGAGATCGACGGCGACCGAATTCCAGGGCGCGCCGACGCAGAAGGCATCGACATGACCGTTGGCGAGGCTGTCGACCATGTAGGGCGGCGGGAGCACCACCAGACGCACGTCCTCATCGGGATCGACGCCGGCCGCCGCCATCCAGAACCGCAGTTGGTAATTGTGGGTCGAGAACGGAAAGGTCATGCCGAAGGTCAGCGGGTCGGCACCCGCCTTGCGCCGCTTGGCCACCACCTTCGCCAGTGCTTTCGCGGTCGCGAGCGGATCGAAACGATCGCCGTCGATCTCCTCCATCAGCGCGGCAAGGAGTGCCGGCGACACCGTGATCGCATTGCCGTTGATGCCGAGACTGAAGGGAGCCACGATCGGCACCTTGACGTGGCCGAGCCCGAGCGAGGACGCGATCGCCACGGGCGCGAGCAGATGCGCGGCGTCGAACAGGCCGATGTTGAGCTTGTCGCGGACGTTGGACCAGGACACCTCGCGCACCAGCTCGACCTCGAGACCCTCGGCGGCGGCAAAGCCCTTGTCCACGGCGATGATCAGGGCGGCGGCATCGACCAGCGGGATGAACCCGATGCGGAGGGTCGCGGTCATTTCAGCATCTCCGACGCGGTGATGATCGACTGCGCGATCTCGCCGATCTTCTTCTTCTCGCGCATGGCAGTGGAACGCAGCAGCACGTAGGCCTCGTCCTCGTTGAGGCCCTTGACCTTCATCAGGATTCCCTTGGCCTTCTCGATGATCTTGCGGTCCTCGAGCTGCGACTTGGTCCGCTCCAGCTCCTCCTGGAGTTTTGCGAAAGCGTTGAAGCGCGACACGCAGAGGTCAAGGATCGGCTTGATGCGCTCCTTCTTCAACCCGTCGACGATGTAGGCGGACACCCCTGCCTCCACCGAGGCCTGGATCGAGGACGAATCGCTCTGGTCGACGAACATCGCGATCGGCCGCCGCACGGCGCGGCTGACCTGGAACATCGCCTCCAGCACGTCGCGGCTGGGGTTTTCGAGATCGATCAGGATGATGTCGGGGTCAACGGCGTAGATACGCGCAAGAAGGCTCTGCATCTCGCGGATATGGACGATCTGCGTGAATCCGGCCTCCCGCAACCCCTCCTCGAGGATCGCAGCCCGGATCGGGCTCTCGTCGACAATCACGATTTTAGGCGACTGTTCGGCGCTCATTGCTCACTCACGTCAGGCGATTCATCCATAGCATGCCGAACGGCCATGCAAAGGGTTGTAATTATGAGCAATTGGGACTAGCTCAAGCCCGTCAATCAGGCAGATTTGGATATGGATCAGACGGCTGCGCCCAAGGTCAGCTTCGTGTCGCTCGGGTGTCCCAAGGCATTGGTGGATTCCGAGCGCATCATCACGCGCCTGCGCGCCGAGGGCTATGAGCTCGCCCGCAAGCATGACGGGGCCGACATCGTCATCGTGAACACCTGTGGCTTCCTCGACAGCGCCAAGCAGGAATCGCTCTCGGCGATCGGCGAGGCCATGGCGGAGAACGGCAAGGTGATCGTGACGGGCTGCATGGGCGCCGAGCCCGAGCAGATCGAGGAGGCTTATCCCGGCGTGCTCTCCATCACCGGCCCGCAGCAATATGAGAGCGTGCTCGATGCCGTCCATCGCGCGCTGCCGCCGGCGCATAATCCGCATCTCGACCTGGTGCCGCCGCAGGGCATCAAGCTGACGCCGCGGCACTATGCGTATTTGAAGATCTCCGAAGGCTGCAACAACCGCTGCACGTTCTGCATCATCCCGAAACTGCGCGGCGATCTGGTCTCGCGTCCGGCCAATGACGTGCTGCGCGAGGCCGAGCGCCTGGTCGGCGCCGGCGTCAAGGAGCTGCTGGTGATCTCGCAGGACACCTCGGCCTACGGCGTCGATCTCAAGTATGCCGAGAGTCCGTGGAAGGATCGACCGGTCCGCGCAAGATTCCTCGACCTCGCCCGCGAGCTCGGCGAGCTCGGCGCCTGGGTCCGGCTGCAATATGTCTACCCCTACCCGCATGTCGACGAGGTCATCGCGCTGATGAACGAGGGCAAGGTGCTGCCCTATCTCGACATCCCGTTCCAGCATGCGAGTCCCGAGGTGCTGAAGGCGATGAAGCGCCCGGCCGCACAGGACAAGACGCTGGCGCGCATCAAGCACTGGCGCGAGGAATGCCCCGATCTCGCGCTGCGCTCGACCTTCATCGTCGGCTTCCCCGGCGAGACCGACGCCGATTTTGCCTATCTGCTCGACTGGCTCGATGAAGCCGAGATCGATCGCCTCGGCTGCTTCAAATACGAGCCGGTTGCGGGCGCGACGTCGAATGCGCTCGAAGGTGCTGTGCCCGCCGAGATCAAGCAGGAGCGCTACAACGCGCTGATGGCGCGCCAGCAGAAGATCTCGGCGCGCAGGCTGAAGCGCAAGGTCGGCACGCGCCAGCAGATCATCATCGACGAGGTTGGTCCGACGGTGGCCAAGGGTCGCTCCAAGGCCGATGCGCCCGAGATCGACGGCGCGGTGTTTCTGACGAGCCGCCGCCCCTTGCGCGTCGGTGAGATCGTCACCGCGAAGATCGAGCGCGCCGACCAGTACGACCTGCACGGCAGCGTCGCGGGATTCTGAGGCACTCCGTCATCGCGGACGCTTTCACGCTAGCCATTTCGGCACCCAGCGCTCCGGGCGCGGTCCACGGGCGAGATCGGCCTTTGCCTCAGCGAGCAGAGCCGGCTCGCCGCCGATGGTCGGGCGCACATCGTATTCGAAGTTCGGCATGACGCGGCCATCGGCATAGAGGCCGAATTTCATCGCGTACCACAGCCCGAGCTCGGGCTGCGCGCGGCGCATCTCCTCGCGCAGATCGCGCAGCAGGGATTCGATCGAGGCGGCCTCCTCGAACGGCTGCGGCCCGCGCGACAGGACGCGCGCCTCGTATTGCTTGCCGACGATCGCGACCTCGAAATGCGTCTTGTCCCACGCGTTCTTGCCCTTCGGCAGATGCGCAGCGAGCCGCCAGCCGAGCTCGGCCATCAGGCGGTGATTGGCCCAGTATTCTTCGCGGTCCCGGCTCCACTTCTCAACGAAGCCGCGGAAGTCTGGCAGCTCGCATGCGCCGTCGTCGGATGGCACCAGCTCGCCGGTCGGCCGCCGGGCGAGCCATTGTGCAAGCTCGACCGTCTGGGGCTCGACCTCGTCGTGCGGACACAGATCGTGCCAGGCCTTGTCGAATTGCTGCGACGTCAGTTTTGCAAGCAGTGCGTCGAGGGACGGCGCGAGCAGCTCGTAATCACCCTCCGAGCCGAGCCCCACGATCGGAGGATCGTCGCGGTCGAGACCCGCGCCGTACCAGCCGCCGACGGCCGAGCCGTCCGGCAGGCGCATGAACAGCGCGAACCGGTCGCGCAGCGGACTGCCGTCGAAGATCGGGGCCTGGTCGGAGAACTGGCCTTGCAGCGAGAAACAGCCGACGCTGCCCCAGGCCCGCCCGTTCAACCACCCGGCAAAATCCAGCAGCAAAGGCGGCGCCTCGATGCCCGGCGGAAACGCGCCGCGAATGCTGTCGAGGTCGATCGGATAAGGCGTTTCGGACAAGGCTGAAAACTGTCTGGTTGGTCCCGTCCCTCTTGGTCTGCCCCGGCCTGCCGCCGGTTCGAGCCAATTCGCATTCCGAGATCACAAACGCGCTAGAGGCTTGTTGGTTTCTACGCAGCAAACTATGAAACGAGCGTGCGATGGCGGAATACGACCGGGCCATCAAGCTCAACCCGAAATTTGTGCCGATATGTTCGCGCTTTACGGCGTTCAGTAGGTCCCGCTTGACAAGCCGTGCCTTTCGGCTGTAGGGACCCGCCCCATGATCAATTCCCGGACCCATCTGCGCCAGGCCATGCGTCGTCGCTCCCGCGACGATGATGGGTTGCGCCATGTCCGACGACGCCGCTGAACCAGTAGCTTCAGCATAGTTTTCGAGAAGGCCGCACCCGCAAAGTGCGGCCTTCTTGCTTTTCGCGTCCCTTTTCACCCGCCCCCAGATCTTCGCTACCTCAAGAGGAGCTCGACATGACCACCGCCACCCATCCGTATGACGCGCTGATGGACATCACCGCACGGCCCAAGGCCGTGTTCGTCCGTGGCGCCGGCTCATACCTCTGGGACGACAGCCGCAAGCGCTATCTCGATTTCGTGCAGGGCTGGGCCGTGAACTGCCTCGGCCACTCCCCGCCGGCGGTTGCGGATGCGTTGGCTTCGCAGGCCCGGCGGTTGCTCACGCCAAGCCCGGCGTTCTACAACGAGCCCAGCCTCAAGCTCGCGCAGGCGCTTGTCGGCAACAGCGCGTTCGACCAGGTGTTCTTCACCAATTCCGGCGCGGAGGCCAATGAGGGCGCGATCAAGCTCGCGCGCAAATATGGTAGCCGGCACAAAGGCGGGGCGTTCGAGATCGTCGCGTTCGAAGGCGGCTTCCACGGGAGGACGCTGGCGACGATGTCGGCCTCGGGCAAGAAGGCGTTCGAGCCGCTGTTCGAGCCGAAGGTTGCCGGCTTCAAGAAGGCAAAGCTCAACGACATTGCCTCGGTCGAGAAGCTGATCGGCAGCAACACCGTTGCGGTGATGCTCGAGCCGATCCAGGGCGAGTCCGGAGTGTGGCCGGCAACCGATCAGTTCTTGCGGGAGCTGCGCGCGCTGACCCAGGCCCATGGCCTGCTGCTGATTTTCGACGAGATCCAGACCGGCATGGGCCGGACCGGAAAGCTCTTCCACTACGAGCATACCGGGATAGCGCCCGACATCATGACGCTCGGCAAGGGCATCGGCGGCGGCGTGCCGCTCGCGGCTTTGCTTGCGACCGAACGTGCCTCCTGCTTCGAGCACGGCGACCAGGGCGGCACCTTCAACGGCAACCCGGTCATGTGCGCTGCCGGCCTTGCGGTGCTCGGTGAGGTCGGTAAGCCGGATTTCCTGAAGTCGGTCACCGAGACCGGCCTGCTGCTCGAAAGCGAGCTGCAAAAAGTCTCGGCGCGGCACGGCCTCGGCGGCGTGCGGGGACGCGGGCTGCTGCTTGCGCTCGACCTCAAGCTGCCGATCGCGCCCGGCATCGTCGCGCAGGCGTTCGAGGCCGGCGTGCTCCTCAACGCACCGCAGCTCGACGCGCTGCGCTTCATGCCGGCGCTCAACGTCACCAGGGGAGAGATCGCCGAGATGATCGATTGTCTCGATACGATTTTGACGAAAGCCGGCGCGGCACGGAGGGTCGCGTAGAAACGGTCTCGTGCCCCGGACGCAGCGCAACGCCCCTTCGGCGGTGCGCTGCAGAGCCGGGGCCCATCGCTCCGCGCCGGATGCCGCATCTGGGTCCCGGCTCTGCGCCGTAACGCTTGCGCGTTGCAGCTTGTCCGGGACACGAGAGCGGATATCGACGGACGACCTACGGCTTCAATATCGACGCGCCGGTCGTGTTGCGGCTTTCGAGGTCGATATGGGCCTTGGCGGCGTCCTTGAGCGCATAGGCGTGGTTGATCGGCACATGCAGCTTGCCGTTGATGACGGCGGAAAACAGCGTGTCGGCGCCTTCCAGCAGTTCCTTGCGCGTGCCGACGTAGTCGTTGAGCTTCGGCCGCGTCGCAAACAGCGAGCCGTGATTGTTCAATTCGGCGATCGAGAACGGCGGCACGGGGCCCGAGGCATTGCCGAACGAGACGAACATGCCGCGCGGTTTCAGGCACGACAGCGAGCCCGGGAAGGTCGTCTTGCCGACGCCGTCATAGACGACATCGCAGCCCTCGTTGCGGCTGATCTGCTTCACGCGCGCGACGAAGTCTTCCTCGTTGTAGAGGATGACGTGGTCGCAGCCATTAGCCTCGGCGAGTTCGGCCTTCTCGCGCGAACCGACGGTGCCGATGACATGGGCTCCCAGCGCGCTCGCCCATTGGCAGGCCAATAGGCCGATGCCGCCGGCCGCCGCATGGATCAGCACGCGATGATGCGGCTCGACCTTGAAGGTCTTGTGCAGCAGATACCAGACAGTCAGCCCCTTGAGCATCAGCACGGCGCCCTGCTCGTGGGTGATGTGGTCGGGCAGCTTGACCAGCTTCTCCCAGGGGATGTTGCGCTCGCTCGTGTAGGCTCCGAGATTGTGGTAGTAGGCGACGCGGTCGCCGGGATGGAAATTCGTGACCCCCGGCCCGACCGCCAAGACCTCGCCGGAGGCCTCGTTGCCGGCGATGAAGGGCAGCCCCGGCGCCTTGTAGAGGCCGGTGCGGTAATAGACGTCGATGAAGTTCAGGCCGACCGCATGTTGGCGGATGCGCACCTCGCCGGCAGCAGGCGCCGGGACCTCGACGCTCTCATAGACCAGCGCTTCGGGGCCTCCGACCTTGTGCACACGGACCGCTTTGGTCATCACCTGACCTCCTCTTCTCCAGCGCCAGCGAAAGACATAGCGCCCGCCTTGTCAACTCGCCCCAAATTGGAGCGACTAGACGGACGGCTTGCTGGCCTTCTTGCGGTTACGCTTCGCCACCACGTTGAAGAACTCGACGGCCGCCGAGAACGCAATTGCGAAATAGATGTAGCCGCGCGGGATGTGGAATTTGAATCCGTCCGCCACCAGGGCGACGCCGATCAGCACCAGGAACGCCAGCGCCAGCATTTTCGTGGTCGGATGCTCCGCGACGAATCGCGCCACCGGTCCCGACGAAATGTACATGATCAGGCAGGCGATCACGACGGCGGCGATCATGATCTCGAGGTCCTGCGCCATGCCGATTGCGGTGATGATCGAGTCCAGCGAGAACACGATGTCGATGACGATGATCTGGACGATCACCCAGAAGAAGGCACTGCCGCCGGAGTCCTTCTTCCCCTCGCCGTCATCGGCCTCGACCTCGGCGTGGATCTCGTGCGTCGCCTTCGCGATCAGGAACAGGCCGCCGCCGATCAGAATCAGGTCGCGCCATGAGAAGTCGTAGCCCGCAAACGAGAACACCGGCGCGGTCAGGCCGATCAGCCAGACCAGCACGCTGAGCAGGACGATGCGGAAGACCAGCGCCAGCGCCAGCCCGATCTGGCGCGCGCGCCGGGCCTGCGGCTCGGGGATGCGCGAGACGATCACCGACAGGAAGATGACGTTGTCAATGCCGAGCACGATCTCGAGCGAGGTCAAGGTGAGCAGCGCGGCCCAGGCCTCGGGGCTGGTCAGCAAATGCATCATGCGAAGGACCTTGCCAGGCGGATCAACGCGTCGCTGAACACGATCCAGAGCGCGATCGCGCAGAGCGCAACCGTCACGCCGGTGCCGACGCGAAAATCCATCTCCAGCACGTAGAGCCCGAGCAGCGACCAGATCGCAATCAGCGACATTGTCAGCCAGCGCAGCCGCACGACGCGAACCGGATGCAGGACGTGGAATGGCACGAAGGTCAGCACCACCAGCGCCGCGACCAGCAGCGTCGACGACAGCGGTGGCCAGTGCAGCAGGAACAAATAGAACGCCGCCGCATTCCACAGCGCCGGGAAGCCGCGGAAATGATTGTCATCCGCCTTCATGCGCAGATCGGCGAAATATAATGCGCTGGTGACGATGATGGCGATACCGAGCAACGGCGCCGCCACCGGCAGCAACAGGCCGCTCGCCACGATCGCGTAGGCCGGCACGAAGACATAGGTGACGAAGTCGACGATGAGATCGAGCACGTCGCCCGACCAGTTCGGCTGCACCTTCTTGACGTCGAGCCGGCGTGCGATCGGTCCGTCGACGGCATCGATGATCAGGGCGACGCCCAGCCAGCCGAACATCGCGGCCCAGTGCTCGCGCACCGCCTCCAGCATCGCCAAGAGCGCGATCGCAGCGCCAAAGGCGGTGAAGATGTGCACCGAAAACGCCGCGACCCGGATCGCGGGCGTCGGCTTGAGGGAATCCTCTTGGCTGTCGATCTGAGTTTCCATGGCTCCTGCTACCAGAACGGGACCGGTTTGCACATCCGCCGTCGCGGCATTGCGCCGCGCAAATCGTCATAAAATCAGGCAAAATAGGTGGGCTTGTATTTGCCGTGGGCCGTGTCACATGTCGTTCCATGACAGACGCATCCACACTCTTCGACGTCAGTGTTATCGGCGGTGGACCGGCAGGCCTTGCGGCAGGCATTGCACTGGCACGGGCCGGCGCGCGGACCGCGCTGCTGGCACGGCGCCTGCCCTACGCCGACAATCGCACCACCGCGCTTTTGGGTGCCTCGGTCGATCTGCTGGAAAACCTCGACGTCTGGCCGCGCTGCAGGGACAAGGCGGCGGCGCTCGAGGTCATGCGCCTCGTCGACGACACCGGGCGGTTGTTCCGTAGCCCCGAGGTCCGGTTCTCCTGTCATGAGATCGCGCTCGACGCGTTCGGCTACAACATCGACAACCGTTCGCTGATGCTGGCGCTCGAGGCGCGCGCGGCCGAGCTTCCCGACCTTGTCCGCTTCGACGACGAGGCCGAGAACGTCGTCATCGAAGCCGATGACGTCGCAATCCGCACGGCGTCCGGACAATTCCTGACCGCGCGGCTCGTGGTCGGCGCCGACGGCCGGCACTCGCTGTGCCGGGAGGCCGCCGGCATTGCCGTGACGCGGCGCGAGCTGATGCAGACGGCGCTGACCTTCAATGTCAGCCATGCCCGCCCGCACCGCAACGTCTCGACCGAGTTCCACACGCCACACGGCCCTTGCGTGTTCGTGCCGCTACCCGGCAACCGCTCCAGCATCGTCTGGGTCTCGGCGCCCGCGGAGGCCGAACGGATTCGTGGCCTGAGCGACGAAGACCTTTCCGCAGCGATCGAGAAGCAGTCGCATTCCATTCTCGGCCGCATGACGGTCGAGCCCGGCCGCAACCTTTTTCCGCTGGCGATCGAACGGCCAAATTCCTTCGCGCGCGACCGCATCGCGCTGGTCGGAGAAGCCGCCCATGTGCTGCCGCCGATCGGTGCCCAGGGCCTCAATCTCGGCCTGCGGGATGCCGCCGATATTGCGAGGCTGGCTGGCGAGGCCATCGCATCGGGCCGGGATCCCGGCGCGGCCGACGTGCTCAAGCACTACGACCGGGCGCGGCGTCCGGACATTTTGAGCCGGACCTTTGCGATCGACATCGCCAATCGCTCGCTGCTCAACGATTTCCTGCCACTGCAGCCGGTCCGTGCCATCGGCATGCACCTGCTTGGCGCCATCGGTCCGCTCCGGCGTTTTGCGATGCGCGAGGGGCTGACGCCGACCTGGCGAAAATAGCCCGCTTACGGAAACGCGAGCCGGCCGGTCTGGAGCAACCACTTCACGCTGGTCAGCGTGACCACGGATGCGAACGGGTCGAGCACGATCTGCTTCAGCACGACGGCGAAGGGAACGGCGGGTTGTTCAATTCCGCGAACGGCGTCTTCGACATGATCGCAAACAGCAGCGCCGGCAGCGACACGTAGAGCAGGAAGAAGTTCATCCAGGCGAGGCCCGATTCCGGTAGTGACTTGGCCTTGCCACACGCGAATCCGACGAAGATCAAGCCAAAATAAGATAGTGCCAGATTGAGGATATCGACCATCGATAAAGTGTTTTCTAAAGACTTGGGGTTTATCTGCCCCTTAAGTAGACGTTAATTCCAAATGAGGGCACTAGCATCGGCCACAATCCTGGTCTATCGACGGGGAATGATTAAAGCGCGGACCGCCAAATTTCAGATCGGTCAGGTCGTTCGCCACCGGATCTTCTCGTTCCGGGGGGTGATTTTCGACATCGATCCGGAATTCAACAACACCGAGGAGTGGTGGCTGTCGATCCCCGAGGAGGTGCGGCCTCACAAGGATCAGCCGTTCTATCATCTGCTCGCGGAGAATGCGGAGTCCGAGTACGTCGCCTACGTGTCCGAGCAGAACCTGCTGCCCGACGAATCCGGCGAGCCGATCCGGCATTCCCAGGTCGCCGAGATCTTCATCAAGAACAAGGATGGCGGCTACCGCCCGCGCAATCCCTCTTTGAACTGAGCTTCGCCCGCATCAAGCGGCCCGCAAAAAAGGCGCTCGAAACCGAGCGCCTTTTTCATGTCCGGGATCAGAGCCCGATTACTTCTGAGCCGTCGGAGGCGCGCCGGGTGCGCCACCCTGCTGCTCGAGCTTCTTGCGCTGCTCGTCGGCCTTCTTCTGAAGCTCTTCCTGGAGCTTCTTCTGGGTCTCCTCGAACACCTTTGGATCGGTCGGCGGACCGTCATAGGCCTTCTGGAATTCGCCCGTGAGCGGCAGCGGCAGGGTCAGTGGCGCACCGTTGGCGTTGATCGCCTGCACCACGAGGTTCTGGCCCTTCTTCATATTGGCGATGAGTTCGGGCGTCGCCTCGTAGTCCGACATGCAGCCGTTCTGGAAGCAGATCACATAGGGGCTCTGCAGCGGCGGATTGTTGTCGACGATGACGCGGGTGCCGTGCACGAGCTGCATGCCGAGCGGCAGGGTCACGCGCAGGATCTTCTTGGGCTCGCCTTCCGGCTCGATGATCACGGCCGCGATGACAGGCTGGCCCGATTCGATCCGACCGTCCTTGCCGGTAAAGCAGACCTGCTTGGCGTTGGCGTCCTGGCCCTTGAGGCAGAACTTGGTCCAGGGGGCGTAGATCAGCTGGATCTGCTGATCCGCGGGCTGGCCGCCCTGCGCCGCCGGAGCGCCCGGCTGGGCCGGGGGCTGCTGCGCCTGGGGAGCCGGCGCGGGAGTCGCAGCGGGCGCCTTAGGGGCAGCCTTAGGAGCGGCTTTCGGGGCTGCCTTCGGCGCGGGTGCGCCCGGGGCCGGCGCCGGAGTCTGAGCCTCGGCGGCAAACGGGACGACCAACGCCGTCGCCGTCAACAAGGCGAGAACTCGCCCGCGCGGCCGGACGGACGCGGCCAAATAACGAAAATTCATTGCAGAAAACCCTTTCTGAACGGGAAGTGCCCGAACCGCTCCGAAGCGCCGAAACAAGCCGCCTTGGGCGCGGCTCTCTCCCCGTCAATTGAGGCGGATACGTGACGGGCTCGGCGCTCGTGCGCGATTGCGTGCCTTCTTAACGCGGTCGACGGAAAGATCAATGCCGACAAGCATCTTTGGCTGTTTCCCGACGGGCGCCCGGTGAAATCCCTGTGATAGGATTCAGCCCCTGCCGGCCCTCGAATCAACGTGTCCGAATGTTCATGTTCCAGCGCCTGCTCGAGGGCCCCGGTGTCCGGCTCTGTAGCCTCGCTTTGGTCCTCACCATTGGGCTATCGGCGTTCGGCGGCGCCGGGGCCGAGGAGGCCCACGCAATCGCCATGCACGGCAAGCCGGCGCTGCCGGCCGATTTCACCCACATGCCCTACGCCAACCCCGATGCCCCCAAGAGCGGCCGGCTGACCTGGGGCCTCCTCGGCACCTTCGACAGCCTCAACCCCTTCATCGTGAAGGGATTGGCCGTGCAGCCGATCCGGAACTACGTCGTCGAAAGCCTGCTGGCGCGCGGCCAGGACGAGCCGTTCACGCTCTACGGCCTGCTCGCCAAAACCGTCGAGACCGACGACGGGCGAAGCTACGTCACATTCCGTCTCGATCCCCGCGCGCGCTTCTCCGACGGCAAGCCGGTGCTTGCCGAGGACGTGCTGTTCTCCTGGGAGCTCCTGCGCGACCATGGCCGTCCCAACCTCCGGCAATATTACACCAAGATTGCCAAGGCCTGGGCACCCGATCCCCTCACAATCCGCTTCGACCTCACCGGCGCCAACGATCGTGAGCTGCCGCTGATCCTCGGCCTGATGCCGATCCTGCCGAAGCACGCCATCGATGTCGCGACCTTCGAGGAGACGACGCTGACCGGGCCGATTGCCTCGGGCCCGTATCGCGTCACGGCGGTCAAGCCCGGCGCCAGCGTGACGCTCTCGCGCAACCCCGACTATTGGGGCCGCGATCTCCCGATCAATCGCGGGCTCTTCAATTTCGACGAGATCCGGCTCGACTATTTTCGCGAGGCCAACGGCCAGTTCGAAGCCTTCAAGCGCGGCCTCTATGATTTCCGCGTCGAGAACGAGCCGTTGCGCTGGCACGAGGGCTACGATTTTCCGGCCGCCAGGAACGGCGACGTGATCCGTGACACCGTCAAGCCCGGCGTGCCGCAGCCTTCGGAATTCCTGGTGTTCAACACCCGCCGTCCGATCTTCGCCGACATCCGCGTGCGCCAGGCGCTGACGCTGCTGTTCGATTTCGAGCTGGTCAATCGCAACTATTTCTTCTCGCTCTATTCGCGCGTCGCCGGCTACTTTGCAGGCTCCGAGCTGTCGGCCTATGGTCGGCCTGCGGATGCGCGCGAGCGCGAGCTGTTAAAGCCCTTTGCCGCACAGATTCCGCCTGACATCATGGACGGCAGCTATCGGCTTCCCGTCACTGACGGCTCGGGGCGCGACCGGACGACGCTGCGCGCGGCACTCAAGCTGCTGTCCGACGCCGGTTACGATCTCGACGGCACGGTGCTGCGCAACCGCGCGACCAAGACACCCTTCACCTTCGAGATGCTGGTGACGACCCGCGACCAGGAGCGCATCGCACTCGCCTTCCAGCGCGACCTCAAGCGCGCCGGCATCGCGCCGAGCGTGCGTTCGGTCGATCCAGTGCAGTTTGACCAGCGCCGGCTGTCTTACGAGTTCGACATGATCCAGAACCGCTGGGACCAGTCGCTGTCGCCCGGCAACGAGCAGTATTTCTATTGGGGCAGTGCTGCAGCGGACAATCCGGGCACCCGCAACTACATGGGCGCCAGGGATCCCGCGGTCGATGCCATGATCAAGGCCCTGCTGGAGGCCCGTGATCATACGGATTTTGTCGCGGCAGTGCGGGCGCTCGACCGCGCTTTGATCGCGGGCTGCTACACAATCCCCCTGTTTAACGTATCCGAGCAATGGATCGCGCGCTGGAATCGGATAGAACGACCATCGACCACTGCGTTATCAGGCTATCTGCCGGAGACCTGGTGGTCGAAGGGTGAGTCTCAAGCCAGTCCAGCGAAGTGACGCCGTGAACCAGCCAGCCGTATCGCCGACGCTCGACACGCTGTTCCAGCGGACGCTGATGCGGCAGCCGCACGCGCCGGCTTTGCTCGATCCCCTCAACAAATCCCGCATCACCGGACATCAGCCGCGGCGGCTGACCTACGCCGAAGCCGACACGGCCATCGATGCGCTGTCGGCGCATTTCGTCGAATCGGGCCTGCCGGCCAATTCGGTGATCGCGATCCAGCTGCCTTCTACGGTCGAGTTCGTGCTGACGGTGCTCGCCGCCCATCGCGCCGGCCTCGTGGTCGCCGTGCTGCCGCTGCTGTGGCGGCAGGCGGAACTGGCAGCCGCGCTCAACCGCACCGCGGCGCGCGCCATCGTCACCATGAGCAAGGTCGACGGCGTCAGCTATTCCGACCTCGCGATGCACGCCGCCGCCGAAGCCTTCTCGATCCGCCACGTCTTCGGCTTCGGGGCTGATCTGCCCGAGGGCATGGCCTCGCTCGACGAGGTGCTCGCGCGCCCGCCCGGCACCACGCGCACGGTGATCCAGGACGGCCGCAAGGCGGCGATGATCTCCTTCGATGTCACGGCCGAGGGCTTCCGCCCGGTGCCGCGGCCGCATTTCAGCCTGATCGCGGGCGGGCTTGCGATGTCGCTGGAAGCCGACATCCAGCAGGGCGCGACCGTGATGGCGGCGTTCACGCCGATGTCGTTCGCGGGCCTCGCCTCCTCGCTCGCGGTGTGGCTGCTTTGCGGCGGCACGCTGGCGCTGCATCATCCGTTCGAGAGCGAGGTGCTGGAGCAGCAGATCAACGAGCACGCATGCGACGTGCTGATCGCGCCGGCCCAGCTCGCGCTGCGGCTTGGCGATTCCAACCTCGCGGCACGGATGCCGACCTTGCGCAACGTCATCGGTCTCTGGCGCGCGCCGGAGCAGGTGGCCGCAAGCGAAGCCTGGATCGCGCCGCATGCGCCGCTCACGGATGTCTATCTGTTCGGCGAGGCCGGGCTGTTCGGCGCCCGGCGCGGCAAGGACGGCGTGGCGGCGGCGGTGATGCCGGGACCGCACGGCGCCCCGCGCGAGCAATCCGGCTCATCGATCGCGGGCGATATTCTGCTGACCCCGAAGGGCACGCTCGGCCTGCGCGGCCCGATGGTGCCGATCGCGGCCTACGCGCCCCCGCAGCCGGTCGGCGAGACGCTGACGGCGCAGCCGCCGCGCGACTACGTCGACACCGGCTTTGCCGCGCGGATCGACCGCGCCAGCGGCGCGATCTGCATCACCGCACCGCCCTCTGGCATCATGGCGGTCGGTGGCTATCGCTTCCTCTCCAACGACCTCCAGGAATGGGCGCGCCGGCTCGGCCAGGGCGCGCTGCTGACGGCCCTGCCCGACCGCCTCTCGGGCCATCGGCTGGCCGGCCGGGCCCAGGACAATGCCCGCGCCCGGGAGGCGCTTAGCGAGCTTGGCCTTAACCCCCTGATGGTCGAGGCTTTTCGCGACCGCTCCGGGCCGATCTAGGCGCAGTTTGGCCCGACACATTGACGCTGCATTAAGGCCGCCGGACTAGATTGCGCAGCATCGATTGCGTGATCAGAGTATCCCATGTCCCAGGCGGGCCCGATCCTGTTTGTGTCCAATGCCGAGCGCCCCGCCTTCCTTGCGGCGCTGGACGAGGCCCGTCTCTTTCCGGTCGTCGACAGCGATTGGGCGAGCGCCGCGCGCGCCGTCGAGCAGGTTCAGCCGGCCGCGGTCCTCGCCGCCATGCCTGGTGGGCACGAGCCGCATATGGCATTGCTCGCGAAGAAGATCGCCGATCAGGCGCTTTATCTCCCGCTGGTCGCGCTGGATGCGCAAGCTTCGCTGCCCCACAACGCCCTGCCCTTCGCCACGCGCGGCAACGCTGCCGAACGCCTGATCGCGCGCTTGCGCGCCGCGATCCGCATCCGCACGCTGCACGCCACCGTGCTGCGCCGGCTGCCGGAGGCGAAGGTCGCGGTGCCGGAGACCGATCCGGTGCGCGACGCCATCGTGCTCTTGATCGGCCGCGGCGCGGCTTATCCCGCGCTCTCCGTCGCATTCGGCGAACGTACGGGTGTGGTCGGCGCACTTTCGATCGAGGCCGCGGCAAAACATCTCAACACCCGCGATATCGACGGCGTCGTGCTCTCGGACGGTTTCACCCCGCGCGTCACCGATGCCTTCCTCACGGTGCTCGCGGAGGATACGCGCTTCCGCAACCTGCCCGTAGTCGTCACCGCGCACCAGCTCACCCAGAGCTACGACCTGCCCAATCTCGAGCTGATCGCAGGCGAGCCCGCCAAGGTCGCGGCCAACGCGCTGCCGCTGATCCGCCAGCACGCGATGGAAGCGCAACTGAGCCGAACGCTGCGCTCGATTGACGCCGGCGGCTGGCTCGATCCGCGCAGCGGCCTGTTGACGGTCGAAGCCTTTGCCCGCGATTTTTCCAAAGCGGTCGAGCAGACGCTCGCGCGCGGCGGCGGCCTGTCGGTGGCGCGCTTCGCCTTCGATCCCGGCAATCCCCGCGCGCAGCTGGATGCCGCACGCATCCTCAGCCGCTTGATGCGGCAGATGGATTTTGGCACAGCACAAAAGGACGGCTCGGTGATCGTGGTGTTCGCCGAGACCGACTTCCGCACGGCACATATGATCGCCCGCCGCCTCTCGGCGGTGATGAAGCACACGTCCAATGGCAAGCACGAGATGCGCAGCGATCCCGTGGTCAGCGTGGACTCGCTGTCGCCGTCGGATACGGCAAGGTCGCTGCTCGGGCGGCTGTCGGCCGACGCGTCAAGGGCAGCGTCGTAATCACAACCTCGCCTACGCCGCCTTCTTTTTCTGCGCGAGCTGCGCCAGCTGCCGCATGATCTCGGTGGTGCCGGCGAGACGCTCCTCCGGGGTCTCCCAATCCTGCAGGAACACCACCTTCATGTCGGGCCGCACCTTGGCGGCCTGGCCGTGGCTGCGGATGAACGTCACCAGGCGGTCGGGATGCGCGAACGAGTTGTCGCGGAAGGCGATGACGGCGCCCTTCGGACCGGCATCGATCTTCCCGACATTGGCCTGGCGGCAGAATGCCTTGATCGCGGCGACCTTGAAGAGATAACGCACCTCGTCCGGCAGCACGCCGAAGCGGTCGCGCATCTCGGCGCCAAAATTCTCGATCTCCTCCTCGCTGTCGAGATCGGCCAGGCGCCGGTAGAGCGACAGCCGCACCGAGAGGTCGCCGACGTAATCTTCCGGAATGAGCACGGGCATGCCGATGGTGATGGTCGGCGACCAGCGGTCGGCGGCCGGCTCGGAGACACCGGCCTTGAGGTTGACGATCGCCTCCTCCAGCATCGACTGGTAGAGCTCGAATCCGACCTCCTTGATGTGCCCGGACTGCTCCTCGCCCAAGAGATTGCCGGCACCGCGGATGTCGAGGTCGTGCGAGGCGAGCTGGAAGCCGGCGCCCAGCGTCTCCAGCGATTGCAGCACGGTGAGCCGGCGCTCGGCTTGCGCCGTGATCTTCTGCTGCGCCGGCAGCGTGAACAGCGCATAGGCCCGCAGCTTGGAACGGCCGACGCGGCCGCGGAGCTGATAGAGCTGGGCGAGGCCGAACATGTCGGCGCGGTGCACGATCAGCGTGTTGGCGTTGGGAATGTCGAGGCCGGATTCCACGATGGTGGTCGACAGCAGGACGTCGAACTTGCCGTCGTAGAACGCGGTCATGATGTCCTCAATCACCGCAGGCGGCATCTGCCCGTGCGCGACCGCAACCTTCATCTCCGGCACGTGCTTGTCGAGGAAGTCCTTGATGTCGGCGAGGTCGTCGATGCGCGGCACCACGTAGAATGCCTGGCCGCCGCGATAGCGCTCGCGCAGCAGCGCCTCGCGGATCATCAAGGGATCGTGCGGGGCCACGAAAGTGCGGACCGCGAGACGGTCGACCGGAGGGGAAGCAATGATCGACAGCTCGCGGACGCCGGTCAGCGCCAGTTGCAGCGTGCGCGGGATCGGCGTTGCCGACAGCGTCAGCACATGCACCTCGGAGCGCAGCGCCTTCAGCCGCTCCTTGTGGGTGACGCCGAAATGCTGCTCCTCGTCGACGATGACGAGGCCGAGATCGCGGAACTTGATGGCCTTGCCGAGCAGCGCGTGGGTGCCGACGACGATATCGACCGAACCGTCGGCAATACCCTTCTTGACCAGGTTGAGCTCCTTGGTCGGGACCAGGCGCGAGGCCTGCGCCACGTTCACCGGAAAGCCCTTGAAGCGCTCGGTGAAGGTCCTGTGATGCTGGCGGGCGAGCAGCGTGGTCGGCACCACGACCGCGACCTGCTTGCCTTCGAGCGCAACGGCAAACGCCGCGCGGAGCGCGACCTCGGTCTTGCCGAAGCCGACGTCGCCGCAGATCAGGCGGTCCATCGGACGGCCGAGCTCGAGGTCCTTCAGGGTGGATTCGATCGCCCCTAACTGGTCCTCGGTCTCATCATAGGGGAAGCGTGCGCAGAACTCGTCATAGATGCCTTGCTGTACTGGCAGCTTGGGTGCCTCGTGCAAATGGCGCGCAGCGGCGATCTTGATCAGCTCGCCCGCGATCTCGCGGATGCGGTTCTTGAGCTTGGCCTTGCGGGTCTGCCAGCCGGAACCGCCGAGACGATCGAGCTCGACCGTGGTCTGGTCGGAGCCGTAGCGCGACAACAGCTCGATGTTCTCGACCGGGAGAAACAGCTTTGCGTCGGCGGCATAATGCAGCTCGAGGCAATCATGCGGCGCGCCGGCGACGTCGAGTGTCTGCAGGCCGACAAAGCGGCCGATACCGTGATCGGCGTGGACGACGATGTCGCCCGCGGTGAGGCTCGTGATCTCCGAGATGAAATTGTCGAGCTTGCGGCTTGCCTTGCGCGGGCGCACCAGGCGGTCACCGAGGATGTCCTGCTCGCTGATCAGCGCGATCTCGTCGGTCTCGAAACCGGCCTCTAAGCCGAGCACGGCGAGCATGGTCTCGTTGCGCGGCGTCGCCTGTACCGTCCGCCAGGCGTTGACGCTGGTGGTGTGGGTCAGCTTGTGGTCGCGCAGCATCGAGGTCATTCGGTCGCGCGAGCCTTCGCTCCAGAGCGCGATCACAACCTTCTTGCGGTTCGCCTGCAGGCCCATGACATGCGCGACGACGGACTCGAACACGTTGACGGTAGTATCGTTACGCTCGGGCGCGAAGTCGCGGCCCTTGCGGGCGCCGGCATCGACGACCGAAGTACCGTCGGCCGGCACGGAGAACTGCGTCAATCGCGCCAACGGGATGTCGCCGAGACGCTTGCCCCATTCGTCCTCGGTCAGATAGAGCCGATCAGGCGGCAGCGGCTTGTAGATGGCGCCGCCGCCCGGATGCTCCATCGCATCGCGGCGGGCCTCGTAATAGTCCTGGATCTGCTTGAAGCGCTCGCGGACGGCGTCTTCGGCCTGCGGCTCGATCGCAACGGCCGCGCTCTGCAGATAGTCGAACAGCGTATCCATCCGGTCCTGGAACAGCGGCAGCCAGTGTTCCATGCCGGGATGGCGGCGGCCTTCGCTGACGGCCTCGTACAGCGCGTCGTCACGCTCGGGCGCGCCGAACTCGGCGACATAGCCCATGCGGAAGCGGCGGATTGTGTCTGTGACGAGCTGGAATTCCGAGATCGGGACCAGGTCGAGTGCGCGCATGTCGAGCAGCGTGCGCTGGGTCTCGGCGTCGAAGGTGCGGATCGATTCCAGGCTGTCGCCGAAGAAGTCGAACCGGACGGGCTGTTCGAGGCCAGCCGGAAACAGGTCGAGAATACCGCCGCGCACGGCATATTCGCCGGGCTCGCGCACTGTCGAGGAACGATTGTAGCCGTTGTGCTCGAGCCAGGCGACGATGGTGTCCATCGGCACGACATTGCCCGGCGCAACCGACAGCGCCTGCGCCGCGACGAGCTCGCGCGCGGGCACGCGCTGGACGACGGCATTCACCGTGGTCAGCACGATCAGCGGCTTGTCGCTGCCGGTGAGCGGGGCCAGCCGCGCCAGCGTGGTCAGGCGCTGCGCCAGGACTCCGCCGTGCGGCGAGACGCGGTCATAGGGCTGGCAATCCCAGGCCGGAAACTGAAGCACCGGCAGATCGGGCGCGAAGAATTGCAGCGCGCGTTCGAGCTGCTGCATCCGCGCACCGTCGCGGCAGACCACGGCGAGGCTGACGGCCGGCTTCTTCGGCCGCGCCGCGATGGCGCGCGCGAGATCGGAGACGACGAGGCCCTCGGCGCCCTCGGCGACATTGGCAAGCGTCAGCGCGCGGCCGGGTGTCAGCAGCTCGGCCGGAGATTTCATTCCCGGTTTCATAAATCGCGGTCCGCGATCGGATAGGCCTTGATCCGGGCAAACAACGCGCCGGTGACATCGGCCGGCAGCACCTTATCACCGGTGATGGCGGCGTAGAGGTCGGGATCGGACTCTTCGAGCAGGGTCTCCAGCTCGATCAGCTCGGCGTCGGAGAGATTGGCGATCTCGGCATCCGCAAAGCGGCCGAGGATCAGGTCCATCTCGCGCGTGCCGCGGTGCCAGCAGCGGAACAACAACCGCTTGCGGCGGTGGTCCAGCCCGTTGCTCGATCGTGTCGTTCCCGTCATGTCTCAATCCAGTCAAACGCAGAAAGCCCGGACGTGCCGGGCCGGGGTGATATAGCCACTCGAACCTGCCGTGTCAGCCCTCGATTTGGCATGGCTTGACGCCCGCGAAGGGCTGCGAAAAAAGCCGTGGATGCCCGGCATAAAGCCGGGCACGACGAGCCGAAACGATCCTAGATTCGCTCTCATGCGCCCCAGCCTGCTCAATCCGCTGTTTGCTCCCGTGACCAGCCTGCCCGGCGTCGGTCCGAAGCAGGACAAGCTGCTGCAATATCTGCTCAGCCGCAACGAGCCGCCGCGGCTGGTCGATTTGCTGCTGCATCTGCCGAGCCAGGTTATCGACCGCCGGGCGCGGCCAAAAATCCGCGACGCGGTCCAGGGAACCATGGTGACCCTGGAGGTTACCGTCGACCGCCACCGCCCGCCCCCGCCGCGCAACGCCCGCGCGCCGTATCTGGTCTATGCCAGCGACGACACCGGCGATGTCGTGCTGACCTTCTTCCGCGCCAAGCCCGGCTATGTCGAGAAGCTGCTGCCGGTCGGCGAGAAGCGGTTCGTCTCCGGCACGCTGCAGATGTACGACGGCATGCCGCAGATCGTTCATCCCGACCGCGTGCTCGACGAGGAGGCGATCTCAAAGCTCTCTGGCATCGACCCCGTCTATCCGCTCACCGAGGGCCTCGCGCTCGGCTCGCTCCGCCGCGCGATCGCGCAGGCGCTGCAGAAGCTGCCGGCCCTGCCCGAATGGATCAGCCCGGAGGTGCTGCGCCGCTGCAATTTCCCGCCGATCGCGGAAGCGCTCAATCGCGTGCACCAGCCGGTCGAGCTGACGGACATTCTGCCGGACCAGCCGTTCTGGTCCCGCCTCGCCTTCGACGAGCTGCTTGCCGGCCAGCTCGCGCTCGCCTTGATCCGCGCGCAGCTCCGGCGTCCCGCCGGCGTGCGCAATGCCGGTGACGGGCATTTGCGCCACAAGATCATCGATGCCCTGCCCTACGCACTGACGTCCTCGCAGCGCGATGCAGCCGCGGCGATCGCGAACGATTTGCAACAGCCCGTGCGCATGCTGCGCCTGCTCCAGGGCGACGTCGGCTCCGGCAAGACCGTGGTCGCGCTGCTGGCGGCCGCCGCTGTCGCCGAGGTCGGCAAGCAGGCCGCGCTGATGGCCCCGACCGAAATTCTGGCACGCCAGCACATCAAGACGATCGCCCCGCTCGCCGAGCGCGCCGGCATGCGGGTCGCGATCCTCACCGGCCGCGAAAAGGGCAAGGAGCGGCGCGAGATCATCACGCAGCTCGCCGAGGGCGAGATCGATCTCCTCGTCGGCACCCATGCGCTGATCCAGGACGACGTGATCTTCCACGACCTGGCGCTCGCCATCGTCGACGAGCAGCACCGCTTTGGCGTGCGCGAGCGCCTGGCGCTGACCTCGAAGGGCGAAGCCGTCGACGTGCTGGTGCTGAGCGCAACCCCGATCCCGCGCACGCTGGTGCTGACTTATTTCGGCGACATGGACATCAGCGAGTTGCGCGAAAAGCCCGCCGGCCGCCAGCCGATCGACACCCGCGCCGTCGCCATGAGCCGGCTCGGCGAGGTCATGGACGGCGTCGGCCGCGCGCTCGAGTCCGGCAAGCTGGTGTACTGGATTTGCCCATTGGTCGAGGAATCCGAGGCGGAGGGTACCGAGCATCTCACCAACGCGACCAAGCGCTTCGAAAGCCTGCAGAAGCGTTTTGGCGATCGCGTCGGCCTCGTCCATGGACAGATGAAGGGCACGGAAAAAGACCGCGTCATGGGCCAGTTCGCCGACCACGAGATCGGGCTTCTGGTCGCAACCACCGTGGTCGAGGTCGGCGTCGACGTGCCGGCCGCCACCATCATGGTGATCGAGAATGCCGAACGCTTTGGCCTCGCTCAGCTGCACCAGCTGCGCGGCCGCATCGGGCGCGGCTCTGAGGCCTCGACCTGCATTTTGCTCTACAGCGAACCGCTCGGCGAAATGTCGAAGGCGCGGCTGAAAGTGATCCGCGAGACCACCGACGGGTTTCGTATCGCCGAAGAGGATCTGAAACTGCGCGGCGAAGGCGATGTGCTGGGCGTCCGCCAGAGCGGCCTGCCCGGCTACCGCATCGCGCGCCCGGAGGTCCACGGCCAGCTCATCACGCAGGCTAGAGACGAGGCGCTGCGCATCATGAAGGACGATCCGAAGCTGAAAGGCGAGCGCGGCGAAGCGCTGCGCTGCCTGCTGTATCTCTACGAGCGGGACGAGGCGATCCCGCTGATCGGGGCGGGCTGAGCACGCGCCGCGACGCAGGTGCGCCCCCTCGCCCCGTTCTTACGGGGAGAGGGTCGGGGTGAGCGGCCGCTTCAGCAAAGACGGTGAGAGATGGACTCGCGGAAAATCCCCCTCACCCGGAATTTGCTCTCGCAAATTCCGGCCTCTCCCCGCACGCGGGGAGAGGCGAAGGACGGAGACGCCGCCCTTACCCCTTCTTCGACGCCCTCTTCTCCGCAAATGCCTTCAATAGCGATGCATCCACCGCCTCGCCCTTTACGTCCCCGGCCAGATGCTCGAACCATCTGGCAAAACCCTGGTAGATCTGGCTTGCCGGATGATCCGGCCCGAGGAAGCCGGCAATCTCCTGCATCTCAGCGACCCAGCGATAGGCCTTCGGGATCATGTCGGGCAGCGCGACCTCGAGCCGCGCCAGGATCGCGGGCTGGCTGAGCGCGAGCTCGTCGCGCAGCGCGTCCGCGGCCCCCGCCTTCGTCGCGGCGACCACCATGGCGGAGCCGATCCCGGCGAGACCCTTGACGATGCCGGCGTAGGACATCTTGAGCGCGGAAGCCGCCCCCACCGGGCCTTCGACAATGCGCAGGTCGAGCCCGAATTCCCTGAGCACCGCGACATCCCCGGCATGTTCGCCTGACATGTAGAACGCCGGGCTCTTGCCGCCCGGCTGCGGCGGAAAGCCGATGATGCCGCCATCGACGAAAGGCGCCTGCGCCGAGCCGATGATCTCCTCGATCCGCTTCACCGTGTCGACATTGACGGCGTTGCAGTCGACCACGACCGGCTTCTTGTTACGTTTCACGATCAATGCGGCGAGCCGCTCGGCCAGCGCCACCGCCTCGCCCGGCGGCACGATCGAGAGGATGATGTCGGCGTCCGCGATCGCCTCGTCCTCGGCGCCGACCATGCCGGCATCCGCCGCCCGTTTCAGCGTCGCCTCGCTGCGCCCTTTCAAGGACGTCAGCACGCGCGCGCCGTTTTCGCTGAGGCGGCGGGCCACCGCGCTGCCCATGGCGCCGGGCGCGAGGATCGCAATGGTTTTCGACATCGAGTTGGACATCGGGGCACTCCAGTTCGAACTCCGAGCGTTGGCGCTCAGTTCGACCGGAACATTAGCAGAGGATGCGAACGCCCGCGTGATCCCAGGCCATCCCGCCGCGGAATAGCCCTACTCCGCCTTCGCAGGCTCGGGCTGGAGCGTGGAGGCGCTGGCAATGCGCGCCGCGTTCGCCATGCCGGCGAGCGCGGCTGCCTTCTTCGGATCCGGCGCCGAGCCCGGCTGCACCACGCCGGCCGACATGATCAGCGTCGCCGCATCCTCGGTGCTCATGTCGACCTCGATGATCTTGCTCTTGGGCACGTAGAAGAAGAATCCGGTGGTCGGGTTCGGCGAGCACGGCAGAAACACCGAGACATGTTCTTCCTGCCCCGGCAGGCTGCGCGAGACGTCCTCGTTCGGGGATTGCGAGATCAGCACGATTGACCACATGCCGGGCGACGGAAACTCGACGAGGCCGACCTTGCGGAAGCTCGAGCCCTTGCCCGAGAACAACGTCTCGAACACCTGCTTCAGGCCGCGATAGATCGCGCGCACCGCCGGGATCCGGCCGAGGAAGGTCTCGCCGACATCGACCAGCGTGCGGCCAATCAGGTTCGCTGCGAGGAAGCCGACCAGGGTCAGCGTGAAGAATGCGACAACCAGTCCCCAGCCCGGGACGACGTACGGCAGATAGGTTTCCGGCCGATAGGCGAGCGGAACAAACGGACGCACCACGCCGTCGACCCAGGTGACGAACCACCAGACCAGGTATAGGGTGATCGCAATTGGACCGGTGACGACCAGCCCGGTCAGGAAATAATTGCGGAAACGGCCCATCAGGCCGGTATGCGGCTCCGGGGCGGGATCGAGAGGCGCAGGCACGTCGTCGCGGGTGGTCATTCTGGTTCCAGGTCGGTCGCTTCGTTCAAGCTAGGGGCTTCTAGCAGGTTTTGGAAGAGCGCGGCCTGGTCCGTTCTGCCTATTCCACCGTCACGGATTTCGCGAGATTGCGCGGCTGGTCCACGTCGGTGCCCATCACCACTGCCGTATGGTAGGCGAGCAGCTGCACGGGGACCGCATAGACCATCGGTGTAAATGCCGCGGCCATGTCAGGCATGACGATGGTGACGAGCGAATCCACCGTCGCCTCCGCCGCGCCCTTGGCGTCGGTCATCAGGATGATGTTGCCGCCGCGGGCGGCGACCTCCTGCATGTTGGAGACGGTCTTCTCGAACACGCGGTCGTAGGGCGCGATCACGACGACCGGCATGGTCTCGTCGATCAGCGCGATCGGGCCGTGCTTGAGCTCGCCGGCGGCATAGCCCTCGGCGTGGATGTAGGAGATTTCCTTCAGCTTCAGCGCGCCTTCGAGCGCCAGCGGGTAGCTGGTGCCACGGCCGAGATAGAGCACGTCGCGGGATTTTGCGATTCTATGCGCGAGCTTCTCGATCTGGATCTCGGCCGTGAGCGCATCCGACATCAGGCGCGGGATCTCGACGAGGCCATGGACGAGCTTGGTCTCGTCCTCGGCGGACAATTCGCCGCGGGCCTTGCCGGCCGCAATCGCCAGGTTCGCCAGCACCATGAGCTGGCAGGTGAAGGCCTTGGTCGAGGCGACGCCGATCTCGGGGCCGGCCAGCGTCTGCAGCACGGTCTCGCTCTCGCGCGCGATGGTCGAGGTCGGGACGTTGACGACGGCAATCGTGTGCGCGCCCTCGGCCTTCGCGTAGCGCAGCGCAGCCAGTGTGTCGGCGGTCTCGCCCGATTGCGAGATGAAGATGGCGAGATCGCCCTTGCGCAACGGCGCTTCGCGGTAGCGGAATTCGGAGGCGACATCGACCTCGACCGGCACGCGCGCAAACCGCTCGAACCAGTATTTTGCAACGATGCCGGCGTAGCTTGCGGTGCCGCAGGCCGTGATGCTGATGCGCTGGATGTCCTTGAAGTCGAACGGCAGCTTGACCGGCAGCGAGACGCGCTCGGTCGCCATGTCGACATAGCGCGCCAGCGTGTGGCCGACCACTTCCGGCTGCTCGTGGATCTCCTTCGCCATGAAGTGGCGGTAGTTCGCCTTGTCGACCAGCGAGGTCGAGGCGGCGTGCTTGATCTTGTCGCGCTGGACGGCGTGGCCGTCCTTGTCGAAGATCGCAGCACTCTTGTGTGTCAGCACGACCCAGTCGCCGTCTTCGAGATAGCTGATCGTATCGGTGAACGGGCCGAGCGCGATCGCGTCCGAGCCGAGATACATCTCGCCGTCGCCATAGCCGATCGCAAGCGGCGGACCGTTGCGGGCGCCGATCAACAGATCGTCGTCGCCAGCGAAGATGAAGCCGAGTGCGAAGGCGCCGCGCAAGCGCGCCAGGGTCAGCTTCACGGCTTCCACCGGCTTGTTGCCGCGCGTCAACAGATCGTCGACGAGATGCAGCACGATCTCGGTGTCGGTCTCGGTGTGGAACACCGTGCCCTTCTTCTCGAGCTCCTCGCGCAGCTCGCGGAAATTCTCGATGATGCCGTTGTGGACGACCGCGACGCGCTCGGTCGCATGCGGATGGGCATTGTTGACGGTCGGCTTGCCGTGGGTGGCCCAGCGGGTGTGACCGATGCCGGTGGTGCCCTTCAGCGGCTCGGCTTCCAGCCGCTTCTCCAGATTCTTCAGCTTGCCCTCGGCGCGGCGGCGCTCCAGATGCTTGCCTTCAAGCGTGGCGACGCCCGCGGAATCGTAGCCGCGATATTCGAGACGTTTGAGCGAATCCACCAATTGCTCTGCAACCGGCTCGCGCCCGAGAATGCCGACAATCCCGCACATGCGGATCAATATCCCCCAAATCGTCGAAAGATCGCCTAAACGACGCGCTCGGTTTCTAGCGAAGTTCCTAAGGAACCAGTTACTCAATAATTATGACGGATTGCGACAGCGTCAGATGACGGCATGCCTTCGCCTGCGTCGATGTGGCCGGCTTTAACCGCGCGAATTAACTTGTTGTCAACAAGTTTGGCCAACGATTCCCCTACGGGAGATCACGGCCATGAAAGCCACGTCCGACCGCAAAGGTCAGTCACCCACGTATCTGCTCGCCAGCGAGACCACGGGCACGCACCTCGCGCATTGGCCGCCGCCCCACCGCAGCAAGGAAGGCAAGCCCGTCTTGGTCTTCACGAAGCATGCCGAGGGCAAGCCCGCGAAGCGTGCAAGCCCGCGCGGCTGGCGCCTGACGCGCGCGGTCTTCTCAGAATTCGCCGACGAGTAACGCCGCTCACTTCTCGGGCTTCTTGTCCACTTTCTTGCCGTCTGTCTTCAGCTCGCGGTAACGCGCAGCACCACCTTCGCGGATGGTCTGCGGGCTGCGCTCCAGCGCCATGGCGTCATCGGGCACATCGCGCGTGATCACCGAGCCTGAGCCGATATAGGCGCCATTGCCGATCTTCACCGGCGCGACCAGCGAGGAGTTGGTACCGACGAAGGCGCCCTGCCCGATCACCGTCTTGTGCTTCTTGAAGCCGTCGTAGTTGCAGGTGATGGTGCCGGCGCCGATGTTGGAGTTGGCGCCGATGGTGGCGTCGCCAATGTAGGAGAGATGGTTGACCTTGACGCCGGCCTCCAGCGTCGCGGCCTTGGTCTCCACGAAATTGCCGATCCGCGCGCCATCGCCGAGCGAGGTGCCGGGGCGCAGCCGCGCATAGGGCCCGATCGAGACGTTCTTGCCGAGCGTAGTCTGCACGATATGCGAGAAGGAATGGATCACGGTGCCGTCGGCGATCGAAACGCCCGGCCCGATCACCACGAAGGGCTCGATGGTGACGTCCTTGCCGAACACGGTATCGACTGAGAGATAGACGGTTTCGGGGCCGATCAGCGTGACGCCGGCCTCCATCGCAGCCTTGCGCAACCGCGCTTGCATCACGCTTTCCGCTTCTGCAAGCTGGGCCTTGGTGTTGATGCCGCGCACTTCGTCCTCGCTGGTTTCGATCACCACGGACTCCCATCCATTGTCGCAGGCGACGCCGACCGCATCGGTCAGGTAATACTCGCCCTTGGAATTCGCATTGCCTATTTTGTCGAGGATCGCGAGCGCGCGGCGGCCGTCGATCGCCATCACGCCAGCATTGCACAGATCGATCTTGCGCTCGTCCGCGCTGGCGTCGGCGTGCTCACGGATCGCGACCAGGCGGTCGCCCTCGACGATGAAGCGGCCATACCCGGTCGGGTCCGCTGCGCGAAAACCGAGCGCGGCAATCGCGGCACCTTTCGCGAGCGGCGCGCGGAGCCGCGCAAAAGTCTCGGCCGAGATCAGCGGCGTATCGCCGAACGCAATCAGGACGTCGTCAACGCCGCGCGCAACCGCCTCCCGCGCCGCCAGGACCGCGTGCGCGGTGCCGAGCCGCTCGGCCTGCACGAAGATGAGCGCATCGGACCGGATCCGCTTCGCCTCGTCCGCGACCGCGTGGTGATCGGGGCCGATCACGACCGCAAGCGCAGTGCCGGTTCCGCGCGGTGCGGCTCCGAGCACGTGGGCAAGCAGCGTCTGGGAAGCTACGGGATGCAGCACTTTCGGCAGGCTGGATCGCATGCGCGTGCCTTCGCCGGCGGCGAGCACGATCGTGAGGCTTGAGCGGACGGTCATCGCAATCCTGTCAAATACGGCCGAATCAATCATCACACGATGGGCGACGAAAGCTTGTCGCCTTGCTACCCCCGCAAACACCCGGAATTCAAGTGCGAGGGGGTTTTCCTGTTAATGTTCCCTGATTGATTCGGGGAAGCCAGGCGGGGCTGGGCACTAAACGTTCATGGCAAAGGATTCCGACCCACTGGCGGATGCCTTCGGCGACGAGACCGGCGGGCTGTTCTCCGGACTCTTGGCTGAAGAAAGCACGTTCGATCGCCGTATGATGTGGCGGCTGGGCTCGTGGGGCGCGACCGCTGTCGGCGCCGTCGTGATCGCCGTTTTGGCCAACCAGGCCCAGCTCGGCTGGCGCCGCGACCAGGTCGCCTCCGCCGATCTCGCCCACCAGTCCGACCGTCTCCAGGTGCTGACCAAGGAAAGCCAGCTCGAAGCGCGTCGCCTCGCCTCCGCCATCGAGACGCTGAACACCGATCGCGACCGGCTCTACTCGCGCGTCACGGTGCTCGAGCAGGGGCTTGATTCCGTCACCGGCGCGATCGCCAGGCAAAGCGCGACATCGCCGCAGCCCACCGCATCGAAGCCGCAGGAGTCGTCCGTTGCCGCCGCGCAGTCCCCGGCCCCCGATGTCGCACCGGTCGCCTCGACCGCAGCCTCGCTGGTCGACAAGCCGCGGGCGCCCAAGGACGTCTTGAAGGAAACGTTGAAGGACGCTGCGAAGGATCAGCCAGGCCCGCCGCCGCAGACGGCGGCTGCCGCCTCGCTCGTTCCGCAGTCCCCAGTGACGACGTCGGCACTGCCGATCCTTCCGCTGGTGCCATCAAAGTCGATCATGGCGCCGCCCGATCCGGCCGCGTCGAAACTGATTCAGCCGGACGCCCCCGAGAAGAAATCCGAGCCGGCGCCCGTTTCCACCGAAGTCGCCGCGGGACCAGCCAAACCGCCGGAGGCAACCGAAGCCGAGTCGCCCGCAATCGCAGTCCAGCAGACGCGCTTTGCCATCGATCTCGGCGGTGCGAACTCGGTCGACGGCCTGC
The DNA here is from genome assembly GCF_040548225.1 of Bradyrhizobium sp. S3.12.5. NCBI lineage: Bacteria > Pseudomonadati > Pseudomonadota > Alphaproteobacteria > Hyphomicrobiales > Nitrobacteraceae > Bradyrhizobium > Bradyrhizobium sp. S3.12.5. The sequence goes on from NZ_JBEPRF010000016.1 coordinate 92,283, forward strand.
GCGCGCTCTGGCGCGGCCTGAGCAAGTCCAATCCGGAGGTCGCAGCACTTCGGCCGATCATCATGATCAAGGAAGGCAATAACGGCCTCGGGATGCAGCTGCGTCTGGGTGCCGGTCCCCTGATTAATGCCGCCGCCGCCGCAAAGCTCTGCGCAGGCTTGGCCGAGAACGACCGCCACTGCGAGACGACAGTGTTCGACGGCCAGCGCTTGTCGATGCGCGGCAGCTCGGAGAAGGGCCAGGACAAGAACCAGGACAAGGGTTCAGACAAGAACCAGGACAAGAGCTCGGAGAAGAGCCAAGAGAAGAGCCAGGACTCAGTGCCGCAAGCCGAGACCGCCCCGCCGGCGCCCGCGCCCGCCGCCAAGCCTGACAAGCACCGCCGCAGCTACTCATCCAAGCGCTCCTCAAAGCGTGAGGAGCCCGCACCTGCGCCAGCGCCACAGCCAGCAGCGGCCGCCGCCAAGCCGGAGACGGCGAGCTCGACGATATCGTCGTTCTTCAGACGGTAGGACTGTCAGGACTTCCGATTGAATCGGCGGCGCGTCTCCCTGAGACTGCGCCGTTCAAAGAACAGCCGCCAGTTGGCTGATCTTGATGGCCGCGCAAATGATCATGCCCCAAAGCGCAAAATTGACCTGCAACGCTTCAACCATTGCCAACCTCGCTCGCATCCTCGCAGTCGCGTTCTTGAACGACGTGATCTGCTCCTGACTGGATCGGCGATCGCGCCCACGCTTCAAATCGGATTGTTAGGCCACGCTGGAACTCTAGCAAATCCGTATGGCTACGGTTCCGATGCGTTCGGGGTGCCGCAAATGCATGCAGCCGCCTGCGCTGTCCCCCCGGTGTAAAAATGCCCCGGCCCTGTTGCTCCCTCCGGCCATCCCGACCATATTGCCCCCATGACAAAAAAGCCGTTTCGCCTCACGCCGTATCAGGTGCAGTTTCTCATCGTCGTCGGTTTCGTCACCGTCGGCTGGGCGCTCTATGTGCGCTATCTCGCCGTCGAGTTCTCGCAAGTGTCGCTCGCATGCGATGCCGGCTTGCAGACCATGATCTGCAAGGCGCGCTCGGTGTCGACGTCGCTGTTCAAGAATTCGGTGTTCGGCATCGTCGCGCTGGTGATCGCGACGCTGAACCTGATGCGGCCTTCGATCGTGCTGCTCACGCTCGGCGTGGTCGCAGCCGGCCTCGGCATCGTGCTCTACAACATCGTGCTGTCGGGCCTGGCGATCGGCCTGCTCATCCTTGGCTTTGCTCGGCCCGCGCCCGCCACAGCGTGAGCGCGAACAGGAGATAGATCGCGCAGGTCCACATCGCCTGCCAGTTGTCGCGGCCTTCGTTCAGGATCACGTAGACGGCCGACAGCGCCAGCAGCCCTGCGAACACGGCTTCTGCGATCGGGCGCACGCCGATCTGCGGGCGGTTGAGCATCAACAGCGCGAACGGCACCACCGCCATCGTCAGCGAGGCATAGGGGAAGTCGCGGTAGCGCGGATCGAACACGAAGCCGAGCGCGGTCTCTGCCGCGATCACCGCCGTCACCGCCAGGGTCAGCCCCAGCACGGCCGAGAGCTTCGACCATTTCCGTCCTTCGCGCGGACCGAGCAGGTCGAGGAAGCTCGGCAGGCTGCGGCCGATGACAAGCGCCTGCGCGCATAAGATCGGCGACAGGATGCCGGCCAGCAGCAGCATGCCCCATTGCAGCCAGCCGCCCCAGCCGTAGCTCTCGTAAATCATCTTGTCGGCGGCAATCCCGAGCAGGATGCCCGCTGATGTCGCGGAGATGCCGACGCCGAGCCAGGCCGAGAAGCGCGGCGTCCAGGGCCGGCGGCGCAGCGTGATGCCGGCCACCGCAAACACCAGCACGCTGAGAACCATGCCGGCGCCCATGTACCATTTCCAGAACGGGAAATTGCTGATCGGCTCGCCCGGCGGATATTTCAGCTGTCGCCGCACGGAATCGAACAGGCCCCAATAACCGCCGACGGTGCCTTCGAGCTGCCGCTTCCACGGCTGGTCGTAGGCCTCGATCAGGTTGACGCGAAACTTCAGCGCCTTCGCGAGCCCCAGGATTTCCGAGACGACGCGCGCCTGGTTGGTGCGTGACGGCAGCGCGCCGTCGCGCATGCGACCTTCGCTCGGCCAGCCGGTCTCGCCGATCAGGATCTCCTTGCCGGGGAACGCCACCGCCATGCGCTCACGGATCGCCTCGACATGGCTCGCCGCGAACTTCGCCTTCACCGGCATATCCTCCCAATAAGGCAGGATATGAATCGTGACGAAGTCGACGGCGTCATAGACGTCGCGGTTCTTCAGCCAGTACTCCCAGACGTCGGCATAGGTAATGGGCACGCTGACCTGCGCCTTCACCGAACGGATGATCGCGGTGAGATCCGACGTCGTCATCTCTCCGCGCAGCAGCACCTCGTTACCGACGACGAGCGAGGAGATGGTGTCGGGGAATTCCTTGGTGAGGCGCACAGCGGTCGCCACTTGCGCGAGATTCTTGGCGCGGTTGCTGCCGAGCCAGATACCCTGGATTACCTTCAGCCCGCCGATCCTGGTCGCGACCGCCGGCACCTGGTCGAGCCCGTTCTCGATCGAGTAGGTGCGGACGCAGTCGGTGATCTGCTTGAGCTGGCGCAGATCCTGCTCGAGCTGGTCGGCCTCGATATGGGTCCATTCGTTCAGCGGCGTCTGGTCGCCGCGGAACGGCGCGTAGGAGACGCATTGCACCTTGTCATTGGGATCGATGGGCGCGCGCGCGAGCGTGATCGGCGTGGCCAGCCACCACCACACGGAAGCAATCGCACAGAGGGAGACAAGCAGAAGCGCCAGTGGCGTACGAAGTGAAATCGGTTCCGTCCTCCGCGAGGGTCCGTCGATTACCTGCTCGCGCGCCATCTGCCAAGGGGGTACCCGGGTCGGCTGCGCGCTCTCCCCGACGGATTGGGCTGCGGCCGTTCGACCGGGCCCTAGGATCGTGACTTTGCTGGACAAAAATCCAATTACAGGTCATTGGATTTTGCGGGACTTTTCCGCCGCATTGGAGACCCATTTGGACGCCATCACGTCTCGGCGTCCGCGAGGTCCTTCCGCGCGGACGAGCGGCTGAGATATTGGGGAATTCATGCGGCGACGGGTGTTCGAGTTACGAAATGCGGTCCTGCGGCAGTTCGCCGCCACGTTGGCCGTCTCCTCCCTTGTCCTCCTGGCCAATCTTGGTGGCGCCTCGGCCCAGAGCGGCTCGCCCGCCCCTGACCAGGGCAAGGCTGCCGCCCAGCCCGCCGACGCCGCCAAGGACGCGGCCCAGAACCAGCGCCGCACCGACGAGTTCGCGGAAGCTGCTCAAGTCATCAACGGCCCGGCCGGCAACCCCGAATGCGTCTGGCTCGGCCGGCGCGTGGTGCGGCTGATGTGGCGGGATGACCTCGATACCGCATTCCGCCATCTCGACCTCTATGACCGCTTCGGCTGCCCCGGCGGCCACATCCAGGCGGCGTTCCGCTGCCTGACCCGCTTCGGCGCCCAGATCGATCCCAAGATTGCCGAGACCCTGGACAGCCGTGTCCACGCTTGCTGGATCAACCCGGCTTCCCAGCCGCAGCAGGCGGCCGCCGCGGCATCGCAGCCGCCGGCGCCGACCACCGGCAATTCGCAAGCCCCCCAGCCGGCCGCGAGCCCCACGCCTGCGGCAAGCCCGTCGCCGGCACCCCAGAAATAGCCGCGATCGTTTCAGCCTCCGTTCAGGAACGATCGGCGATAGCAACAGACGGCACTGCCGCGCGTTGACCGGACCGAACAAGGCCATGCCCTGATAAGGACATGAGGCCATGACAGTTGAGAAACCGTGCGGCAGAGGTATGCTCCCTTTGCCGTGGACTTGGTCGGATCTCGGGGTCGGATCCGCTTCCCTGCCCCCTCAGCCCCTTTTGGTTTAGCCGCGATGCGCGTTGTCGCCGCCGTTCTGTTGCTCGTGTCCATGCTCCACGCCGGCCTCTGGGGAGTCCTGCGCGACAAGGAACCCGCGCCTGATTTCAAGGGCCTGTTGCCCAGCCTGTCTTATACGCCGTTCGAACCGGGACATATTGTCGACAACAACCTCGACCCCGACAAGATACGTGCCGATCTGAAAAAGCTCTCGACCCTCACGCGTGCGATTCGGTCTTACTCGGCGACGGAAGGCAACGAATTGGTGCCGCCGATCGCCGCCGAGTTCGGGCTCAAAGTCACGGTCGGCGCCTGGATCGGCAAGGACCCGGAGCGCAACGAGCGCGAGATCAAGGCCGCGATCGAGCTTGCGCGCAAGAACAGCAACGTGAACGGCGTTGTCGTCGGCAACGAGGTGATCTACCGGGGCGAGCAGAAGGTCGAAGACCTCATCGAGATGATCAAGCGGGTGAAGAGTGCGGTGCGCGTGCCCGTCACCACCGGCGAGATCTGGAACATCTGGCGCGACAACCCCGACCTCGGCTCCAACGTCGATTTCATCGCCGCGCACGTCCTGCCCTATTGGGAAAACTTCCGGTCGGACCAGGCGGTCGATCAGGCCGTGGACCGCTACAACCTCTTGCGCAACCAGTTCCCGGGCAAGCGCATCGTCATCGCCGAATTCGGCTGGCCGAGCGCGGGCTATAATCTGCGCAATGCAGATCCAGGTCCGTTCCAGCAGGCGCTGACGCTGCGCAATTTCGTCAGCCGCGCCGAAGCGCTGGGCATGGAATACAACATCGTCGAAGCCATCGATCAGCCCTGGAAATACTTTGAAGGCGGCGTCGGTCCCTATTGGGGCATCCTCAACGCCAGCCGCGAGCCGAAATTCGCCTGGACCGGCCCGGTCGAGAATCCTGACTATTGGAAACTGATGACCATCGCGCTGCTGGTCGGCATCCTCTTGTCGCTGCCGATCCTGCGGCTGGAGCAGCCGACCGCCAGGCAGTCGTTTCTGCTGTCGGCCACCGCCAACGGCGTCGGCGCCTGGGCCGCGACCGTATTCGCGTTCTGGAACGGACATTATTTCCTCTTCGGATCGGCCTTCGCGCTGACGCTCGGCATGATACTTCTTGTTCCCCTTGTCCTCATCGCGATGGCCCGGATCGACGAGATCGCGGCCGTCGCGTTCGGCCGGCCGCCGCAGCGGCTGCTCGCCAAGGGCAAGCCGGTCGAGAACGTGCCCGAGAATTACTGCCCGAAGGTCTCGATCCACATCCCCGCCTATTTCGAGCCGGTCGACATGCTCAAGCAGACGCTCGATGCGCTGTCGCGGCTCGACTATCCGAACTACGAATGCGTGGTCATCATCAACAACACGCCCGATCCCGCCTTCTGGCAGCCGATCCAGGACCACTGCCGCGCGCTCGGTGAACGCTTCAAGTTCATCAACGCGGAGAAGGTGCAGGGTTTCAAGGCCGGCGCGTTGCGCATCGCCATGGACCGCACCGCCGCCGATGCCGAAATCATCGGCATTCTCGATGCCGACTATGTCGTCGAGCCCGACTGGCTGAAGGACCTCGTGCCGGCCTTCGCCGACCCGCGCGTCGGCCTCGTGCAGGCGCCGCAGGAGCACCGCGACGGCGATCTGTCAATCATGCACTACATCATGAACGGCGAATATGCCGGCTTCTTCGACATCGGCATGGTCCAGCGCAACGAGCTCAACGCCGTCATCGTGCACGGCACGATGTGCCTGATCCGCCGCGCCGCGATGGACATGGCCGGCGGCTGGTCATCCGACACGATCTGCGAAGACAGTGATCTCGGGCTTGCGATCCAGGAGCTCGGCTGGACCACCCATTACACCAACCACCGCTACGGCCAGGGCCTGCTGCCCGACACCTACGAGGCCTTCAAGAAGCAGCGCCACCGCTGGGCCTATGGCGGCCTCCAGATCGTGAAAAAGCACTGGCGCCAGTTCCTGCCCGGCAGGAGCCGGCTCACGCCCGACCAGAAGCGCGAATATGGTCTCGGCTGGTTGAACTGGCTCGGGGCCGAAAGTCTCGGCGTGGTCGTGGCTCTGCTCAACCTCATCTGGGTGCCGATCGTCGCCTTCGCCGACATCGCGATCCCCGACAAGATTCTGACGCTGCCGATCATCGGCGCCTTCGTCGTCTCGCTCGCGCACTTCCTGTCGATGTACCGCGCGCGCGTCGCGATCAAGCCCGGTCAGATGCTGGGCGCCATGATCGCCGCGATGAGCGTGCAATGGACGGTCTCGCGTGCGGTCGCGCAAGGACTGATCACCGAGCACATCGCCTTCGCGCGCACCTCCAAGGGCGGCCTGTCCAGGATGTCGATCGAGTTCCAGGCGTTCTGGGAGGCCGTGATCGGCGCCCTGCTCCTGATCGGCTCTGGCGTGCTAATCGCCTCCAACAGTTTCAGGCAGATCACCGAGATCTACATCTTCGCCGGCGTGCTGGTGCTGCAGAGCCTGCCGTTCCTGGCCGCGGTCGCGATTGCGATCCTCGAGCTCAGCCGCATCAACTCGTTCCAGTTCTGGCGCGACAGTTCGATCCGCACAGCCGAGCTGATCGGCCTCCGCCCGGTCGCCCTGCCGGCGCCCGGCAACGCCCAGCCGGTGCCGAGCGAGGTGCGGCGGGAGGCGAACTGACTTACTTCGGCGTGGATGACCGGCCGCCAATCGAGTTGAAAATCCCGGGCTAAGCGATGGAAATGTCGCGCATATCCCCGCCTCTGGCGCGATCTTCGGCAGCCGCGCGCGCTATTGACCTCGGCGCCCCATCCCCCTACACAGCGCGGGCCGAAAGCATGATCCGGAAACAGCCGGTTTTCCCCGCAGCACTTCAGTCAAACGCGGCGGCAAGACATGCTTTTCCAAATGTCCGAAGACGATGGCGATTGATTTCTGAAGCCATCGGCGGCCATGGGAGCGCGTAGCTCAGCCGGTAGAGCACGTGACTTTTAATCACGGGGTCCTGGGTTCGAGCCCCAGCGCGCTCACCAAGCAAGATCAGTGACTTAGACCATTAATCGCTGGATATTTTCGTCGCTCAATTCCCTTCGGGTAACCAGCCGGGCAACGAAAATGTGAAAACTCGTCGACCTCATTCAGGGCGGTTGCTCGGCTGCTGTAACGTTGAGTGCGTTGCGATCCATCTCTAGTCGTTCAGTCTCTCTCGATCGGCCGTAGTGGCCTAATTCTGGAGAACGACCATGAAGTGTCGAATTTGCAAAGGTCTCGGCTATCCTGTCGAAATGCGCCCAGTCCTGCTCGGCGAGCCGATTGACATGCTACCTATTTGCGAGCCGTGCAAAGGAACGGGACTCATCCCCGACCCCAAGCCCGCCCCGTTCAAGAGCAAGCTAAGCGAGGCGCGCAGGTACGAAGGGGCTAGAAACTGAGGCCCGCCAGCGCGAACTGTCCCCGTGCTGGTTTCTCTCCTATACTCGAGCAAGTGATCCCCATTGTTACGTGGTCTAACCATGCCCTCTTGGACACTTTCACAAACCATCAGGGCGGTTCTAGTCTTACTTGGCGTCTATTTCCCGGTCGCGCTCTATTTGAAGTACAGCTACGTCCCGGACCCGGACCCACCGAAAGTCGCGCAGTTGTCGGGGCCGTTCCGAAGGGTCAACAAGACTGCATGGCGAGTTGACTTGCCACCAAAGCTCGACGCAATCGCAGACTTCGATTTGGGCGCGTCAAGATCTACCCTTGTCGTTTTAGAAAACGGTCGCCCGCTGGGGCCACCGCACGCAGGCTGGAACGCGATCAATGGCAGTTATTGGCATCTTCGGGGTGAAGGCCTTGTCTTTTCCGCCAGCGACAACAGCGATCCCAACACCAACGGACGGACCTACTCGGTCACTTGGCAATGAGTCCGGCCCGCTAGCGTGAACCGGCAGGCACTGAAAGTCAGCGCCGTAGTGTTCGCTCAATTTCACGGGCTGCCCAGGTCGCTATGATCATCGCGAACTGGAAGCGAGCACGACCCGTGTAGTACCGAACAAAGTCCATCATCTTCCACCTGCTTGATTGGGCCACCTAGCCTCTACACGCCGAGCTATCCGAGAATTGGAAAAGTCGTCCGGCTCGATCCTGGTGCGCCTGAGTTCGGATCAGAGAACGAGCCATCAAGGCTTTCGCCAAGCCCACCGCCCGGAAAAATGCCCGAGTCGCGGACGCGCTTCAACCTGAAGCCTCGGCTTGAGTGGCTCTTCGCAAACAACTTGCTGCCCAAGGACGTCGAGGTGCCCGCTGACTGCATCCGCGAGGACGCGAACGACGCTGTTCACAATGCGCCGCTTGGCAAAGACGACGCTCTAGATATCCAAGACTTTACCGTCGAGCTGCTGGAAGCACTCTTCACGCTGCCAGGCAGACTGAAGGAGGCAGAGGCCCGAAGGGCAGCGCGACGCGGTGGGGGTTAGTAATGACACAAGAAATCCCTCGATTAGTCTGCAATTACGGTGACGCTGCTGGATTCAATCCCGCCTGAATCTCCCGCCTAGTTGAGTGCACTATCACCGCAATTCACGTTATGCGCGAACGGCGGGCGGAGCACCTGCGGTAGCGCGAAGGCGCCATGAAGGCGGATACAGCCCAGCCGGGCCAACTGTGCCTACGGTCTAACCCTTTTTAGCCGTAGCCTTTTCCACCGTTTAGGATCAGCGTCGGTCCTGAAGGGAACTTTAGCCAGCGGCGTTCTCATGGGTCAGGCTCCATCCATCGTGCCGCAGAGTGCGGCAAGCCACGATGTCTATCTTGTGCTTGAGGACTTCGGCGGCCGTTTGGGGCGGGCCTGGTCCGAAACGGCAGAAGAGGACAGCAACCGTGCGACTCTGCTGCGGCACCTGATCGAAGGCCATTACATTCGTCCAGCTCGCATCGTCGCCTTCAACACGACCGAGGGATGGTCGCGCGATGTGACCACGGATATCGCGGATGAGCTGCGCCGTCGCTTCGTCGAATTCGAGGACGTGGCGCCCTCGATGTTGGAATTCCTTGAGAGAGCGGCGAGGCACTGAGCGACAGCTTCGTAAAGCGCAGCTTAAGTGCTTCCTGTGCCTGGCCGCTTTTCCACACCCACGACGCGGAGCACGAAGCACCGGAGTGGCGTGTGGCGATGGAAGCTCTCGGTGGTCGAGCGCGGCGGCCCGACGCTGTTCGCGCGGATCGGCGTCATGCGTGCGCTGAACCGACACTATGAGTTTAACCCGAATTGCAAAGAGCCGTTGGGGGCCGGCGCAGGTTGAAGAGGGATCAATGACCGTCTTCAAAATGGGGAAAGGCCGCAGGGTGGTTCCAGCCCCCGCTGCGGCCATCCCGGACAACTAGAAAAATGGTCGGTACTCAAATCTCGCCGGTGTTCTCACAGTAGAACACCCCGTTCCGAAAATGGATTCCGTATAACTACCGGAATCGGCTGTTCTACCCATGGTCGTAAAAGAGCGAACATGACACGGCTCGCTTTCCAGCCCCCCATGCTCCCGGCTGCCGATTCAATTGCGGATCAGAGCGCCGGGAGCGCCAGGCGTACCAGGTACCTTCAGCTTTCCGGGGCTGCAACTGTCGCCGGCGCAGTCAGTGGCGCGCCTCCAACCGAAATGGGCCCGATAGATTTCGACTGCCGAACCATCCGTTTGCGCATCGCTGCGGACAGTCCATAGCGAGCATGCGCTCTTCGAATCGAGGACGTGACGTCCGACGTCATTGCAGTTTGCAGCGAGTCGATCTTCGCGATCAGCGTCGAAAGCTGCGGCGATATCTTCTTCACGTCGCCTCGTTCGTCCGTGATGCTTTGTCGGAGAGAAACGAGGGTCGTTGAATCCTGCTGCCGCAGAGCCGCATTTTGCTGCAGCGAGGAATTGATCTCCTGCAGCGATGCGGCCTGTTGCTGCTGGGCCGACTGGATGTCCTTCAGGGCAGCGACAATCGGATCCGGTTTTGCGATGGGCTCTTCCTGGCGCGGAAGCAGCGCTGCCAAGCTGTTGATGTTCGGCGACGGAAGATCAAACGGCGATGTATAGATGGCCGCGCCATTGATCGCCAAGGCACACACCGACAGCGCCAGGACCGATTTCCGGCTGGACCGCTTGCCCGGTGCTGGAGCTTCCGCCGCTGCGGGTTCGGCTTCGTGTTCGGCTTCGTGTTCGGCTTGGGGTTCGAATGCTGCGGCTGCAAGTGCTGCGGCGTCGAGGTGTTCAGCGAAGCCGAGCGTTTCGGATGTCGTGGTCATGCGCATTGACCTCATGAGCGAGCAAAAGGAGGCCGTCGCCGGAACGTCCTCGCGACGCCTCCTTTACGCAGCACCCACCTACAACTGCCAAAAATTGTGGGCTTTTCGGATTAATTCCAAGTTAGCGACGTGGCCGCCAGGCATGTCCATCCACTCCGGCCGACTACGGGCGATGCGATGGAATTGCGGTGGCAGACCTTACGTTCTGTTCCACCCGCCCTGCCAAAAAAAGCCAGGAGACAACCCGCCGGAAAGGTGTAGGATTCGATCAAACGGAGGAGCGGCATGTTTGAAATCACCGGTTTCGACACGGCAGGCGTCGTCAACCTGAAGCGCGAGTCACTCGCCGCCGCCCTCAAGAAGGCCAGGGAATTGATCGGGGACGGGTGTCGCGACGTTCAAATCGTCGATCCCAAAGGCCGGGTCTACACCTCGTTTGAGGAGCAGGCAGCCTAGCCACTCCCATCACCGCGCAAGCGACTTCGGTTGTTAGCCGCCTCGGCCGACGAGGAACGGCGTCTGCAGAGGTGCAACTCTCGCGGGCCCCACCGTTGCCAATCAACTCTTTTGGGAGCACGCTCACGTCAGGCGCGCAGACGCCGCACGGGGAGAGACACATGAAGGAAGCTGGCCTGGATAGTCGCCATCGGGACAAGGACGGCGCGATCAGCAAGAAGCACGGCAACACGCTGGTCGGCACGTTGCGCAAGATCTACGGCAAGGGCTTTGCGGCCGGCTACCCGGATGCGACAACGCTAAGCGAGGTCTTGCATCAGTTGAACGAGACGTCGCTGAGCCAGCTGCGTCGCGATCACGACACCGGGCATTTGGGGCACAAGATCGACCACGTCCCGAAGTGACGAAGGTCGCCCGGCTAACTTCGCAATCATCAAGCCAGTCACCTGGGTCAGGCAGGCTGCGTTGTTGATCGGCTCTATCACACTTGCCATTTGAGCCTTCAGAAACCAGGCGCTAGGATGAGCCTTTTTACGGAGGTTCATTTGAAGCACGTCATTATCGTCGCAGCCGTCGCACTCCTTGCCATGGCGCCCGCCCGATCCCAGGCTCTCGTCGATCCCAGCAAGGTTGCACCCGAATACCGCGAGGCGGCCGAAAAGCGCCGCGCCGAGCAGATCCGTCAGCGCGAATGCGCCCTGAAGGCGGATCTGGCGAAAGTGCTGCTGCGAGATCGGACCGACTATCTCAACCACTGCCTGGATGCGATGGCGGCGAAACAATAGCGGCGCCAGCCGGTTGCGCAGCAAGACGCGCGCCAAACTCGCAACCGGCTTTCAGGCTTTCTTCAGATATTCGGCTCACCGTGGCTGCCGATTTCCAATCATCATTGATTGTCCCGCATGAGCTTCGTCCAGGTCCAGTGCACGCGCTGCAAGACGATGTTTCGCGATCGCGCAGGCCGGTTGCAGGACGGCTACTCCAGGCAGTGCCCCGGTTGCGAAGTCGTGTTGTTCTTCGCCGAGGACTCGCAACATCCGTTCATCAAGCGCGCGATGCGAAACGCGCGGAAGGCCCGCAAGGAACAGTACGAGGCGGATGCAGCCGGGCGTTCTGCCTCGCCCGAACCGCGCGCCGCTCCCCGGTCGCGGTCGTCCATCGGACGGACGCGGGTGCAGGAGCGATCGGACTAGCGCCCGGTGGGCCGACTACGTCGCCTCGATCCAGATCCCGGTATCCGAATGCGCGCGGATGTGGTCGACCAGAAAGTCCGAAAACACCCTGATCTTCGCCGGCAGCCGGACGCGGTTCTGGTAGGCCACGTTCATCGTCAACAGCGGCAGTTCCCAGTCGGTCAGGACCGGCACGAGCTTGCCGGACGCGATGTCGCTCTGCACGATGTAAAGCGGCTGGATCAGGATGCCGAGCCCCGCGCGCGCGGCGCCGCAGATGATCTGGCCGTCATTGCTGTCGAGCGTCGGCGCGATGCGGACGGTCTGCGTCGTGCTGCCCTGGCTTAGTCGCAGCGAATAGGGATCGTTGGCGAGGTTGTAGACCAGCATGTCGTGACGCGCGAGATCGGCGGGATGCTCGGGGACGCCATGCGCCGCGAGATAGGACGGCGCGGCCGCAAGTACGCGGCGCATCTGTCCGATGCGGCGGATGATGATGTTGGAATCCGGCTCCTGCTCTCGCGTGCGGATCGCGACATCGATGCCGGCCTCGATGAAATCAGGATAGCGGTTGGCGGCGGTGATCTGGACGTCGAGCTTCGGATAGAGCTTGCGAAACGCCGGCAGCATCGGCGCCATGTAGATCATCGCAAACGACAGCGAGCTCGTGACGCGCAGCATGCCCTTCGGCGACAGCGCGCGGTCACTGACGGCGTCCTCGGCCTCTGCAAGCTCGTTCAGGAGCGGGCTGCAACGCTGCAGCAACTCCTGCCCGGCTTCGGTCAGCCACTGTCGGCGCGTGTTGCGCTCAATCAGCCGGACCGCGAGCCGCTCCTCCAGCGCGCTCAGGTGCCGGCTCGCCGCGGCGTTCGACATCCGCAATGTGTCGGCGGCCTTGGAGAGGCTGCCGAGCTCGGCCGTCCTGGAGAACACCTCGAGCTGGAGAAGCCGGTCCATTCTTCCTCATAATGGAAAAGAGACTTACGATTTTTGGCCTTTATTTCCGATTTCTGCAAGGCAAAATGGCGCCAACAAGCAAGATCGCAGGCGAGGAAATTTAGGAAATGTCGGGTCCGATCAAGCACATCGTGATGTGGCGGCTGCGCGGGGAGACCCAGGCTGAGCGCCTGGCCGCCCGGACCAAGGTCAAAACCCTGTTCGAAGGCCTCCGGGGCCGGATCGACGGCCTCACCCATATCGAGGTTGGCGCTGACATCAGCGATGTCGATTATGCCTGCGACGTTGTCCTCGTCTCCGAGTTTACCGACAGCAGCGCCTTAAAGGCCTACGCCACCCATCCGGAACATCTGCGGGTGCGGGAAGAACTCGGCGACTTGCGGATCGGGCGCTTCCAGGTCGATTATCCCGTCAAAGAGACCGGCGCATGATCGGTTCATTCACCTTTGAAAATCTGCCTTGCCGCGTCGTGTTCGGGAGCGGGACGCTTGCCGCGGCCAAAGCCGAGGTCGAGCGCCTCGGCGGCAAGCGCGCGCTGGTGCTGACGACGCCGCAGCAGGAAGCGCAAGGTACAGCACTCGGCGCAGCGCTCGGCCCGCTCTATGCCGGCATCTTCGCCGGCGCCACGATGCACACGCCCGTCGAGGTGACCGCGCGCGCCATCGAGGCGATGAAGGCTTGCGACGCCGACTGCGTGGTCGCGCTCGGCGGCGGTTCGACGACGGGACTAGGCAAGGCGCTCGCCTTGCGGACCGGCGTCAACCAGCTCTGCATTCCCACCACCTATGCCGGCTCGGAGATGACGCCGATCCTCGGTCAGACTGAAAACGGCCTGAAGACCACGGTGCGCGACGCCGCCGTGCTGCCGGAGACCGTGATCTACGACGTCGACCTGACGCTGACGCTGCCGGTCGGCCTCACTGCCACCTCCGGCATCAACGCCATCGCCCACGCGGTCGAAGCGCTTTATGCGCGCGACACCAATCCGGTGACCTCGCTGATGGCGGAAGAAGGCATCCGCGCGCTGGCGCGTGCCCTGCCCGCGATTGCGGCCAAGCCCGACGATCGCGCCGCCCGCAGCGATGCGCTCTACGGCGCGTGGTTGTGCGGCGTGTGCCTCGGCACCGTCGGCATGGCGCTGCATCACAAGCTCTGCCACACCCTCGGCGGCACCTTTGACCTCCCGCACGCCGAGACGCACACGATCGTGCTGCCGCATGCGCTGGCCTATAACGCACCGGCCGTGCCTGATGCGATGACGCGGATCGCGCGCGCGATCGGTGCGGCTGACGCGGCGCAAGGCCTCTACGATCTCGCCAGGCGATTAGGAGCCAAGGTTGCGCTGCGCGACATCGGCATGCCCGAGAGCGGCATCGACAAGGCGGCCGACCTCGCCGTGACCAATGCCTACTGGAATCCGCGTCCGCTCGAGCGCAACGCCATCCGCGACCTCATTGCGCGCGCCTGGGCGGGCGAGCCGCCGGCCGCAACCAAAGCAGCGGCCTGACGACATGCGGCGCACCCTGATCCAGTCGGCAACGATCATCAGCATGGACGCTTCGATCGGCGATCTCCGTGTCGGCGACGTGCTGGTCGAGAACGGGCGGATCGCCGAGGTGCGTCCCGGTATTGAAGCCGCTGATGCCGAGGTCGTCGACGGCCGCGGCCGCATCGTCATCCCCGGGCTCATCAACGCGCATATGCACACCTGGCAGACGGCGCTGCGCGGGTATGCCGCGAACTGGACGCTGCTCGAATATTTCCGCCGCATGCATGCCGGGCTCGCGACCTTGTTCGCCCCCGACGACATCTACATCGCCACCCTCGTCGGCGCCCTAAACCAGATCAATTGCGGCACCACCACGCTGGTCGACTGGTGCCACAACAACCCGACGCCTGCCCATACCGACGCAGCCGTGCGCGGCCTGCTCGAGAGCGGCATCCGCGCCGCCTTCTTCCACGGCTCACCCAAGCCCGAGCCGAAGCCGGGCGAGCCGCACTTCTCCGAGGTGCCGCATCCGCGCCGCGAGATCGAGCGGCTGCTGGCAGGTCCCCTCGCCGACCGCGATGGGCTCGTGACGCTCGGGCTTGCCATTCTCGGTCCGCATTATTCGACGCTCGACGTGTCTTTGCATGATTTTCAGCTGGCGCGGGAGTTCGGCCTGATCGCCTCGATGCATCAGGGCGGTGGTCCCGCGAAAACACAAGGCGGCTGGGAGAAGCTGATCGACGCCGGCCTCGTCGGTCGCCACGTCAACATCGTCCATGGCAACGACCTGCCTGATGATCTCCTGCAAAGACTGATCGATCTCGGCGTTACGTTCTCGGTGACGCCCGAAAACGAGATGATCCAGGGCCACGGCTTTCCCATCACCGGACGGCTGCTCAAGCGCGGCGTGCGCCCCACCATCGGGATCGACCTGGAATCCGTGCTGGCAGGCGATCTCTTCTCCGCCGCACGCGTCGCACTGTCGATGCAGCGCGCGCTCGACAATGCGGAGATGCGCAAGAACGAGGGCGCCATTCCGGCGACGACCACGATTCCCGCGCGTGAGGCGCTGGCATGGGTCACCACCGAGGGCGCGCGCATGCTCGGCCGCGAGAGCGAGATCGGCTCGCTGGCGCCCGG
Organism: Bradyrhizobium sp. S3.12.5; assembly: GCF_040548225.1. NCBI lineage: Bacteria > Pseudomonadati > Pseudomonadota > Alphaproteobacteria > Hyphomicrobiales > Nitrobacteraceae > Bradyrhizobium > Bradyrhizobium sp. S3.12.5. The sequence goes on from NZ_JBEPRF010000016.1 coordinate 107,699, forward strand.
AAAACTCGCCGATCTCGTGGTCATCAATGCCGACGATCTCAATCTATTCCCGGTCCACGATCCCGTCGCCACCGTTGTGATGCAGACGAGCCTCGCCAATATCGAGTCGGTGATGATCGGAGGCCGCTGGAAGAAGCGGAACGGACGATTACTGGTCGATGGACTCGACCGGAAGAAGGAGCTGCTCGCGCAATCCGGCCAGCGGCTGGTGCGGGATATCGAACGACAAGGCCACGCCGCCAGATAGCGGCCAACGGACAACAAGAAATGACTGATACAAGCAAACAGGTCGCGTTCATCGGCATTGGCAAGATGGGCCTGCCGATGTCGCTTCTCGTCGCCAAGGCCGGCTATGCCGTTACCGCTTTCGACCAGAGCGCGGCGCGGCTCAACGAGGCGCGCGAGCACGGCATCGCTGTCGCAAGCTCACCCACTGAGGCCGTCAACGGCCGGCCTGTGGTCATCACATCGCTCCCCGAGGACGCCGCCTTGCGCGCGGTGATGCTCGGACCGACCGGCCTGATTGGCGCGATGGCGCCGAAGGCGGTGCTGATCGAGACCAGCACAGTCAGCGCCGAGGCCTCGGCCGAGGTCGATGCCGCCGCACAGGCGCGCGGTGTCGCCTATTTGCGGGCGCCGGTCTCCGGCAACGCCAGCATCGTCCATACAGGCGCGCTGAGCTGCTTCGTCTCCGGGCCCAACGATGCCTTCGAGAGCGTTAAGCCGCTGTTTGCGAGCTTCACCCGGGCCCAGACCTATCTCGGCGCGAGCGAGGAAGCGCGCTACGCAAAGCTCGCGGTCAATCTCATGATCGCGGTCTCGGCAGCAATGATGGCCGAGAGCCTGGCGCTGGCGCGCAAGGGCGGCATCGGCTGGCAGGACATTCTGAAAGTGCTGGATGAGAGTGCGGTCGCTTCCCCCATGGTGAAGTACAAGACCGCGCCGCTGCGAACCCGCGACTTCGTCTCCAGCTTCTCCTGCAAGCAGATGGCCAAGGACCTCGATCTCATCCTCGGCGCCGGCCATGCCGTCGGCGTCCCGCTGCAGCTCGCGGCTCAGGTGCGCGAGACCTACGGCGCGCTGGTTGCGCAGGGCGACGGCGAGACCGACTTCATCGCGACCGTCAAGCATCTCGAACGTCTCTCGGGCCTTGGCGAGCCCAAACTCTGATCGACGGAGGCAGAATTTGCGTAATTTCAGCGAGACCAACATCACCGACGCCGTGCTCGAGCGCATCGCGGGCGCAACCGATCCGCGGATCAAGCAGGTCAGCGAAGCCCTGGTGCGTCACCTCCACGCCTTCGTGCGCGAAATCAGGCCGACCCAGAAGGAATGGGAATACGGCATCGACTTCCTGACCCGCACCGGCCACATGTGCGACGACAAGCGGCAGGAGTTCATCCTGCTGTCGGATACGCTCGGCGTCTCCATGCTGGTCGACGCGATCAACCACCCGGTGCCGGAAGGCGCGACCGAGACCACCGTGCTCGGCCCGTTCTTCGTCCAGGCCGCACCCGAGAAGCAGAACGGCGACGATATCTCGGGCAGCATGGAAGGCGATCCCATGATCGTCACCGGCTCGGTCTCGACCGTCGACGGAAAGCCGCTTCCAGGCGCCGTGGTCGACGTCTGGCATTCCGACAATGACGGCTATTACGACGTGCAGCAGCTCGACGAGATCGGCGATCTCGCGATGCGCGCCCGCTTCCACACCGACGCCAACGGCCGCTTCCATTTCTGGTCGATCAAGCCCGCGGCCTATCCGATCCCGCATGACGGTCCGGTCGGCGAGATGCTGGAAGCGCAGGGCCGCCATCCCTGGCGCCCGGCGCATGTGCACTTCATGATCTCGGCGCCGGGCTTCGAGCAGCTCGTGACGCATGTGTTCGTCGCCGGCGATAAATATCTCGACAGCGATGTGGTGTTCGGCGTCAAGGACAGCCTGATCCACGACTTCGTGCGCTGCCCGGCCGGCCGTGCGCCGGATGGTCGCATGGTGGATGCCGCCTACTATCACCTCAACTATGATTTCGGCCTGAAGCGGGCCGCAAGCAACGCGCAGGCGGCGTAAGCCGAACGTCGACTCGACGGACTGACAACAGTCCGCGACAAGAACGGACGACAGGGAGAGACAATGGGACCGCGGGTCAATAGTGCCGCATTGGCTGAACGCCTCCAAGGCGTGATCGGTCCGCGTGCGACCATCGCGCGCGGCGTGCTCGACCAGCATGGCCAGAGCGAATCCTATTATCGCGCCCTACCCCCCGACATCGTCGTCTATCCCGAGACGACTGCAGAGGTCGCCGAGATCGTCAAGCTCTGCGCCGGCGCCGGCATGCCGATCGTGCCGTTCGGTGCCGGCACCTCGCTCGAGGGCAACGCATCCTCGGTGGAAGGCGGCGTCTGCATCGACTTCGCGCGCATGAACAAGGTGCTGACGGTGCACGACAGCGACATGAATGTCGTGGTGCAGCCCGGCATTACCCGCAAGCAGCTCAATGCCGAGTTGCGCGGTACCGGCCTCTTCTTCCCCATTGATCCCGGCGCGGATGCCTCGATCGGCGGCATGACCTCCACGCGCGCATCCGGCACCATGGCGGTGCGTTACGGCACCATGAAGGACAACGTCATGGCGCTTGAGGTGGTGCTGGCCGACGGTCGCGTGATCCGCACGGCCAGACGCGCCCGCAAATCGGCAGCCGGCTACGATTTGACGCGGCTGTTCGTCGGCGCCGAAGGCACGCTCGGCGTCATCACCGAGATCACGCTGAAGCTGCATCCGCTGCCGCAGGCGATTTCGGCGGCGGTGTGCAGCTTCGACACCCTGCACAACGCCGTCGATACCGCGATCGGCCTCATCCAGGCGGCTATTCCGGTGGCGCGCGTCGAGCTGCTCGACGACGTCATGATGCGCGGCATCAATGCCTACGCCAAGCTCGGCTATCGCGAGGCGCCGACGCTGTTCTTTGAATTCCACGGCTCGGAGAGCGCCGTCGCCGAGCAGGCCGAGCTGGCGCAGGCAATCGCCGCCGAGCATGGCGGCCGCGGTTTTGAATGGGCCAAGGCGCCGGAGGACCGCAGCCGGCTCTGGCATGCCCGTGACAACACGCTCTATGCCGGCCTGGGCCTCCGGCCCGGCGCGCGCGCCGTCATCACCGATGTCTGTGTGCCGATCTCGCGGCTTGCGGAATGCCTGACCGAGACAAGCCGCGACGCCGACGAGCACGGCTTCACCGCGCCCATCGTCGGCCATGTCGGCGACGGCAATTTCCACATGCTGATCCTGGTTGATCCGGCCAAGCCGGAGGAGATCGACGGCGCCAAGGCGCTGCAGGCCCGCATGGTCGCCCGCGCCATCGCCATGGACGGCACCTGCACCGGCGAGCACGGCATCGGGCTCGGAAAGATCGATTATCTCACCGACGAGCTCGGCGAAGCTGTCGACGCGATGCGGTCGATCAAGACCGCGCTCGATCCCGACGGCTTGATGAATCCCGGCAAGATCTTTGCGGGAGCACGACCATGAATGCTCCCGGCGAGACCGCAGCGACGCCGCTGCTCGAGCTGCGCGGCATCAGCAAGACGTTTCCGGGCGTCAAGGCGCTCGACGACGTGTCCTTTGCGCTCTACCCCGGCGAAGTCCACATGCTGCTCGGCGAGAACGGCGCGGGCAAATCGAGCCTGATGAAGGTGCTGTGCGGCGCCTACAGCGCCGACGCCGGCGAGTTCTTCTTTGAGGGCAAGAAGGTCACGATCGCCTCGACGGCCGACGCGCAAAAGCTCGGCATCGCCGTGATCTTCCAGGAATTCTCGCTCGTCCCCTATCTCGACATCGCCCAGAACATCTTCCTCGGCCGCGAGCCGAAGGGCCGCATTCCCGGCACCATCGACCGCCGCAGGATCCTGGCCGACGCCAGGCGCCTGCTCGACACGATCGGCTTCGACATCGACCCGTCCATCATCGTCAACACGCTCGGCGTCGCCCAGCAGCAGATGGTCGAGATCGCGAAAGCCATCAGCCAGAACGCGCGCATCCTGGTGATGGACGAACCGACCGCAGCGCTGTCCGACCGCGAGACCGAACTCTTGTTCGCGCTGATCGCGCGGTTGAAGGCCGATGGCGTCTCCATTGTCTACATCTCGCACCGCATGGCCGAGGTGTTTTCGCTCGGCGACCGCATCACGGTGCTGCGCGACGGCCGCCGTATCGATGGCGTGCGCCCGGCCGACGTCACGCCCGACCAGCTCGTCCGCATGATGGTCGGCCGCACCGTCGACATGACCTATCCGCGCAATTTCGCCGACAAGCCTGGCGAGCTGCTGCTCGCGGTCAAGGGCCTGACCGCGGCGAGCGGAATCTCGGACATCAACATCGAGGTGCGCCGCGGCGAGATCGTCGGTCTCTGCGGCCTGGTCGGATCCGGCCGCAGCGAGGTGGCGCGTGCGATCTTCGGCGCGGACCCCACCACATCGGGCGAGATCGTGTTCGACGGCAAGCCGATCTCCGGCGAGCCTGATGTGGCCGCCCGCCGCGGCATCGCGCTGATCCCGGAGAGCCGCAAGAGCGAGGGGCTCGCGCTGCTGCGTTCGGTCGGCGACAATCTCGTGGTCTCGGCGCTGCGAAAACTATTCCCGAGCGGGCTGTTCGATCCGCGCAGCGGCCAGCGCACTGCTGACGGCCTGATCCGGCAGCTCCGCATCGCGACGCCAAGCGCGCGCCAGACCGTCGGTCTTCTGTCCGGCGGCAACCAGCAGAAGGTCGTGATCGGCAAATGGCTGGCCGCCGGCGCCAAACTCTTCATCTTCGACGAGCCGACGCGCGGGATCGATGTCGGCGCAAAGTCCGAGATCTTTGCGCTGATCGACCGGCTGGTTGCCGAAGGCGCCGCAGCCCTGATGATCTCCTCCGAGCAGGTCGAGATCTGCCATGTCTGCGACCGCGCCTATGTGATGCGGGAGGGCCGCGTCGCCGGACATCTCGCGCGCAGCGAGCTGACCGAGGAGAACATCGTGCGATTGGGGATGCATCATGCGTGAGGCCGCGGTCGTTTCACAACCCAATCCGCTGCAGCGCATTCCCGGCGTCGCCATCGTGCTCGGCGCCCTGATCGTGCTGTTCGGCGCAATCGCGCCCGGATTTCTCACCCCTGCCAATCTCTCCAACGTGCTGGTGCAGTCGACCATCCTGTCCATGCTGGCGCTGCCGATGACGCTGATCATCATGACCGAGGGGCTTGATCTCTCGATGGGCGCGGTGCTGACGCTGACCTCGCTCTGCGTCGCCATCGTCTCGCTCGCGACCCAATCGATGCTGCTTGGGCTGGGTGCCGGCGTGCTGGTCGGCGCGGCTTTCGGCGCCGTCAATGGCTGGCTGGTCGCCATCGTCGGCATCCCGCCCTTCGTGGCCACGCTCGGCACCCTTGGCATGGCGCAGGGCCTGTCGCTGATCGTCTCCGACGGCCAGAGCGTGGTCGGCATTCCCCATAGCGTCCGCGACATCTATTCGGCGACGCTGCTCGGCATTCCCGTGCCGATCGCGATCGCGCTCGTGACCTACGCGGCGTTTCACGGCCTGCTCTATCACACCCGCTTCGGCAGCTATGTGTTCGCGCTCGGCGGCAATCGCGAAGCGCTCCGCTATGCCGGCCTCTCGCCCAACAAGTTGCTGATCGCGGTCTATGCGATCGGTGGCACCATGGCCGGCATCGCCGGCCTCCTGATGACCGCCCGGATGAACTCGGGGCATCCGACCGCGGGCCTCGGCCTCGAATTCGATGCGATTGCGGCGGTCGCGGTCGGCGGCACCTCGTTCGAGCGCGGCAATGGCTGGCTGCTCGGCACCCTCCTTGGCGTCATCGCCGTCGGCGTGCTGCGCAACGGGCTGAACCTGATCTCGCTGCCCTCCTCGGTACAGGTCGCAAGCGTCGGCGTCCTCGTCATCGTTGCTCTCTTCCTCGACGGCCTCAGGAGCCGGGCATGACCGACATCGCCAAGGAGCCCCTGTCGCCGCCACGTTCGTTCCTGTCCGAGGACGCGATCCAGCTGTTCTATCGGCTGCTTGCCGTGCTGCTGATCTGCGCCGTGCTGGCGGTGCTGAACGACTCCTTCCTCAGCCTCGGCAACATCCTCAACGTGCTGCGCCAGGCGAGCCTCACCTTCTTCATCGCCTCGGGCCTGACGCTGGTGGTGCTCACTGCCGGCCTCGATCTCTCGGTCGGCGCCAATGTCGCGCTGTCCGCGTGCGTCGCCGGGACCGTGATCCACACCACCGGCTCAGCGGCGCTCGGCATCCTGACCGGGCTTGCCTGCGGCGGCATCGTCGGCCTCCTCAACGGCATCATGGTGACGGCGCTGCGCATCCCCTCCTTCATCGCCACTTACGGCATGCTCTGGGTGCTGAACGGACTGACCTATTGGTACATGGCGGGCGAGACGCTGCACGGTTTCCCCGCGGGCTTCCGCCAGATCGGCAGCGGCTATCTGTTCGGGCTGCCGATCCCGGTCTATCTGCTGCTGGTGTTCCTCGGCATCGGCACGCTGTTTGCCCAACGCACTATCTGGGGCCAGGAGATCTATGCGATCGGCGCCAATCCAGTTGCTGCCCGCCTCTCCGGCATTCCGGTCACGCGGCGCCTTCTGCTCGTCTACGCCGTCTCCGGCACGATGGCGGGGCTCGCCTCGATCATCTTCCTGTCCCGGCTGAATTCCGCCGAGGCCGATATCGGCGAAAGCCTGACACTGCCGGCGATTGCGGCCGTGCTGATCGGCGGCACGTCGCTGTTCGGCGGCGTCGGCACCGTGTTCGGCACCTTCATCGGCGCGCTGATCCTGACGCTGGTGCTGAACAGCATGAATCTTTTGTCGGTCAGTGCCAACTGGCAACCGCTGGTCACCGGCATCATCGTCATTCTCGCGGTCTGGCTCGACATGAAGACCCGCCGCCGCGGTCAATGAGTTTCTAGGCAAGCCAACAAACCAAAATGGGGATGGAGACGACATGAAGCAGAGACTGGGCTATCTCGCATTACTGCCATTCGTGATGGCGGCCGCATTCACGACGCAGGCGCGCGCCGACGGCGAGACCATCGCGGTGTTCACCAAGAACCAGACCAACCCGTTCTTCCAGACGGTGCGGGTCGGCGCCGACAACATGGCGAAGACGCTGAACGCCAGGACGCTCCAGTACATCCCAACCAAGCCGGACTCGATCCCCGAGCAGCTCAGCCAGATCGAGGACGTCGTGGTGAAGAAGCCGAGCGCGATCGTGTTCACACCGGTCGACTACAAGGCGATGGTGCCGGGCGTCGAGAAGATCAACGACGCCAAAATTCCGGTCGTCAACATCACCGACCGCTCCGCCGGCGGAAAATTCCTCTCCTTCGTCGGCGCCGACGATTACAGCCTCGGGCTCGAGACCGCGCGCTTCCTGCTCAAGACGCTCAGTGGCAAGGGCAACATCGTCATCATCGAGGGCGTCAAGGGCTCGCTGACCAATGTCGATCGCGTCCGCGGCTTTAACGATGCGCTGAAGGAAAATCCGGGCGCCAAGCTCCTGGCCTCGCAGCCCGGCAACTATCAGCGGCTCCAGGCGCTCCAGGTCATGGAAAACCTGATGCAGTCGAATGCGCAGATCGACGGCGTGCTCGCCGCCAACGACGCCATGGCGGTCGGCGCGATCGAGGCGCTCGACGGCGCCAACCGCAAGGCCCAGGTGATCGGCATCAACGGCACCAAGGAAGCCATCGACGCCATCAAGTCCGGCAAGCTGCTCGCGAGCGGCGACTACAACGGATTTTTCCAGGGCTGCCTCGGCACCATGATGGCGGTCCGCAGCTTACGCAACCAGCCGATCGTCAACGAGATCGTGCTGAAGCCGACCGTCATCACCAAGGACAACTACCAGCCGTTCGACCAGCCGCTCGAGCAACGCACCTGTCCGACCTTCGAGGAAGCCAGCAAGCTCGGCGCGAAGTAGCCGCGGCCCGCTCTGATCAAGCACTGGGACGGCTGATGACAGCCGTCCCCAGGATCTCCCGGAGACATCATGCTGTTTGCCATCCATGCCATCGACCGCACCGGCGCGCTGCCGACGCGGCTTGCCAATTACGACGCCCACAAGGCCTTCCTCGGCGATACCTCGCGCTTCGGCGTCAAGATCGTGATGTCAGGACCGCTGGTCGCCGACGACGGCGCCACCATGATCGGCAGCCTGTTCCTGATCGAGGCGCCCGGCCGCGCCGAGGTCGAGGCCTTCAATCGCGCCGATCCGTTCGCCGCGGCCGGCATCTGGGAGAAGGTCACGATCACCGGGTTTTTGCGGCGGCAAGGCTGATAGATAAGTCTGACAGACAGCCGATCCGGCTTGCCTGCCAGATGCGAAAAACCCAGTGCTTTGAGGGCACTGGGGCGTTTCAACGAAAATGGATTGGTAAGGCAATGACGTCTCTATAGCAGCCCTCGCCGCGGCAGCTTGTGAACTGGTTCATACATCTCGCGCAGAATGATCGGACGATTGGTCGCATCCTCCTCGGCTGGGGGTGTACTCATAAACTTCAGCTTCCGAGGGTAAGCGGAAGTCGCTCCGCTTAGTCGGCATCGACTCCTTATGACCCTGGCAGACATCGACGCCAACTTTGATTCGGACAAAAGGCTCCGCGCGATACTGGGGCTTTACACGCGCTTGATAATTTTAGAGCTGATCGTTCACGCCCCTGAGCCAACACCACCTTTTCAGCGCTGCTGACGGACAAGATTGGGGACGCGATGAGGTTGACTGTCGGCCAGGACGTATCTTTTCCGTCACACTTCCTTGAAATCCGTCGGACCGAGCCCAACTTGACGGCGCGCCAATGGCCTTCGTTGCGTTGCGACATTAGGCTGGTATTGCATAACCGTTATTGGGCAATTTTTATATCGAATCCCCTGCATGGCTGGCGACGGCGGAGACAGGCGGTGCGGCGCAGAGCCGCTCGCCTTCGCTTGCTGGCGGTTTAGAATCGGAGGCTGGAATGGGTCGGTCAAGGCCATGGTTGGCGCTCGGTCTCGCGGCGACCTCGGCAGCATGGTTCAACGGTGCTGCTGCGCAGGAATCCATTGCCAACGGGTCCTTCGAGACGGGGTGTGTGTTGGCATTCCCGGTTTGCCCGCCGTGGGCGTTCACGGGAAATGCCTCGGTAACGTTCCTTCGGCATTCCGGCGCTTTTAGTGGGATCGTCAACTTTGGCGGCGGGTCAGGCACGATCAGCCAAAACGTCTCCCTGAGCAGGGCAGGCGTCTATCAATTCTCGTTCTGGTACGCCACTTTCAATGCTGGAACAGTCACCTTAAACGCGAGCGTTGGAGGGCAGAACGTCTTCAATCAATCCCTTGGTATCGGCGTGCCTTACACACAATCCAGCGCGTTGATTACGCTGTCGAGCGGCTCTCAAAACGTTCTGTTTTCGGCGACATCGACGTCAGGCACGGAGGCCGCGACGATCGATGATGTGAGCCTGACTTTTTTGAGATCGCTGTTTCTCTCGCCGTTGCTTTCGTCCGATGCGCCGACCAACCCGACCAATGTCGCAGCTGCGATTGACAGATTTATCGACAGCGGAGCGACGCTGCCGGCCGGCTTCGTAAACCTGTTCAGTCTGACACCACAACAATTGTCCTTGGCGCTGACCCAGGCCTCCGGTGAGGTTGCGACCGGCACGCAGCAGACCACTTTCAATGCGATGGGCCAGTTCATGGGTGTGATGAGCGATCCGTTTATGGCCGGCCGGAACGACATGACGAACGCGAGTGGCGCTGCGGGCTACGCCGACGAGAACGCGCGGTCTTATGCCGCGAAGCGCGGCCCGAACGATGCGCTGGCCGCGATCTATACCAGGGCCCAACCTCGCGTGGCGCCATTCGAGTCGCGCTGGAGCACATGGGTTGCGGGTTATGGTGGGTCGCAGACAACGGACGGTAACACGATAACCGGCTCCAGCGGCACGACCTCGCGCGTCTTCGGTGCCGCCGTGGGCGCCGACTATCGCTTCTCGCCATTCACGATCGCCGGCTTCTCGCTCGCGGGCGGCGGCACCAATTTCAGCGTGAACGGGGCCGGCTCCGGCCACTCCGATCTGTTCCAGGCCGGCGCGTTCATCCGGCATAGCAGCGGCGCGGCCTATATCACCGCCGCCCTGGCCTATGGCTGGCAGGACATCACGACCAACCGCACAGTGACCATCGCGGGCGTCGACCGGTTGCAGGCGCGCTTCGATGCAAATGCATATTCAGGTCGTGTCGAAGGCGGCTATCGAATCGTTTCGCCGTGGACCGGCGGCATCGGCGTTACCCCTTACGCGGCCGGGCAGTTCACGACCTTCGATCTGCCGGCCTATGCGGAAAGCGCTCTCTCGAGCGCCAACACGTTTGCGCTCGCTTACGGTTCGCAAAGCGTGACGGATACCCGCAGCGAGCTGGGTCTGCGTACTGATAAATCCTATGCGTTGACGGAGGCGATCCTGACATTGCGTGGCCGCGCCGCTTGGGCGCATGACTATAATCCCAATCGCAACCTCACCGCGACGTTCCAGACCTTGCCGGGCGCGTCCTTTGTCGTGAACGGCGCGGCGCAGGCGTCCGATTCCGCGTTGGTCACCGCTTCCGCCGAACTCAAACGGATCAACGGCTGGTCGGCCACCGCCACCTTCGAAGGCGAGTTCTCCGACGTGACCCGCTCTTACGCGGGCAAGGGCGTGGTGCGATATCAGTGGTAAGGCGGCGACGTCCGCTTTTGCTCAATGCGGAAGTCCTGCGACATTCCGCCTTCGCGCCGCCATCAGGGGCGTAGCGGGCGGCATACGGCGTCGCTGGTTTGTGAGTACACGCCCTAGCTCCGCCGCGGCTTCCTCGGAAACAGGCGATCGCGGATGTAGCGCGAGGTTGCGGTCAGGCGGATTCCGCGCGGCTTCTGCCAGGCGGCGCGGTCGATCTCCTTCTTGTCGCCGATCGCGAGCCGGCCCTTGGCGCTCTTGGCGATGAAGATCGCGTCACTCATCTTGCGGCCCGAGCGCTTATTCTTGGCTTTCACTTCCTTCCAGAGGCTGATCCGGCCGAGCTTCAGCTTGGGCAGCTCTTCCTTGATCTCGCGCCGCAGGCAGTCCTTCTCAGTCTCACGTGCGCGCTTGCGGCCGCCCGGAAACATCCACAGGCCGTCCACCCGTCGCCTGACCAACAGAACCTTGCCGCGCTTGGCGGCAACCAGCTTGGAGGACTTCGCCATACCTGTCGCAAACCGAGAAAAGAATCGGGCTATCGTAACTTGTCTATGTCATTAGACAAGTTCGGCGACCGCCCCGGATACCCGTCGGCTCCCATCGTTGTCCACGCGCATGCAAGGTGCGGCAAACGTCCGGGCGACCTGCTGGGGCTGCCCGGCTAGCGAGCCTCGTCGGCTGGCGGCATCGCATTCGGCTTCGCAGCCGCGGTCCGGTCCTCGGTCCGGATCCATGCCGCCGCCACCTCCCACGCCACGGACAGGATGATCGGCCCGATGAACAGGCCGACGATACCGTGGGCGAGCGTGCCGCCGATCACGCCGACGAAGATCACGATGGTTGGCGTGTTGAGACCGCGCCCCATCACGAGCGGCTTCAGCATGGTGTCGAGGAAGCCGACAATGACGAGGAAGACGGTGAGCACCAGCGCCGTGGTCACGTCCTTGGCGGTCCAGATCCAGATGATCACCGGCAGCAGCACGAGGAAGGCGCCGATCTGCACGATCGACAGCAGCAGCACGATGAAGGCGAGCAGGCCCGCGCTCGGCACGGCTGCGAGCTTGAAGCCGATGCCGGCAAGCAGCGCCTGCACGATGGCGACGCCGATCACGCCTTGCGCCACGGCGCGGATGGTGGCGCCGCCCAGCTCGAGAAAATGCTCGCTCTGCGCCGGCACGATGCGGGACAGGAAAGCGCGCCCGGCCGCAACCAGCCGGGGTCCGTGCGGAAACAGGAAGCCGGCCACGAACACCGAGACCAGGAACTGGAGCGTGCCGAGGCTGGCGTCGCCCGCGAGCACAAGGAGCGGTCCCGCCAGCGGCTGGAGATAGGGCGCGACCTCGCGCAGCACGGCGCGGATGTTGTTATAGGCCTGGTCCCAGAGCTCGTAGAGCGTCGGGCCGATCACCGGCCACGACTTGATCGACTCCGGCGCCGCCTGAAGCGTGAGGTCGCCGGTGCTAAGCTGGTGCGCCAGCTCCCTGCCCCCGTCCACGGCACTCACGCCGAGCCATGTGGCCGGGCCGAGCACGATGCCGAGCGTGATCAGGGTGAGGATCGCAGCCGCGGTCTTGGGCCGGCCGCCGAGGATCTTGGCGACCCAGCTGAAGGCCGGATAGAACGCGACCGCGAGCACGCCGCTCCAGGCCAGGATCGGCACGAACGGCCTGATGATGTAGAGCGTCCAAAGGATCAGCAGCGCCAGCAGGCCGAGGCGGATCACGAGCTGAATGACGTCCTCGCCCGTCAGGAGCTGACGCAGACTTTTCACAGGCACGGCTTTCCTTGCGGCATCAACCCGGGTTCCGGCACTTGCGCGGGCTAGGGTTATTGCCAGCCAGGAGCCGGGCGTCAAGACGACCGGGTGCGCCTCCGGCCGGTCGGGGACCGGCCGCGTTGTGCTTCAAGATGACGCTGCGGTGACGAAGGTGCCCGAACGAGCCCTCAGAAGTGATAGTTGACGCCCACCGTGCCGGTCTGGATGTTCAGCTTCACATTGGCGGGCGAGGCCACCAGATTGCCCGTCGTCACGGGCTGCTCGGTGAGGGCGCCGAAGCCCAGATAGTTGTACTCGGCCCGCACCGACCAGTTCGGCATGAACATCCACTCGACGCCGCCGCCGGCGAGCCAGCCGGTGCGGTTGAAGCTGCCGTTGGCTGAACCGGCGAGCGCGCCGGCCAGGCCGTTATTGGCGCTGTACTTGTCGCGGGTAAAGGCAGCGCCGCCCTTGGCGTAGAGCAGCACGCGGTCGAAGGCGACGCCGAAACGGCCAGCGACAGTGGCGATATAGTCGTTCTTGAGCGAAAGGTTGAAGCCAGCACCGCCGCCGAACGGGCCGCCGGCATTGAGCGTGATACTGGACCAGGCGCCGGTGCCCTCGAGGCCCACCACGAAATTGCTGATCTGGTAGTTGCCGCCAATCTGGCCGCCGACCACGCCGCCGCTGGCCGAAACCGAGCTCCAGGTCGCTGCGGGATCGGTCGGATCGATGCCGGTCCACTTGCTCCAGGCGCCGCCGCCATGGGCGCCGATATAGAAGCCTGTCCAGGTGAAGATCGGAGCCGACGCGATCGGCGCCTTGACCACCGGCGCAGGTTCGATGATGTCAGCCGCAAAGACCGGTGTTGCCAGCGACAACAGCGCAGTCGTCAAAATCAGTTTCTTGCCCATGATCTCATCCCCAATGACTTTCGCCCGTCCCGACCGGGGCGATGGGTGAAATCTACCTGTCCGATGAAGGGGGCGCTTGGACCGACCGGGGCGCGATTTGGACTGACCAGCGCTGCGGAGATCGGGAAATCCTGCAAATTCCGCGACAATAGCGGGTTTGGCTAACGACGATTAACCGGATTTCCGAGGGTCGGTTTACGCCGATGCAAAGGCTCGCACCTACGCTTGCGCCAGGTCCCAAAAACACTTGCGGTGCAATGGCCAACAGCATCTGGACGATCGAAGAATTCACCTGCCCCGGTTGCGGCATGAACTACGCTGCGACAAGGGAAGAGCACGCCGAGCCGCATTCCGGTCAGTTCAAATGCAGCATCTGCAGCGGCGTGGTGCACTCCTGGTCGGGGAAGCATCATTTCTTCGGCTGGTCGGCGGTGAAGACCAAGCCGACGGTGTTTGGACGGCGATGGGCGGGAGTGGGTTGGTAGGCTCGCGCGGCTGGCAATTCGGCCGAGCTTGATTGCAACGATGGCCCCGGGATTCGCGCGGCCAGAACTAGGCAGTTTGCCTGCAAAGCCGGCGGCATCGTGTGACTGGTGACTACGTCCGCTTTGCTCCTATAGCAGACATGGCGACGGCGCGCTTGCTCGAGGTCAATAGGATACTTGCGCTTCCGCGGCGTCAGATTGCGCATGGCCTCCGTCGGCGCGTCGAGAGGCTCGGTAGCGGCCGGGCGACAGTCCGTGATGCCGGTGAAACAGCTTCGAAAATGCCGCCGCTGTCTCGTAACCGACACGGCTCGCAATTCGTGCGATCGGCTCATCGCTGGTTTCCAGCAGGAACGCCGCTTCCGCCATCCGGCGTTCGATCACATAACGGTGCATGGATTGGCCGACGAGCTTGGTAAAGCGCGCCGAAAATACCGAGCGGCCGAGCCCCACGCGCTGGCCAAGGTCGCTCAGGGTCCAGGGCCGCTCCGGGTTTTCATGAATCAGCTTGAGCGCCGGTCCGATATGCGGGTCAGATATGGCCCCGAGCCAGCCGCCTTGTCCGGGATTGAGAGACGCGATCCAGCTTCGGAGCACCTCGACAAACAGCACTTCCGTTAATCGTGAAAGCGCGACGCGTTGGCCAGGACGCTCGAGCGCGGACTCGGTGACCATGCGGCGCAGGATTGCTTCAAGCCAACCACCGTCTGCGGTCGGCTTCAGCAGGAGCACGGGCGGAAGTAACTCCAGCACGCTGCCAAACAGCGGCCGGGACACCGTGAAATTGCCGCAAATCATGGTCGAGAGCGGCTTTGCGCGGCTGCCGTGACGAATGACGCCAAACCGCGACGACGCTCGATCGAGATCTGTAATCCGCAAGGGCTTGGCCCTGCGATCCGAATAAAACACGTGGGGCTCGCCGCGCGTGATCACGACAAAATCGCCCTCGGTCATCTTGAATTCCTGTCCCTGTCGGAGCGCGAGGGTCGCCGAGCCCTGGCTGAGATAGTGAAACAGGGCGTAGGGGCGCTCTGGTAACTCCAGATTCCAGGGATGGCCGAGCTCGAAGTGAAAGAGCAGCGTCCCACCGAGACGAACGCGATCGAGCACTTGGGCGAGGATGTCCATGCCGCCGAGATTAGACCGACGGACGATCGGACACAACATCCGGACGATTGATGCCTATCGTCCGAAAGGGCCGCGGAATAGGTGAGGTCGCGGCGGGCCGACGTTACGAGCGGCAACCATTTCGCCGATGGCAGATGGAAGAACCGCGACCTTGCTGGAAACGCCTGTCCATTCCCCCGGACCGAGTTCGTCCGACATGCCAATAGGAATTATCAATGCGAAATCTCCTCCTCTCAGCCGCCACCGTCCTTCTGGCCGGAACGACCATGGCCAGCTCCGTCCATTCTGCCGAACTGCCAAAGGGAGCAGCTCATAACATCGTACTCGTACACGGCGCTTTCGTGGACCAGACGAGCTGGAAGCCCGTTGCTGATATTCTCACGAAGAAAGGCTACAACGTCACGCTCGTGGAAAATCCGCTTACTTCGCTCGCCGCGGACGTCGATGCCACCAAGCAGGCGCTCGCGAAGCAGGACGGCAGGACCGTTCTGGTCGGCCATTCGTGGGGCGGGATCGTCATCACGCAAGCAGGGGACGATCCCAAGGTTTCGGCGCTGGTTTATGTCTCCGCGTTCGCGCCCAGCGTCGGAGAGTCTCTGGCGTCGCTGTCCAAAGCCGGCCCGCCGACCGAAGGCGGCAACGCTATTCATCCCGACGACAAGGGCAACCTCTACATCGACCCGAAGGTGTTTCCTTCCGCGGTCGCGGCTGATCTTCCCCCGGAGATCGCCGCGCACCTGGCTGCCTCGCAACTTCCGTTAAATCACGTTGCGTTCGAGGCACCGGTCACCATTGCGGCCTGGCGCGACAAGCCGACATTCGATGTGATCAGCACCAAGGACAAGTTGCTCGCGCCCGAGGCCCAGAAGTTGTTCGCGGCGAGGATGAAGGCGCAGATAACGGAAGTCGCCGGCAGCCATGCCTCGCTCGTCGTCCATGCGAAGCAAGTCGCTGAGGTCATCGAAAAGGCAGCGCTCGTGAAGTGACAGTACTGCTCCCGGCGCTTTCGCGCCGGGAGCGCACCGGCTCGCTCAGAGGAATGCAGAACGCATTTCCCCACTCGATTATTTCATGCCAAGCATCCGGAGGATGACATGACTCAACTCGCCATCGCGAACGAAGACGTCGCCACGCTTGAGACGGCGCCGACGCATTACGTCGAAGGCCACGGAATCCGCTTCGCCTATCGCCGCCTCGGCCCTGCGATTGGAACGCCGCTGATTTTCCTGCAGCACTTCTCGGGCAACATCGATGCGTGGGATCCCGCCGTCGTCAACGCTCTCGCCACCGATCGCCCTGTGATCGCATTCGACAACGCCGGGGTCGGTCGCTCGACCGGCCAAACGCCTGACAATATCGCAGCGATGGCGAGAGATGCAGTTGCCTTCATCAATCTACTCGGCGTTTCTGAAGTCGACCTGCTGGGCTTTTCTCTCGGCGGCTGCGTTGCCCAACAGATCGCCGCCGAGCATGGACGGCTGGTTCGCAAGCTCATCCTCGTCGGCACTGCGCCCAAAGGCGGAGAGGAACATTTGTTAGCAGTTCTCCGAGAGGCGTTTTCCCAAACCGATGCGCCGGACCCCCGCCTGCCGCTGTTCTTCACGAAGTCGTCCGCCAGCCGGTCGTCCGGCCTGGCATTCCTGAAGCGGACGCAGGTTCGTAAAAACGATCGAGACATCGATAACGGCAGCGCGGTAACCGACCCGCAGGCCAAGGCGCTGATCACCTGGTGCGCCACACCTGATCCCGATCACGTCATTCTGCGCGCCATCCGCCAACCCACTCTGGTGGTCAGCGGCAGCCACGACACCATGCTGCCCGCGAACAACGCCTACGCGATGTCTAGGGAACTAAGCAACGCTCAACTGGTCCTCTATCCCGATTCAGGGCACGGCGCCCTGTTTCAGCACCACGAGATCTTCGTCAGCCACGTCCGGACTTTCCTGGACGCTCCGCCCTCGGTTGCGTGATCCCCGGTGCGTTCTGATGCGATCGAGCCACTTCAACCATGAGAGTTGGGACGGAAGATAAGATGACAATCCAAAAAGTCGAAGTTGAGCGCTTCAGCCTCACGAGTTCAAAACCTTTCGACGCTGTCGTGGCTGCGCTCAAGTCGGCGGTCGGTCAGCCTGACATTGACGAATTTTTTAGGGCGACGAGGGCAGCAAAATCCTTCCCGGATCTAGAGCGCATTGTACAAAGCAGCGTGGGCCGCACCGACCTTATGCTCTTCGCGGAGTTCGACTTGGGCGACATCTTGCGTCGCGAAACTGGATCCAAGACGCCTAAGCTCATACGGCTTGTGGTCGGCAATCCGCTCATCATGAAAGAAATGGTCAGGCACGCGCCCGATGCTGGATCTTACGCGCCAGTCACGGTCCTCATTGATGAGCGTCCCGATGGCGTTCACGTCTCTTATGACAAAATGGAGAGTTACCTGCTGCATTACGGCAGTTCGGAAGCCCTCGCCGTCGCCCGAACTCTCGATGCGAAAATCACAACTTTGCTACGCGAATGTACAAGTTAACGTCCTGAAGCCGTGCTCGGCCGATGGGAGTGAGTGTCTCATATCCATCGCGCAAAGTGACTGGCATCGTTGTGATGTGAACCAGACCCATAGCCACCGACCTGGAAGCGAATTCCCGCATGTACAAGACTCTTCTTACCACTCTCACCGCCATGGCGCTGTCCATGGGCACTGTCGGGGCTGCTTCCGCTGTCAAGGAGGAGCCGCTCGATTCTACGACCCTTGGTACGATCAAGTCGGAGTTCGGCAGGCTGATGGAATTGGCCAACAAGCACGATTTCAAGGCTCTGCATGAGATGTTCTGGCAATCGCCCTCGACCTTATTGGTGGCTAAGAGCGCGATCCAGTCCGAGGGCAACTGGGCCGGTTATTGGGGCAACGAGGCGATTGATCAGAAGCTGCATGATATCGGCAGCTCCGGTCCGGTCGTGCTCGAGCCCGATTATTCGAAGCTCAAGGTTGTCGGCCTGACGCGCGACGTCGCCGAGTCCTACGTGCCGATGAACATCACGGTCTCTTATGCGGGGCAGGATGGAACAGCCAAGCCGTTTCTTATGATCATCAATTGGCTTCGCGTCGGGAAGGACTGGAAGGTCGCTTCCGAAATCATTCTGCCGGTGCCGCCCGTACCCGCCATGAAGGGTTAGGCGCGAGGCCTCAACTGTTCGGCACGAAGCCGATAGGTCGGATTCTGGTCATTTTCGACGGTTTCATCGGAGATTGCCGGCTGGCGGATGTCTGCTTCTGCCTCCGTACGCATCCAACCGGGGCATCACGCGATCGCAACCTTTCGAACGGTTCTTCAACCTTGTCAGGGTCTCACGAACGCGATGGCATGCGCGTGAGACGTCGCACGCTTGCGGGATCGACGCGTACGGGCGCAGCCGCGGTGGGCACAGAACCGGACATCGTCAGCGACATAAGGCGCTGTTAGGCTGCGGCAAACTGCACCGCCCCTGCCGATCAGGAGGGCATCGCCGCAGGCAGGATAAACTCGTTTAGCAAAATGGTTTCCGGAAGGTCCATTCGGTTCGGCAGCCATGCATGGACCAGCGCGACCATGTCCAGATCCGGAACGATCATCAAACGCTGACCGCCCCACCCCATCGCACCGGCCCATTCGACGACTCGTCCACGGCAGAACGAGCGCCCGAGCCACCAATGATAACCGTAGAGGAACAGTCCCGGTCCGTTGTTGTGAGGCTTGATGGAGTCGGCGATCCAGGCCGAAGGGACGATCTGCCGGTCATTCCAAACACCGCGGTTCAGCACCAATTGACCAAGCTTCGCCCAGTCGCGCGGGCGCGCCCGCATCGCACCGCTCGCCTGCGGCTCGCCATCCGGCCATCGGCGATTCCATTCGACATCCTCGATGCCCAGCGGCGCGAACAACTCGTCCTTGGCCAGCACCTCAAGCGACTTGCCACTCGTCTTGTGCAAGACAGCACCAATCAATTCGGTCGCGCCGCTGTTGTAGTTGTAGGTACGCCCCGGCGGCGCAGTGATCGGCTGTTCCAGCACGTAGCGATAGGCATCCTTCGCGCCACGCATCTTGGGAAAGCTGTCGAACGGCTGCTTGAACTCGGACCAGTCAAGGCCGTCCGACATCGTCAGCAGATGATACAGTGTGATCGCGCTCTTCTCCGGCGTGCGCAGATCGGCATATTCGGGAAAGAAGTCCAGAACCGGCATATCCAGAGTTGTGATCCATCCACGCTGCAGGGCGATGCCGACCAAAAGCGAGGTCACGCTTTTGGTCATCGAGTTGCCATTGTGCCTCGTCGCCGCGTCGAACACTGTGTGCTTGGCCGGCTCAAGGCCATACTGATCCCGCCCGGCAGCGTACTGCTCGTACACGAGCACACCGTCGCGCGCGACGATGATGGCATGGACGTTGTCGAGCCGGCCGTCGGCCACGCGCCGACGCATATCATGCAGCGGCATCGGGTCGAACCCATGTCGTGCAGGATTTCCGACACGCCAACCGTCATGAAGATCTGCAGGGCTGTCCGACACGCTCTCCGAGGTCATCGCGGCCCCTCTTGCTGAACCGCACCCGGCCAGCAGCAATGCTCCACTACCGAGAATGACGGCGCGTCGACCCACGCTGCTTATCACGTTGCACCCCCAAATGAGAACGAAAGGTTGTCTCTTCGGCGCTAAACAATCAAGGTCAACTACGCCAAACAAATTCTATCGCTTCGAGGCGTGAAGCCAAGGTCAGCTCAGGGTCATTCTCGTCCTTTCGATCGATGGAACTAGACCAAAGTACGTCTCCAATCCGCTGAAAGCCGACGTAGATCAGAGGATTGCCGGTTGAGAATGGCCAACCTCATTAACGAAGGAGGTCATCATGACAGATGTCCCAAGCATCACTGCGAACGTCTCCAAGCAGATGCCGTGGAATAAGGGAAAGATCGTCGGCGCTAAGCCGCCACTCCGGCCGAAGCACGTTTGGTCAATCCGCACGAAGCTTCAGGTCGAAGGCCAGAACCGTGACCTGGCGCGGTTCAACGTTGCGATCGATAGTAAACTTCGTGGCTGTGACGTCGTCGCGCTGAAAGTCGATGACGTGAGGACCTGCCCGCTGACCGCTGCCTGACCACTCGGCAGGACGCGCGGCTGTTATCTGATTGGCTTAGGGGTATAGGGCTCGATGCGCATCTGTTTGGAACGCATTCACTTCGCCGAACAAAGGCAACCCTGATCTACAGGCGCACAGGCAATCTGCGGGCGGTGCAGCTCCTCCTGGGGCACACCAAGATCGAGAGCACCGTTCGATATCTAGCAAAACGAGGTCGATGACGCGCGCGCAATAGCAGAACAACTTGATGTCTGAACTTCCCGGGCAGAGCGGACATGCTCTGCCCTCTATTTTTGGCGGCTGCGGGTCAAGCGGTCAAAAGAGCCGACTGCGGCGAGACCGGCTAAAACTTGGCCTTTGGATGCAGTTCGAGCGTCAGTCCTGCGCCGTCACCGTGCGCAGATAGGCGACCACGGCATCAAGATCATCAGGAGTTATCGTGGCGTAGTAGTGAAAACCCATCGGTGGCTTGAGACGACTGCCGTCGCGGCTGATCCCTTGAGTGATAGCGCGCTTGATCTCGGCGTCAGTCCATCCACCGATCCCGTTGGTTTTGCTCTGGGTGATGTTGCGGGAAACAGAGACACCCCAAGGGCCGCGGAATTCGGAGCCACCCGCCCCCAGTTTGGTGGTGAACTCGCGACCTCTTGGTCCCACCGGCGTATGGCACGCCATACAATGTGCAATGGTGGCAAGATAGAAACCCTTTTTCGCACTATCGGTCATCATCGATTCCGTGAATGGCTTTTCGCCGCCGGGCAGGACGTTTTCGACTTGCGGCATCTTGTAAATCGGATCAGGCACTTCGTTATGGATCGGTGCGATTGTACGCAAGTATGCGGCGACAGCGTCCAGATCGTGTTCAGTCATGATGTGGTAAAAGCCGGTCGGCATGACCATGGCGATGTGCACACCCTTCGGCGTTTCCCCGGTGCGCATCAGTTTCTTGATGTCGGCGTCGGTCCAGTTTCCGATTCCGGTCTCCTTGTCTTGGGTGATGTTAGCGGCAGATACCTTGAACGGCGGTTCGTCCCAGGACCCGCCACCGGAGAACGACTTTTCTACGACGTCACCGTTCGGGCCCTTCGGCGTGTGGCAATTGCCACAAGCTAGAATACCGTTGACCAAATAATCGCCGCGCTTGACCAGATCGGAATCGGCACGGGCGACACTGACGGTGATGGCAACAGCGGCGACAGACGTCATAAAGAGTCTAAACATGCTGGTTTCCCCTAATGTTTTGGTCAAATAGATCTATTCTATTATGCGCGCGGAACATCGCGCTCGTAATGAGCCGACCGCTTCAATCGGCTTCGATCAAATGAAATTTCAACTACAGGCGTCAGCTATTCCGACAAATCATATCGGGCCATAGGTAATTTGCTGCCTCTAATCAAATACAGATCGCCAAGGCACCCACCACGTTAATAGCGGCCTGCCAAGCTGGCAACGTCTCCTTTGGGTCATTTCCGACGGTTTCAGCGCAACCAACTCGCCGATTATGAATGGATTGCCATCAAGCCCATGCTGCCGAACAAGCCGCGTGGCGTTCCTCGGGCTAGCGACCGTCGTGTCCTCAATGGCATCACGCGATCGCAACCTGGTCGAACGGTTCGTCAACGTTGTCAGGGTCTCACGAACGCGATGGCATGCGCGTGAGACGTCGCACGCTTGCGGGATCGACGCGTGCGGGCGCAGCCGCGGTTTCCGGCTTTGCCGGCGCTGTAGCATCAGGCTGATTTGCAAACGCTTCGCGCATCCAGCGCGGCCAGCTCTCCCAGTCGAATCCGGATTTCGCCAGCGAACCTGCGTTGCTCGTTGCGGACGACAATAGCGATCCTTTGAACATGGCAACTGCTCCGACATGAAAAAACCCGCGGCGGATTTCTCCGCGCGGGTGTTTCAAATTTTTCGATGATGCCACTTTGCCAGTGTTTTGCCCGACGTGTCAAATCCAGATGACGCTACGCGGCGCGCAGTCGCGATATCGGTGGGCTGTTCGCGTTCGACCAGGTCCGAGAAGCGTCTCCCTGCCACCAACTGAATATGGCGAATGGTTTCAGTGCCCTCGCTACTGTGCATGGGGTTGTTTTCGACATAGACTCCCCTGCCCGCAACCGAAGCCTATACCCAATGGCCGCTCCCTTCGTCCCCCAGATCGCCCTCTACCGCAGCTGGCTCGCCGCGCAGCGCGGCCTCACCTTCGCGAATTACGAGGAGATGCGGCAATGGTCGGTGCGCGATCTCGATGCATTCTGGCGCAGCATCTGGGACTATTACGATCTGCAATCGCCGACGCCGTTTGCGGCCGTCATCACCGAGCGCAAGATGCCGGGCGGGGTGTGGTTTCCCGGTGCGCAGGTCAACTATGCGCGGCAGGTGTTCCGGCATGTCGACGCGGCGCATGCCGCCGGCCTGCCCGCGATCGTCAGCGGGGGCGAGGACGGCAAGCTCCACGAGGCCAGCTGGCCGGAGCTCAAGCGCAAGGCGGCGGCGCTCGCGCTGCATCTGAAGGACACGGGGATCAAGCCCGGCGACCGCATCGCGGCCTATCTGCCCAACATCGCCGAGACCATCATTGCGTTTCTCGCCAGCGCCAGCATCGGCGCGGTCTGGAGCGTCTGCGCGCCCGACATGGCCGCGCCCGCTGTGATCGACCGCTTCAAGCAGATCGAGCCAAAGGTGCTGATCGCCTGCGACGCCGTCACCTATGCCGGACGCAGGCATGACCGCAGGGATGTCGTCGCCGAGCTGCGGCGATCGCTGCCGAGCGTCGAGCATGTGATTCTGCACAGCGACGCCACGGCTCCTGCCGCACCGGACGCCCTGCTCTCCGACATCACCGCAAGGACGGGCGCCGCGATCGACGCGTTCGAGCCGATGTGGCTGCCGTTCGATCATCCGCTCTGGATCGTCTATTCCAGCGGCACCACCGGCCTGCCCAAGCCGATCGTGCACGGCCATGGCGGCATCGTCATCGTCGTGCTGGCGCTGCTCGGCCTGCACAACGACATCGGCTGCTCCTATCACCAGAACTCGTTCGGCGAGCGCTATCACTGGTACTCTTCGACCGGCTGGATCATGTGGAACAGCCAGGTCGGCGGCCTGCTCAGCGGCACCACCTGCTGCATTTTCGACGGAAGCCCCGGCGGCACCAAGGACAAGCCGGACTGGACCACGTCGTGGCGCTTCGTGGCGCAATCGAAAGCGACCTTCTTCGGCGCGGGTGCCGCGTTCTTTGCAAACTGTGCCAAGGCCGAGATCGATCTCGCTGCAGCCGGCGATCTGTCGCGGCTGCGCTGTCTCGGCTCGACCGGCTCGCCGCTCAGCGCCGACACGCAAGCCTGGTTCAACGATCGCTTCGCGGCGCTGTCGACAACGAACGGCAGCCAGGCGCAAGCCGACATCTGGTGGGCGAACATTTCGGGCGGCACCGATTTCGCCGGCGCCTTCATCGGCGGCAACCGCGAATTGCCGCAGACGCCGGGCGCGATGCAGTGCCGCCTGCTGGGAGCAGCGGTGGAAGCCTTCAGCGAACAGGGCCGCGCCGTGATCGACGAGGTCGGCGAGCTCGTCTGCACCGAACCGATGCCGTCGATGCCGCTCTATTTCTGGAACGACAAGGGCAACGCGCGTTATCTCGCGAGCTATTTCGAGACCTACCCGGACAATTTCGACGGCAGCGGCCGCGGGCCGGTGTGGCGGCACGGCGACTGGCTCAAGGTCAATCCGGACGGCTCGTGCGTGATCTACGGCCGCAGCGATGCGACGATCAACCGGCATGGCCTGCGCATGGGCACGAGCGAGCTCTATTCCGCGATCGAGGCGCTGCCGGAGGTGCTCGATAGCCTCGTCGTCGACCTCGAATATCTCGGCCGCGACAGCTACATGCCGCTGTTTGTGGTGCTGCGCGAGGGCACAGCCTTCGACGGCGCGATGCAGGCGAAGATCAACAAGGCGATCGAGGCCGGCCTGTCACGCCGCTTCCTGCCGAATGAGATTTTTGCGGTCGCCGAGATCCCGCGCACGCTGTCGGGCAAGAAGCAGGAGCTGCCGATCAAGAAGCTCTTGCTCGGCCAGCCCGTCGAGAAAGTCATCAATAAGGAAGCAATGGCCAATCCGGCCTGCCTCGACTGGTATCTCGCTTTCGTCCGCGACTATCTGGCGCGAACCGCTGCGTAAACCTCGGCCGCCGTCGAAATTGAAGGGATCAAGGACGTGACAGATCGACCCAATTGCACCGTCGGCATTTGCACTCCGTTCACCCATCGTCGCTAGACGGGTCAGGATCCCCTGCAAACGAACCGCAAGCCATGGCCGACCTCAACGCCGTCCTCTCCAGGCTCAACGACCGCCTGCTCCGCCTCGAAGGCGAGCTGTTCGTGCTGCGCTCGCTGGCGCGTGCGACGCTGACGGCGGGCGACGACCACGCAGTGCGCATGCGCAAGCTGGTCGAAGCCGCCAAGGTCGCACTCGATGACGAGGCGAAACGCGAGCTCGACAAGCCGACGCGCAAATATGTCGATGCGGCAACGGCGCTGGTGGAGGAATTGCTGGTCGAACCGACCCCGGCGCGGCCGCTGTTCACCGTGATCGATGGCGGCCGGCGCGACTGAGCACCGTTAGCGGAACCGTGTCGCACCAAGCTCGGGCGCATCCGCTGCCAGCCTGGCCAGTCCGGCCTCGATGATCGCGATCTCCTCGTCGATCTTGCCGATCGGCAGGCTGAAATCGAAGCGGCCTGACCTGCTCTTCAGATCGACCGCGAGCCGCTGCCTGTGCATCATCAGCTCGTCGAGGCCGCGGCGGTTCTTCAGCCGCACATAGGCGTCCACGATCTGCTCAATGGCGTTCGGCATGACATCGGTCCCGGCAAAAATGCCCGCGGCGCGCGCACCCACGCCGGCGGGACATTCTTGGTGTCGCGGTACGCAATACAAATCCGCGACGGATTCGTCGATACGACAGCGAAGTTGAGAACGCGTTACCGTTTGATGATTTCGTGATGGCGTGACCGTGCGGCAACGTTTAGTCCGTGACGCAGAAATATTTGCGCGGCCATTTGCGATAGGCGCTGTAACGGTAGTACGGCCTGTAGGCATAGCCGCGATAGAGCGCCGGCGGCTCCTCGCCGTAATAGGCGCCGTGGTAGAAATTGTAGATCGTACCTTCAGCGCAGCGATAGGCATCCCAGGTCGGGCCGATGAAGGGCGCCACCCCGTTTTCGGTCGGGACTGCCGGATAAGGTCCGCCGGCTTGGGCCGGAGCGGCCGCAATCAGGACCGCAAGAAGGACAAACCACGCGCATCGCATGTGCTCGCTCCGGGCAGATCGCAATGCGCCCATGGAAGCACCGGAACGGCCGACGGCGCAATGCCGAGTTCATCGTCCCCGCGGCCTTCGCATTGTTGATAACCGGCGCAAACGCCGCGCGGGTAGTGACAGGGCGGCCTGACGTGTTATCGGGGATGACGCACCTGCGAAACGGATCACACACCCATGCGCATTACCCTCGTCGGCTCCCGCCATTTCGGCGTGACCACCCTGAACATGCTCCGCGAACACGGCGTCGGGGTCGTGCGGGTCGTGGTGGCCGACGCGGATGACCGCCTCGCCGCGACCGCCAAGGCCGCCGGCATCGAGGTCGCGGTGCAGGCCAATCCCAAGCTGGTGGTGGCCTCCGAGATCGCCCCCGACACTGACCTGATCATCACGGCCCACAGCCACGCCCGGATCGGCAAGGACGCGCTGGCTGCCGCGAAGTTCGGCGGGATCGGCTATCACCCGTCGCTGCTGCCGCGTCATCGCGGCAAGGCCGCGGTGGAATGGACCATCAAGGAAGGCGATCCGATCGCCGGCGGCACGATCTATCACCTCGCCGACCGGATGGACGCCGGCGCCATCGCCGCCCAGGACTGGTGTTTCGTCAAGAAGGGCGAGACCGCCCGCGAACTCTGGGAGCGTGCGCTGGCCCCGCTCGGCCTCAAGCTCCTGGCCGACGTGATCGATTACGCCAAGGTCCACAAGGCGCTGCCGGCCAAGATTCAGGACGAGCAGTTCGCGACCTCGGCGCCAAGTCTTTCGTGAGTCGCCCCTGACGTTAACGATTAACGTGAAGCCGCATTGATTCTGCTTCAAAAATTGGGGCTGGAAACACAAATAAACTATTGTTTCCACAGGAACAATTTTCGACTTTGCGTCGCACCAAATTTCCGTCACATTTCGCCCGAATAAGCGTCAGCATATCAGACAAATTCAAGGACGGAATTCATGCGTTTTGGTCGCATCGCGGCGTTCTGTGCCGCTTCAGTTATTACCGCCACCCTCGCCGCCCCCGCGGTCGCCCAGACCCCGTTTGACGGCAATTGGCAGGTCACAATCGTGACGAAGACCGGCTCCTGCGAGCCGACCGCAAGCTCGATGCTGACGGTTGCCGACGGCAAGATCACCGCCCCCGGCGCTAACGTTTCCGGCACCATCGGCCGTGAGGGTCTTGTTAAAGTTTCGATCAATGGTGCATATGCCAACGGTCAACTCAGCGGCAACGCCGGATCGGGGAAGTGGAATGGAGCATCTGCAGGCATACCGTGCAGCGGGCGGTGGGAAGCATCGCGCCAATAAACTATTCGGGACTAACCTCCTCAGCCGGCGGCTGCTCACGACGGCCGCCGTTTTGTTTGTGGCGTCTATCGCCAATTCTGAAAGCAAGGCCCAGGTCGGTCCGTTCGCCCCGATGGCGGGAACCTGGAGCGGCAGCGGCACCGCCATCCTCGATGACGGCTCGACCGAGCGGATCCGCTGCCGGGCCAAATACGCGCCGATCGGTCCCACCATGGAGATGTCGCTGACCTGCGCGAGCGATGCCTACAAGTTCAACCTCGCGGCCAACGTCAAGGCCGAGGGCAGCGCCATCACCGGCAGCTGGAGCGAGGCCAGCCGCAATATCAGCGGCTCCTTGCTGGGCCGTGGCGGCGGCGGGAACTTCGAGGTGGTCGCCTCGGCCGCCGGCTTCAACGCCAACATCGCGCTGAGGACGAGTGGCAGCAAGCAGACCGTGACGATCCGCGCGGACAGCCAATTCCGCGGCGCCAACATCTCGATGTCGCGCTAAGGCGAGCCTCGCTTGGGGACGATCGATCCGGCGACATCGCCGGATCGATTTTTTTATGCGTTCGGCACAAACGCCGTGACCTCGATCTCGACCTTGGCGCGATCGTCCACGAGGCCTCCGATATAGAGCAGCGTCGAAGGCGGGAAATTGCGCCCGAGCGTTTCCTTCCAGGCGGCGCCGATGCCGGCGCCTGCGGCCTCATATTCGCTGCGGCTGGTCAGATACCAGGTCAGACGCACGATGTGCTCGGGGCCGGCTCCGGCCTCCGCGAGAAGCTTGACGATCCGCTTCAGCGCGGTCGCGACCTGGGCGGCCATATCAGGCTCGTAATTGCCGGCCTCGTCGCCGCCGGTCTGCCCGGCCAGCACGACCCATTGGCCCGGCCCCTCCGCCACCACGCCATGTGAGAAGCCGCGCGGCTTTTTCCATTCGGCTGGCTGCAAGATACGCATGAGCGGAGATCTCCCGATTTTCTTGTTGATCGTTGATGCCTTAGCACGCTGTCCTGCAACGCTGCACCCGCAGATCTGGCCGTTGCAAACCGTGGTGATGTCGCCGATACCGACCCTCCCCTCAGGATCAACTCTCCCGCACCCTGCCCGATGAGCACGACACCGTCCAAAACGATGGCTGCATTCTGGATGGCCGGCTGGCTGTCGCTGACGCTGGTCATGGCGGTCGCGGGGCGCGAGGCCGTGCGCGAGATGAACGTCTTCCAGGTGATGCTGGTACGATCGCTGCTCGGCCTCTGCATGCTCTATCCGATGATCCGGCGCGCCGGCGGCTACGGAACGCTCAGGACCACGCGCCTGCCCCAGCACGTCGCACGCAACCTGATCCACTACGTCTCGCAACTCGGCTGGTTTTTTGCGCTGACGTTGATTCCGATCGGCCAGGTGGTGGCGATCGAGTTCACGATGCCGATCTGGACCGCAATCCTCGCCGCCAGCTTCCTGTCCGAGCGCATGACTTCGTGGAAGATCGCCGCGATCGTGCTCGGCCTCGTCGGCGTGATCGTCATCGTGCGGCCGGCGGCCGGCGAGATCAATCAGGGCCAATTGATCGCACTCGGCGCCGCCATCGGCTTCGGCGTATCCATGGCATTGGTCAAGTCACTCACCCGTACCGAAAGCGCGCTGGCCATCCTGTTCTGGATGCTGGTCGTGCAGTCGGTCGCGGGCTTCCTGCCGGCGCTCTACGTCTGGGCGTGGCCGCCCACCTATGTCTGGGGTTGGGTGGCCGTCATCTCGGTCTGCGGCACTTTCGCGCATTACTGCCTCGCCAGCGCGATGCGCTACGCGGACGCGACCGTGGTGGTTCCCATGGACTTCTTGCGGGTCCCACTTACCGCCACGGCCGGCTGGCTGCTGTATTCCGAACGGCTCGACGCCTGGACCGTGCTCGGCGCGGCCCTGATCCTGTTCGGCAATCTGCTGAATTTGAAGCCGGCCGTTCCTGCCCGCGCGCAGTGAACCGCTGCACAGCCTGAGGCGACAAATCAAGGTGGTCGAGCGTGATTTGGATCACGTTGGAGGGGCACCTCCATCGTGCACACTCGGTCACAGGTCGACGGGTTGGGTGAACGGTCGTTTTGCTGGCGCGAAGCCGGGCGCTTTCGTATAGATTCGACCCCAATTTGTTGCTGACTGTCATTCGATTCTGTTGGGGATTTCAGATGCGCACTCTCACCATCATCGTTTCGCTGATGTGCATGGCGCTGTCGGTCAGCGCCGCCAAGGCCGACCGCCGCGTTGCTTTCGTCGTCGGCAACGGCGCCTACAAGAACGTCGCGCAATTGCCGAACCCGCCGATCGACGCCAAGGCGATGGCATCGACGCTGCGCAATGTCGGTTTCGAAGTGATCGAAGGATCCAACCTCACCCGCGACCAGATGACGGAGAAGCTGCTCGACTTCGGCCGCAAGGCGCAGGGCTCCGATGTCGCGGTGTTCTATTATGCCGGTCACGGCATCGCCGTCGGTGGCAGCAACTATCTCCTGCCGGTCGATGCCGACATCAAGTCGGAGATGGACGTCAAGTTGGGGGCCGCTATCAACATCGATCTGACGCTCGACCAGACCATGGGCGATGCCAAGGTCAAGCTGGTGTTCCTCGACGCCTGCCGCGACAATCCCTTCGCCGCCAAGATCAAATCGAACTCGGCGACCCGCAGCGTCAACGTGCAGAGCGGCCTCGCTGAAATGAAGTCCGGCGAAGGCACGCTGATCGCGTTCGCCACCGGCCCGGGCCAGACGGCACTCGATGGCCAGGAGGGCAACAACAGCCCGTTCACCCGTGCGCTGATCGACAACATCACCAAGCCCGGCGTCGAGATCCAGCAGGCGATGACCTCGGTGCGCGCCCAGGTCAATGAAGAGACCCACAAGGGCCAGCTGCCGTGGGGCCACACCAATTTGATCGGCGCCGTCTATCTCAACCCGGCGCAGCAGACCCAGCAGGTCGCCAACGCCGCACCGGCCGCCGCCTCGAGCAGCACGCCGGCGGCTGCGGCCAGCAGCAGCTCCGACGGTGTCGAGCTCGAGTACTGGCGCTCGGTGAAGGAAACCAACAAGCCGGAAGAGCTCAACGCCTACCTCTCCGCCTATCCGAACGGCCAGTTCAAGGCGCTGGCGCTGGCACGGCTCGCGGCGATCCAGAACGGTCCGTCGACCACGACCCGCAACCTCAATGCCGGCGTCGATCCGGCGACCTTCACAGATGATGCCAGCCAGCTCACCGAGGACCAGATCGGCCTCGACAAGGGTCAGCGCCGCGACGTGCAGCGCCGCCTCAACGGCCTCGGCTTCGACACCAAGGTGACCGGCGCGTTCAACGACGAGACCCGGACCGTGCTCAAGCGCTGGCAGGCCGCCCGCGGCTATCCGTCGACGGGCTTCCTCAACAAGCTCCAGCACAAGGCCCTGCTGTCCGAGATCGTCGCGTCGACGCCGACCGCAAGCGATGACAGCTCGAAGCCGGCCCGACGTGCCCCCGCCCAGGCCCAGAGCGCACCTGCGCCCCGTCACAGCGGCGGCGGCGACGCCGGCGCGGCCTTCATGGGCGGCGTCGTCGGCGGCATGATGGGCGGCATGTTCCGCCGCTGAGGTCTGATCGCAAACACAAAGACCCGGCTCGCCGCCGGGCTTTTTTCGTCGGACGTCCTCGCTGGGAGGAAGCTACTTCCCCGCGGCCTTGCGCAGGGCTTCGTTCATACGATCCTGCCAGCCGGGGCCGCCCTCCTGGAAAAACTCCAGCACATCCTGATCAATGCGCAGCGTGACCTGCTCCTTGATCCCCGGCGCCACGTTCGGCTTCGGCGGCGCCGCGGCCACCTTGGCCGTCACCTTCTTGAACGCTGCCTCGGCCTCCGACCGCGCGTCGCCCAATGTCCGCGGCCGCCTCGGTGGTTGATCCGCCATCTCTCAGATTCCTTCAAACAGAACAGTCGAAAGATACCGCTCGGAGAAGGACGGCACTATAGCCAGAATGGTTTTTCCCTCAGCTTCCGGCCGCTTGCCGATCTGGAGCGCTGCGGCGATCGCGGCGCCGGAGGAGATGCCGCCCGGAATGCCCTCATGCCGCGCTAGCGCCCGCGAGATCTCGATCGCCGTGGTCGAGTCGATCTTCACGATCTCGTCGATCACGGAGCGGTCGAGAATGTCGGGCACGAAGCCCGCGCCGATGCCCTGGATCTTGTGCGGCGTATGCTGGCCGCCCGACAGCACCGGGCTCTCCTCGGGCTCGACCGCGACGACCCGCAAAGAGGGCTTGCGCGGCTTCAGGACCTGACCGACACCGGTGATGGTGCCGCCGGTGCCGACGCCGGCGACGAAGAAGTCGATGTTGCCGGCGGTGTCGTTCCATATCTCCTCCGCGGTGGTGCGGCGATGCACCTCGGGATTGGCGAGGTTCTTGAACTGCTGCGGCATCACCGAGTTCGGGGTCGTCTTCAGAAGTTCTTCGGCCGCCGCGATCGCGCCTTTCATGCCTTGCGCGGCCGGCGTCAGCACCAGCTCGGCACCGAGGAAGGCGAGCATCTTGCGCCGCTCGATCGACATGGATTCCGGCATCACCAGCTTCAACCGGTAACCGCGTGATGCAGCGACAAAGGCGAGCGCGATGCCGGTATTGCCGGAGGTCGGCTCGATCAGCACTGTGTCGGACTTGATGATGCCCGCCTTTTCCATGGCGATGATCATGGCCGCGCCGATGCGGTCCTTCACGCTCGCGGCCGGACTGAAATATTCAAGCTTTGCCAAAATGGTCGCGCTGACGCCGTGCATGCCGGGCAGCCGGCACAGACGCACGATCGGCGTGTCGCCGAAAGCCTCGACGATCGAAGGGTAGATCCGGCCGCGGCCGGGCTGGTGCGCTGCACCCGTATTGGACGATGCGTCCATGATGGACTCCCTGTGGCAACGAATTGCGCTTCTGTCGCGGCTTTTGCACAGTTAGAGACAGCCTGCGGCGACACGCAAGCGACAATGCTGCACACGTTAAATACGCTGCATCGCAAAATCGCGTGAGGTCTAGTTATCAGAAAATCAACGCATTTGTGTTGCGACCTCGTCAACTGATTCTGCTTATGTTAGACTTAGGTCTCGAAGCAGAGAGGTCACCACGATGTCAGCAGTCGCTGAAGTGTTGTCGACCGTCACGCTGAAGGGCGATCCGCGTTGCAGCGAGTTGCCCACCTGTCCCGTCTGCGCCGACTCCATGGTCGCCGCCGAAGCTTCCGCCTATATCTCGGACCACGTGATCAGCTATCTCTGGACCTGCGACACCTGCGGTTACGGCTTCGTCACCAAGCATGCTGTCAAACAGCGGCTCGTGTGCAATTGATCTAGCGCGGGGCGATGTCGCCCCTCGCCCAGTCCTCGCGCGTACGCTGATAGAACTCGTCGAATGTTCCGTGTGCGATCGCGCCCCTGATGCCCTGCATCAGGAACTGGTAGTAAGCGATATTGATTTCGGACAGCAGCATCGCCCCAAGCGTCTCGCCGGCCTTGACGAGATGGTGCAGGTAGGCGCGCGCGCAATTGCGCGCCGACGGCCATGAGATCTCTTCGTCGAGCGGACGCGGATCGTCGGCGTGGCGCGCGTTGCGCAGATTGACCTGGCCGAAGCGCGTGAAGGCCACGCCGTGGCGGCCATTGCGCGTCGGCATCACGCAATCGAACATGTCGATGCCACGCTTGACCGCCTCGAGAATGTCGTCCGGCGTGCCGACGCCCATGAGATAACGCGGCCGGTCCAACGGTAGCGCCGGCGCGGTCTCGTCGATCATCGCCAGCATCACCGCCTGCGGCTCGCCGACCGCAAGCCCGCCGATCGCATAGCCGTGGAAGCCGATCTCGACGAGGCCCTGCGCGCTGGCATGGCGCAGCTGAGGGATGTCGCCGCCCTGGACGATGCCGAACAGCATGTAGCCGTCGGGCGCGCTCTCGAAGGCCCGCTTGCTTCGCTCGGCCCAGCGCAGCGACAGCAGCATCGCGCGGTCGATGTCGTCGCGCTCCGCCGGCAGCCGCACGCATTCGTCCATCTGCATCGCGATGTCGGAGCCGAGCAGGCGCTGCACCTCGATCGAGCGCTCCGGCGACAGCTCGATCTTGGCGCCGTCGATATGCGAGCGGAAGGTGACAGCGTGCTCGCTGATCTTGCGCAGGTCCGACAGCGACATCACCTGGAAGCCGCCGGAATCCGTCAGCATCGGCCCGTTCCAGCCGGTAAATCTCTGCAGGCCGCCGAGGGCGTTGATACGCTCCGCGCCCGGACGCAGCATCAGGTGATAGGTGTTGCCGAGCACGATGTCGGCGCCGGCATCGCGCACCTCGCGCCAATGCATGCCCTTCATGGCGCCGGCCGTGCCGACCGGCATGAAGGCCGGGGTCCGCACCACGCCATGGGGCGTGGTCAGGCGGCCGGCGCGCGCCGAGCCATCGGTGGCGAGCAGTTCGAAATGGTTGGGTAGACCAGCATCGGGGAGACTCATGGCGGTGCTTATTGCGTGTCGAGACATGCCGATCAACCCGCCCGGACCGCGATGCCCCAGACTGGAACACCGCTGACGCGGACGTGATACCGGTCACGCTTGATAAATAAAACGATACAGTATAGTTTCATAGCGGGGGCTGGACGAGACGGCGCGGCAAATCGCCAGCGGCCGTAGATGCGTGATCGCCAGCCACCGACCGATGCCCCTCCCCAATTGTTCGACTGAGATGTCCAGCCTCGCCGATGGCTGGACAAAGCGGACAGGCGCCCGCCTGATCAGGTCGCTAGCACTCGCGTGCAGCCTGGCACTCGCCGCCTGCACCTCGCTCCCCCGCACGCCGTATACGGCGGCCGATGCGAGTGCTTCGCGCGTGCTCGATATCGACGGCCTGCGGCGCTACGCCGACGAGCCCATCACGAAGTTCAGCTTCGAGCAGGACAGGGCAACCGGAAGCGGAACCTATCTTGCGCTATCAGGCGGCGGTGCCGATGGCGCCTATGGTGTCGGCGTGCTGAACGGCTGGACCGCGGCGCGTAACCGTCCGACATTCTCCGTCGTCTCGGGCGTGAGCACCGGCGGCCTGATCGCGCCCTTTGCATTCCTCGGATCGCAATATGACGACACGCTTCGAGAGCTCTACACCAGCGGCATCGCCGAAAGCCTGCTGAACGATCCCAGCATCATCCGCGTGCTGTTCGGCTCCGGCCTGTTCGGCAATACGCGGCTGCGCGAGCTGGTCGCGCGCTATGTCGGGCCGGAAATCATGGCACAGGTCGCCCGCGAGAACGCCAGGGGCCGGCGGCTGCTGGTGGTCACCACCGATCTCGACACCCAGCGCACCGCGATCTGGGACATGGGCAAGATCGCCGCGGTCGGCACGCCCGAGGCGTTGAAGCTGTTTCGCGACGTGATGGCGGCGTCCGCCAGCATCCCCCTGGTGTTTCCGCCGATCCTGATCGAGGCCGAAGGCCAGGGCCGCAAATTTCAGGAGATGCATGTCGATGGTGGCGTGACGGCGCCCGTGCTGACCTTGCCGGAGGCCCTGCTGTTCCAGGGGCGCCTGCCTGATAAGGCGAAGATGGACATCTACATCCTCGTCAACAAGAAGATCGAACGCAACTTCGAGCTCGTCGCCAACAGCACGATCGATGTCGCCTCACGCAGCCTGTCCTCGATCACGCAATCGCAGACGCGCTCGATCATCTTCTCGACCTATGACTTCGCCCAGCGCAACCACCTCGGCTTCCATCTCTCCTACATCGAGCGCGATTATCCGGCGCCCCCGTCCGAAGGCTTCGACACCGGCTATATGCGGGCGCTCTACCAATATGGATACGAGAAAGCGGCAGGCGGCCAGGCCTGGACCTCGCGGATGCCGTGACGTCCGCGTCGTGGAACGGCGTTCGCAGCGAGACCGTTGACGCTACGGCCAATTCCGCCAGATTCGCGATGACGGCCCGGTCGCTGCGCGTTATAGAACAATGACCACTGGCACGATCGCGCAGGAATCATTGGGCATATCATTGGGCATGGGATTGGCTGCAACCAGGACAAGAACGGCTGCACCACGCCGCGAGGCCTCGAAATCGCGTGGCGGCCGGCCGACCAAGAGCGCTGCGATCGAGCGCGATCAGCGGCTGATCGAGGTTGCCACCCGCCTGTTCCTCGATCGCGGATTTGATGCGACCTCGCTCGACGCCGTGGCGGAAGCAGCTCGCGTCAGCAAGCCGACCGTCTATTCCCGTTACGGCGACAAGCGCGGGCTGTTCACGGCGGTGCTGAGGCGCGAGATTGCGCGCTGGCTTGCGCCACTGTCGGCTGCGGCCGAGACGCAGCTGGGCAGCTCATCCGACATTTCGGTCGAGCAGCGACTGGTGGAGATCGGGCGCGAAATGCTCAATTTCACCTGCGGGCCCGACGCCATGGCGTTCAGCCGCATGATGACGTCACAGGCGATCAACTTCCCCGACATCGCCAAGCTCGGCAAGGAAGAAGGCTGGCTGAAGGCCGTGGCGACGACCGCGCGCTTCTTCGACCATCTGGTGGCGCAAGGCGCGCTCGATGTCGACGACACCACGATCGCGGCCGAAGTGTTCCTCGACGTCGTCGTTGGCCACACTCACCGCATGGCGACGTTCGGCACGCCGATGGAGATCAAGGCCGCAGAGAAGCGGATGCGCGCGGCGATCAAGCTGTTCCTGGCCGGTGCGCTCGGACCTGCCGGCCGCGTGCAAAGCACGTCCAAAGACACGACCAAAGCGCCCCAACGGCGCCGCCCTTCCCGCTGACATTTCCGTGAAACTGGCGATTTGTCCCCAGGGGACGCGGGTCTCTTCGTTGACAGAATAAAACGATACGGTATGGTTTTGTTTATCGAGCGGGACGGGCCACTTTTTTCACCAGCCCCAAAAGAGGACCGGACCGCTTAGATCGCCGCGACGGGTACAGCCCGTTGCTGCTATCAGCGGCCGGCCATTGCCCGTGGTCGGCCGCGACTTCTTTACGATTATCCGGCACACTTGCTGGTTCAAGGCTTGCCGGCCGAGGATTCGACCATGAGCGCGACGAGACGACGGGTGTACGGGTTGCTGGCGGTCGCCCTGTCGGGGCTGCTCGTCGCAGCGCCCGCCCGCGCGGTCGTCTCGGCGGGGAGCACACCCACCGCCCTCCACGACGAGACAGATGGGGACGCCGCAGCGGACCGCCAGGCCGTCAGCCGCGAGATCGAACGCTTCCGCGGCTCGTCGATCTCGATCAGCCAGGCCATGGCGATTGCGGAAGCCCGTCATGCCGGGGCCACGACCGCGGATATCAGCTTCGACGGCGGCGCGGGCGTACCGGTGTACCGGGTCAAAACCCTGCACAACGACCGGATCTGGCGTCACACCATCAACGCCGCGACCGGCGAGCTCATCGGCGGCGAAGCTGCCCTGCCCCTGGCCGAGCTGGACCACGAGGATCGCAGCAACCTCGCAGTGCTCGGCACCATCAGACACCGCCTGGCGGACGCAGTGCGCGTCGCCGAGCAGGCGGCGTCCGGCAAAGCCATCAGCGGCGGACTGGTGCGCGAACGCGGACGGCTTAATTTCGCGATCGTCGTCATCAGCGGCGACGACCTCAAGGAGGTCATCCTCGAGCCGCCCGGGGCGCGAGCAAAATAGCGCCGGCCACAATCCCGCCGAAAACCCATTGACGGCCGCAAAACTCTCCCGCATAAGTCGCCGCCATGTTCACGACCACCAAACGCACGACCAAAACCACCACGGCCTTCGGGGCCCGGGGAGGCGTGCGCGCGTAGTCGTCGACTAAAACGCATCAGCTCTACCGAAGCCCCGCCCTCGAAGGTCCGGGGCTTTTTTGTTGTCTAAATCGATCTCAATGGAGGACACAGTGAGTAACGATCCCGTCGTCGCGATTGTCGGCGTCACCGGTGCGGTGGGCGCCGAATTCATCGCCACCATGGACAAGCGCGGCTTTCGCATCAGTAAGCTCAAGGCGCTCGCCAGCGCCCGCTCCGCCGGCAAGACGGTGTCGTTCCGTGGCCAGGCCATCGTCATCGAGGAGCTGACCGAGCGCGCCTTCGAGGGCGTCGATATCGCCCTGTTCTCCGCTGGCGGCAGCATCTCGAAGAAGTATGCGCCGCTCGCGGTCAAGGCCGGCGCCGTCGTGGTCGACAACTCCTCCGCCTTCCGGATGGACCCGAACGTGCCGCTGGTGATCCCCGAGGTCAACGGCAACCGCATTCGCGACCACAAGGGCATCATTGCCAATCCGAATTGCGCCGCGATCACCGCACTGGTGCCGCTCTGGCCGATCCATCAGAACAACCGCATCAAGCGCGTCATCATCGCGACCTATCAGGCAGCCTCCGGCGCTGGCGCTGCCGCGATGGACGAGCTCGTCGAGTCCACTCGCGCCAGTCTCAACGGGCAGGTCTATACGCCCAAGGTGATGCCGCACCCCTACGCCTTCAACCTGTTCAATCACAACACCGCCGTCGACCCCGAGACCGGCTACAACGACGAAGAGACCAAGGTCATCAAGGAAACTCGCAAGATTTTTGAGGACGAGAAGATCGCCATTGGCGTGACGTGCGTCCGCGTGCCCGTGCTGCGCGCCCATTGCGAGGCCATCACCTTCGAATGCGAGAAGCCCATCACGGAGGACCAGGTTCGCGCCATCATGGCGCAGGCCCCGGGCGTGAAGGTCGTCGACGATCGCGTGAAGAACTACTTTCCGATGCCGATCGACGCCTCGGGCCAGGACGACGTCCTGGTCGGCCGCATCCGCAACGATCTCAGCGACCCCTCCGGACATTCGATCTCGATGTTCGTGGCGGCCGATCAGCTGCTCAAGGGCGCCGCGCTGAATGCGGTGCAGATCGCGGAGCTGTTGCCGCAGCGGATGATGGCGTAACCGGTATCCTAGGGTAGGCAAAGGCGCGCGAGCGCCGTGCCCACCACTCTTACCGCGCATTCAGGAAAGATGGTGGGCACGCTTCGCTTTGCCCACCCTACTACATCGCCGGTGTTAGTCGCGCGCCCGAAACAACAAACACGCGTCGCCATACGAATAGAAGCGGTATCCATTCGCAATCGCGTGGGCATAGGCCTGCTTCATCGTATCCAGGCCGGCGAAAGCCGACACCAGCATGAAGAGCGTCGACTTCGGCAAATGAAAATTCGTCATCAGGACATCGACCGCGCGGAAGCGATAGCCCGGCGTGATGAAGATCGAGGTCTCGGCGGTGAACGGCTGGATGGTGCCGTCCTCGCTGGCGGCGCTTTCGAGCAGCCGCAATGACGTGGTGCCAACGGCGATGATGCGGCCGCTGTTTTTTCGCGCGGTGTTGAGCCGCTCCGCCGTCTCCGCGGAGATCGTGCCCCACTCGGCGTGCATCTTGTGGCCGTCGGTGTCGTCGACCTTGACCGGCAGGAAGGTCCCTGCCCCCACATGCAGCGTGATGCGGTTGATGCCGACGCCGCGCGCGCCGAGCGCCTGCTCCAGCGCCGGCGTGAAATGCAGACCCGCGGTGGGAGCTGCAACGGCCCCCTCGTTCGCCGCGAACATGGTCTGGTAGTCGGCGAAATCCTGATCGTCAGGCGTACGTTTCGAAGCGATGTAGGGCGGCAGCGGCGGGCTGCCGAGATCGGCGATGGCCTGATCGAGCGCCGGGCCGTGGAACGAGAATGACAGCGTCACCTCGCCTTCCCCACCCTTGGCCTCGACCTCGGCATCGAGATGGCCGAGCAGGCAGACCTTGCCTTCATTGCCGAAGCGGATGCGGTCGCCGGCGACGAGCTTCTTCGCGGGCTTCACCAGCGCCTGCCAGCGCGAGCCGTCCAGCCGCTTGATCAAGGTTGCCTCGATCTTCGGCTCGGTCTCGCGGCCGATGCGGCGGCCTTTGAGTTGCGCCGAAATCACCTTGGTGTCGTTGACGACGAGCTGGTCGCCGTCTTTCAGCCAGTGCGGCAGGTCGGCGACGATCTGGTCGCGCAGCGCGCCGTTCTCCACGACCAGCATTTTTGCGGAGTCGCGCGGGCTCGCCGGGCGCAACGCGATGCGCTCGGGCGGCAGGTCGAAATCGAACAGGTCAGTGCGCATTTCCAGAACCAGTCATCGCCCGCGAAGGCGGGCGATCCAGTACTCACGATCTTTGTCGTAACCAGAGCCGGCGGTTACTGGATGCCCCGCCTTCGCGGAGCATGACAGCGGCAACTGCTACTCCTTGTCAGCCGCCATCCGCGCCTTGACGATCTTGTCGGGGTTCTGCACCGGCTCGCCGCGCTTGATCTTGTCGACGTTCTCCATGCCCTCGGTCACCTTGCCCCAGACCGTATACTGGTTGTCGAGGAAACGGGCGTCGTCGAACACGATGAAGAACTGGCTGTCGGCGGAGTCGGGGCTCGCCGCACGGGCCATCGAGGTCACGCCGCGCACATGCGGCTCCTTGTTGAACTCGGCCTTCAGCTTCTGGCCCGAGCCGCCGGTGCCGGTGCCGTGCGGGCAGCCGGTCTGCGCCATGAAGCCTTCGATCACGCGATGGAACACGATGCCGTCGTAGAAGCCTTCGCGGACCAGCTCCTTGATGCGCGCGACATGGCCGGGCGCCAGGTCGGGCCGCATCTCGATGGTGACGGGTCCCTGCGTGGTCTCGAGGATCAATGTGTTTTCGGTGACGCTCATGCTCGTCTCTCTTGCGTTGGGGGTGAAGTCTTGTCAGGCGAAGTTTTGCGGTTACGGAACTGGATCGCGAATGGTCGTCCCGCCGCGGCGCCGGCCATTGCATCGGTAAATGGCATCGGCGTGCAGCGTTGCAACGCCTCCATCACCGCGATCCGGTATTGCAGCCGGTCACTGTCGGAGGCCTCCGCGGATTCATAGGTAATCCGCGGATGGCCCAGAATGTTTCCGGCCCGGTTAAAGCTCACGACGACGGTGATGTCGATAGGGCGAGCCTTGCTGGGCGGTGGTGGCTTCCAGCAGGTCCGCAAGTGCTGGAAGACGTCCTGGATGGTGTTGACCGACGCGTCCTCTGCGGCCGCACCGGTGATGCCGAGCAGCAGCGCCGCTGCAGCGAACAGGAGCCTGTCGCCGCGGCGCGCCATCGTCCCGGCTACTTGATGTCGGAGGCGACCTGCACCTTCACCATCTTGTCGGGATCGGTGACGGTGCCGCCCGGCGAGCCGGCCGGTGCCTTCTTCAGCTTGTCGACCACGTCCATGCCCTGCACGACCTCGCCGACCACGGTGTACTGGTTATCGAGGCTGCCGCCGTCGGCGAACATGATGAAGAACTGCGAATTGGCGGTATCGACGCTGTCGCCGCGCCGGGCCATGCCGACGATGCCGCGGGCGAAATGAACCTTGGAGAATTCCTGCTTCAGGTTTGGATATTTCGAGCCGCCGGTGCCGTTGCCGTTCTGGCCGTCGCCGGTCTGGGCCATGAAGCCGTCCATCACGCGGTGGAACGGCACGTTGTTGTAGAAGCCCTCGCGCGCGAGCTGCTTGAGGCGCTCGGCGTGCTGCGGCGCAAGGTCGGTCCTGAGCTTGATGACGATGCGGCCCTTGGTGGTGTCGATGACAAGCGCATTGGCCTTGTCGAGATTGGCCGGCAGCTGCTGCGCCAGCGCCGGGACTGCGCCAATCAGCGCGACGAACATCGTGGCAAGAATTGCGAGACGACGGATCATGGAAACTCCGGATCAAGTGAGATGAAAAAGCGCGCCGTTATCCGGCGAATTTTGCCTTGAGCTGGGATGCAACGAGCGGCGGGACGAAGGCCGAGACGTCTCCGCCCATGGCGGCGATCTGGCGCACCAATGTGCCGGTAATCGGGCGGACTACTGGGGAGGCCGGCAGGAAGACGGTTTGCACGTCTGGGGCCATGGTGCCGTTCATCCCGGCGAGCCGCATCTCGTAGTCGAGGTCGGTGCCGTCGCGCAGACCCCGAATCATGATGGTCGCGCCGTACTTGCGCGCCGCGGTGACTGCGAGATCGTCGTAGGTCACGGCCTCGAGCGTGCAGCCGGCCTGGGCCGCGACCGGCCCGCAGACATCGTGAAGCATCTTGAGCCGCTCCTCGGTCGAGAATAGCGGCTTCTTGCCGGGATGGACCCCGACCGCGACCACAAGGCGATCGCACAGCGGGACACTGTTCCGGACCACGTCCAGATGGCCGTTGGTGATGGGGTCGAAGGAACCCGGATAGAAGGCAATGCGCGGCATGGCACGTCCTACCGCGCCCCGCCCGGCCCGGCAAGCCGGACAGGTTCCTTGCCAGCTTCTTGCCTGTTTCCTGCCGGCTTTTCCGCCAGTCCCTGTCGGAAGGCCCCGGATTGTTTCGTCCTCGGAGTGTCCGCGAAACAAAACGGCGCACGAACGAAACCATTTCCGGCGTCGGCGAAGACGTCCGGAAACTGGTCATGGTTACTAATCCAGCCAACGAATGACGGGCCGCACACCGGGCGTAGCGGCCGCATCACAGGGGACCGTCAAATGATCAAGGCTCTTTCAGCGATCGCTATCGCTGCGTGTGTTGCTACTGCTCTCACCTTCCTGCCCGGTTTTGCTCCCACCGTTGAAGCGAGCGTCCCGCAGCCGCTTGCCAAGGCCGATAGGCTCGACATCAAGACCATCGGCAGGGACTGCTCGCAGCGGGCCTGGCCCAATTTCGAGGCGTCCTGCCTGCGCCGCGCCGGCACCAAGGCTGACGTTCGCGTCGCTCGCTTGGTGACGGCGGACCGCACCCCGTAGGCGGTCTGTCAGCTCGGCGTCATGAACCTCGCGATAAACACCATGGATATTTGCGGCGTCTCGTCGCAGACTGCGTGACGCTCGCGCTCCTCGGAATGGCCCGTAGGGCGCGATCCCATCGGGGGGTCGCCTTTGTCCAGTACGCCCGCAGTCGCTTCCGGCCATCATCCTGACCCGCTGCCGATTGCCATGACCTTGGGCGCCCTCGGGGTGGTCTATGGCGATATCGGCACCAGCCCCCTCTACGCCCTGAAGGAAGCCGCCAAGGCGGCAGCGCATGGCGGCACAGTGTCTCCCGAGGCCGTCCTGGGCGTTGCCTCGCTGATCCTGTGGGCGCTGCTGCTGATCATCTCGCTGAAATACGCACTACTGATCCTGCGCGCGGATAACCGCGGCGAAGGCGGCATCGTCGCGCTGCTGGCGCTGCTGCATGCCCGTCACGCGCAGCCAGGCACCTGGCGCGCCCATCTCCTTGTGGTCGGCCTGATCGGCGCGGCGCTGCTCTATGGCGATGGCGCGATCACGCCGGCGATCTCGGTGCTGTCAGCCATCGAGGGTCTCAAGGTCGACGCCCCCTCGCTCGCGCCGGCGGTCGTGCCCATCACCATCGTCATCCTGGTCGGCCTGTTCGTGATGCAAAAGCAGGGCACCGGCTTCATCGGCCGCATCTTCGGACCGGTGATGCTGGCCTGGTTCTTCGTGCTGGCCGCGCTCGGCATCCACGGCATCATCAAGGCGCCGGCGGTGCTGGCGGCGCTGAGCCCGCTCTACGCCTTCGACTTCCTGATCCACCAGGATTTCCATATCTCGTTCGCGATCCTCGGCGCGGCCTTCCTTGCCGTGACCGGCGGCGAGGCCATGTATGCCGACATGGGCCATTTCGGGCGCCTGCCGATCCGGCTGGCGTGGTTCGCGATCTGCCTGCCGGCGCTGGTGCTGAATTATTTCGGCCAGGCCGCGCTCCTGATCATCGACCCGGGCATGATCGAGAACCCGTTCTTCCAGCTCTGCCCCGATGTCCTGCATTACGCGCTGGTCGCGTTCTCGGCTGTGGCGACCGTGATCGCCTCGCAAGCGATCATCTCCGGCGTATTCTCGCTGACCCAGCAGTCGATCCAGCTCGGCTTCCTGCCGCGCATGCAGATCCGCCACACCACGAGCGCCGCGATCGGCCAGATCTACGTGCCGCTGGTGAATTGGCTGCTCGCCGCCGCAACCCTCGGCGCGGTGGTCAGCTTCG
The DNA here is from genome assembly GCF_040548225.1 of Bradyrhizobium sp. S3.12.5. Lineage (NCBI taxonomy): Bacteria > Pseudomonadati > Pseudomonadota > Alphaproteobacteria > Hyphomicrobiales > Nitrobacteraceae > Bradyrhizobium > Bradyrhizobium sp. S3.12.5. Next base: position 150,441 of record NZ_JBEPRF010000016.1, read on the forward strand.
GCACATCGGACGCGCTCGCCGGCGCCTACGGTATCGCAGTCTCGCTGCTGATGGCCATCACCACGCTGCTCGCCGCCCTGGTCGCGATCCAGTGGGGCTATTCGCCCTGGCTCGTGGTCCCCGTGAACGGCTTCTTCTTCGTGATCGACGTGGTCTTCTTCTCCGCCAACTCGATCAAGCTGTTCGAGGGTGGCTGGTTTCCGCTGCTGCTCGCCGCCCTCGTCGCCTTCCTGATGCTGACCTGGCGCGCCGGAGTGAAGCTGGTCGAGGCGGCGCGCGGAAAGCTGCGCCAGCCCGAAGAGGACCTGATCGAGACTGCGGTCAACAAATGCAGCGCACGTCTCCCCGGCACCGCCGTGTTCCTCGCGTCCGCGCCGAACGGCGTGCCGCTCGCGCTGACGCAATTCGTCAAGCACAACCACGTGCTGCACGAGCGCGTCGTCCTCGTCACCGTGCTGATCGAGGAGCTGCCTCACATCGCCGACCCGGACCGCTGCGAGGTGATAGAGATCATCCCCGGCATCACGCGCGTGATCCTGCATTACGGCTTCATGCAGAACCCGACGATTTATGAGGGTCTGACGCTCGCGTGCCGCCAGGGCAAGTTGCCCGGCATCGACCTCTCCGACATCACCTATTATGTCGGCCGCGAGACCATCATCCCGAGCGAGGACATCCCGGGCATGTGGGTCTGGCGCGAAGGCCTGTTCGCCTTCCTCCAGCGCAACGCCGAACGTTCGGCGGCGTTCTTCGGCGTGCCGACCAAGCAGGTCGTGGAGTTCGGCACGGAGCTGGAGATTTAGCACTGCCCGCTTATCCCGTGCCATGCAGCGGGAATATCTCGGAAGCACCACTTAGTTTGTGTCGGACGGACGGCCCGCTCTCGGATCTGTCCAAGTCGGGCGAAAAGCCAAAGCTGCACGGCGAACTGGCCAATCGATACAGAGCCACTTTCAGCCATACCTCACGTGATGCCCATCACGTGACCTCCGTGGTAAGCAGCCAACGATTATTCCTATCTGTGGTAGAATTGCTACAGACGCCGCCCGCAGTAGATGTAGCATTTTCATTTTTGGGGCTGCGTCATGTTTTATCGATTTGCGGCATTGTCTTTCCTGGTCATCGGGCTGTCGGGGTGTGCCATTCACCCGCTGCCTGAAAACGTAACGGGCGTCGATACGCCCGATATCGTGCGTCAAATCCGCTGCGAGGCACGAGAAGCCGTTATCGCTGAGGTGAAGCGCTGGCTCGCTAAAAAGCCCGATCCGATCTCTCAGCGGCTGTTGGCAAAGTACGAGGCGGAGCCTGAATCGATCAGCGAGTTCAATCCGAACGTATTTCCCCCGGCCTACTCAGCCGAGAGGATCATCGTCAAATTGTTCTACGGCGCAGGTGTTGCCTACACGTTCGACCTCAAGATGGCCGAGTTCAACGACATCAATCCGACCAGCGTGAACCTGCTTCGACCTTCGCCCCCACAGCCCAAATTTACGCTGGGTCTGGGTGCGGGGGCGCTTCTCGATCGCAGTAATGAGCGGAAGTTCACGGCGACCGACACATTCGGGTCTTTGTTGAAATTAAATGCCGCTGAAAGACAGGGCCGTCGCTACTGTACTGGTTTCATCGTCACCGAAAACTACGTCTATCCCATCGCCGGAAAGATCGGGGTGGCAAAGGTGATCCACGACTTCATCAACCTGACGCTTTTCGAGAGCCTGTCCGGCGACAAGGGGGCGCCGCCCGCGATGACTGACGATCTGACATTCACGACGACGGTCAGCGCGTCGGTAAACCCCGCGGTTCTGTTCACACCGTTGGGCACGGCCCTCCAGGTGTCGGATGCAGCCCTGACTGCCAGCTTCAAGCGCTCCGACGTGCATGAAGTCGTTGTCGGAGTCGCGATCGATAAATCCGACGCGCCTGATCTTGCGCCCGTACGTTCCTACCTGTTCTCGCAACGGCGCTTCGCAAACGGCCTAACACCCACGAGGCCTGCCACCGTGAGCGGCGGCCTGTTTATCGGCAATCGGGTGATTGGCGGCGGCAGTGCATCCGAGCGGCTGGCCGTAATCGCGAACGATCAAGCCAAGAGCCAGCAAGTCACGATCGTTCCATCACCTTGAGTTCAGCTGCTCGCATCTAGATTGCAACGCGACCGAAGGGGACGGCTTATGGCGAAGAAGGCAAAGGCATCGCGAACAGCGAAAGCTGCGAAGAAGACAAAGGTTGCAAAAACGACGAAGAAGGGGGCTGCCGCACGGAGAACGGGTAGCGCGACCGTGCCTCTGCATAAGGTCGTACATTTCGTCCGTTTGCTTCAACGCAAAAAACGAGCCGCCAAATTCATTGCGCACGCGAAGAACAACGATGCGTCGATCACAATTTCGGGCGCCAGCCAGCGCATCATCAACAACTTCCTCGCGCAGCACAACCTTCAAGGCGACGCGTGTCCCGACCCGGATCCGTGGAAGTGCACGTGACCAGTACGATGGATATCGCGCGGCGAACGGCGCGATATTCTCGCCTGTGCACGGGACCGCTCGCTAGCCACCGTTGCCGTTCTCGCCGTTGCCGCTCTCCGCCTCTTCCGTGATGTGCTCGACCGAGACGACGTGCTCATCCTCGGCGGTATCGAACACGATGACACCTTGCGTCGAGCGGCCGGCGATGCGGATGCCTTCGACCGGGCAGCGGATTAGCTGGCCCTTGTCGGTGACCAGCATGATTTGATCGGCATCCTCCACGGGGAAGGACGCGACGAGGTTGCCGTTGCGGTTGTTGACGCTCATGGCGACGATGCCTTTGCCGCCGCGGCCAGTGGTGCGGTATTCGTAGGACGAGGTCCGCTTGCCATAGCCATTGACGGAGACGGTGAGCACGACCTGCTCGGCCGCCGACATCTCGATATAGCGCTCCTGCGAGAGCTGGAAGCTGCCGGAGGTCTCCTCGACCTCGGCGTCCACTGCCGGCTCCTCGGCCGCAGCTTCGCCGACAACTGCACGCCGCATTTTCAAGTACGCCGAACGCTCGTCGGAGGAGGTCTCGACATGGCGCAGGATCGCCAGCGAGATCACCTTGTCGCCCTCGCCAAGCGCAATGCCGCGCACGCCCATCGAGGTGCGCCCGGTGAACACGCGCACGTCGGTGACGGGGAAGCGGATGCACTGGCCGCCGGCGCCGGTCAGCAGCACGTCGTCGCGCTCGGTGCAGATCTGCACGTCGACGATCGCCTCGTTGTCGTCGAGCTTCATCGCGATGATGCCGGAACGGCGGACGTCGACGAAGTCGGACAGCTTGTTGCGCCGGACGTTGCCGCCGGTGGTCGCGAACATCACGTCGAGGTTGCCCCAGGTCGATTCGTCCTCGGGCAGCGGCATGATGGTGGTGATGCGCTCGCCCTGCTCCAGCGGCAGGATGTTGATCATCGCCTTGCCGCGCGCGTTCGGCGCGGCCACCGGCAGCCGCCAGACCTTCTCCTTGTAGACCTGGCCACGTGACGAGAAGAACAGCACCGGCGTATGCGTGGAGGCCACGAACAGGCGGCTGACGAAATCCTCGTCGCGGGTCTGCATGCCGGCGCGGCCCTTGCCGCCGCGGCGCTGGGCGCGATAGGCCGACAGCGGCACGCGCTTGACGTAGCCGGCGTGGGACACGGTCACGACCATGTCCTCGCGCTGGATCAGGTCCTCGTCCTCGACCTCGCCTTCCTGCTCCATGATCACGGTGCGGCGCGGCGTGGCGAACTCGGCCTTCACCTCGGCGAGCTCGGTCTTGACGATCCCCAGCACGCGCTCGCGCGAGCGCAGGATGTCGAGATAGTCGGCGATCTCGCCGGCGAGCTTGTCGAGCTCCTCGCGGATTTCGTCACGGCCAAGCGCGGTGAGGCGCTGAAGGCGCAGGTCGAGAATGGCCCTCGCCTGTTCCATCGACAGCCGGATCGTGCCGTTGTCGCTGATGCGGTGGCGCGGATCGTCGATCAGCGTCAGCATGTCCTCGACGTCCCGGGCCGGCCAGTCGCGCGACATCAGGGTGTCGCGCGCGGTGGTCGGGTCAGGCGAGGTCCGGATGACGCGGATCATCTCGTCGATATTGGCGACCGCGATCGCCAGGCCGACCAGGATGTGGGCGCGATCGCGCGCTTTGGCGAGCAGGTACTTGGTGCGGCGCGTGACGACCCGCTCACGGAAGTCGACGAAGATGGCCAGCAGGTCCTTCAGATGCATGATCCGCGGACGGCCACTGTCGAGCGCCACCATGTTGACGCCGAAGCTCGTCTGCAGCGGCGTGAATCTGTAAAGCTGATTGAGCACCACGTCCGGCACGGCGTCGCGCTTCAATTCGATGACGACGCGGTAGCCGTCGCGATCCGATTCATCGCGCAGGTCGCCGATGCCCTCGATCTTCTTTTCCTTGACCAGCTCGGCGATGCGCTCGACCATCGTCGCCTTGTTCACCTGGTAGGGAATCTCGGTGATGATGAGCGCCTCGCGCTCCTTGCGGATGGTCTCGATCGCGACCTTGCCGCGCATGACGATCGAGCCGCGGCCGAGGTGATAGGCGGCGCGGATACCCGCTCGTCCGAGAATGATGCCGCCGGTCGGGAAATCCGGTCCCGGCACGATGTTGATGAGCTCGTCGATGGTCAGCGCGGGGTTATCGATCAACGCGACGCAGGCGTCGATGACCTCGCCGAGATTATGCGGCGGGATGTTGGTCGCCATGCCGACGGCGATGCCGCCGGCGCCGTTGACGAGAAGGTTCGGGAACTTGGCCGGAAGAACCGACGGCTCGGTCTCGTTGTTGTCGTAGTTCGGCTGGAAGTCGACCGTATCCTTGTCGATATCGGCCAGCAGAGCGAGCGCCGCCTTCGTCAGCCGTGCTTCGGTATAACGGTAGGCCGCCGGGGGATCGCCATCGACCGAGCCGAAATTGCCCTGGCCGTCGATCAGCGGCACGCGCATCGAGAAGTCCTGCGCCATACGGACCATGGCGTCATAGATCGACTGGTCGCCGTGCGGGTGATACTTACCGATGACGTCGCCGACCACGCGGGCGGATTTGACGTACTTTTTGTCGGGCGTGTGGCCCTGCTCATGCATCGAGTACAGGATGCGGCGATGAACCGGCTTCAAACCGTCGCGGGCATCGGGCAGCGCGCGCGCCACGATCACGCTCATAGCGTAGTCGAGATACGACTTCTTCATCTCCTCGAAGATGGAGACGGGGCGAATATCCGAGCGCTCCGGCTCGTCGCCGGGCTTCTTGTTGTCGTCGTCGGCCAAGGGAGAATCCGGTGAGTTTTTATCTGGGAATCATATAGCGTATCGAGGCTCTGATAACCACTCTTGCGAGCCCTTGGGAAGCGGTTTTTCCGTTTGTTTTTCCAGAGACTTACGCGCTTCTCGCCATCGTCGTCAGCGGCGCCGGAACAAGCCGCCCGGAACCACCCGTTATGCCCCGAAAAACACCTGGTGCATGATGCGCCCGGGCACCAGCGTGAACAGGCCGGCCACGACCAGCGCGCCGGTAAACAGCAGGATCATGATGCGGCGGTGATCGGTCACGCGGTGGGTGTGCGCCCGCCACACCGCGAGCGGCAGCATCACCAGCGTGAAGATCGACAGCAGGTGGATCGGGCCGAACGGCCCGACCATGCGGATCTGGTGGATCCAGAACGAGGACGCGGCCACCACGGCCATCAGCGCCACCCAGATCCAGCCGAATGTCCAATGCGGCAGTGTGCCTTTGGGCGCGGCGAACTGGACGAGACCGAGCACGAAGGCCGCCATCGCCACGAAGGCATGCAGCGGGATCGCCGGAGCGGCATCGAGCAATGGCGCGAGGCTCATGGGGCGCGTCCTCGCTTGGAGCCGGACGCCTCAGAACGGGATATCGTCGTCCATGTCGTTGCGGCCACCACCGCCGCCGGCGGCAACTGGGCGGCGCGGTGCGCTGCTGACGGGACCGGAGGAGCCGAAATCGCCGCCCGGCTCGTCGCCGAAGCTGCCACCTCCCCCGCCACCGCTGCGGCCGTCCAGCATCGTCAGCGTCGAGTTGAAGCCCTGCAGCACGACTTCGGTGGAGTACTTCTCGACGCCGGCCTGATCGGTCCATTTGCGGGTCTGGAGCGCGCCCTCGATGTAAACCTTGGCGCCCTTCTTCAGGTACTGCTCGGCGACCTTGCAGAGCCCTTCATTGAAGATCACGACGCGATGCCACTCGGTCTTTTCCTTGCGCTCGCCGCTGTTCTTGTCGCGCCAGGTCTCCGAGGTGGCAATGCTCAAATTCGCGATCGGCCGCCCGTCCTGGGTGCGGCGGATTTCCGGATCCTTGCCGAGATTTCCAACCAGAATGACCTTGTTGACGCTTCCCGCCATCGCCGCTCTCCACTCCAAATGCCGCTGAATTTAAAAAGGCGCGCCCTCGCTGCCGCCTGTTGGGCCGACCCTATACGCTTACGCGGGCGGACCGACCCGCCACGGCCTCGGTTATCCCCACATATAGCATCAGCCGAGCATCTGTTCCAGATTTGTTCCTGCGGAATTTGACCCCCGAACATGCGCGCACGCCGCTACCCCGGCCCGCTATTCATCCTGCGATGAATTGGAACCCTGCCGAGTTCCGCCAGAGCATGAAAAGCGCTTAACATTCATCAAGTTAGGTGCACTTCAATTGACCCATGACTGTTGCATTCCGGCGACGGACTCGACCTCCAGATTGCACTACGCTTGCCTCGGAATTGGTTCTTATGGGCGTCGCGCCTGATTGAACGCTTCGGGATTATTGAAGCGGACGACACTGGGGAGACTGCAATGAAGAAAATTCTGTTTGGCACAATTGGTATCGTTGCGTTCGGCCTGTCTGCACCGGCGAGTGCAGCGGATCTTGCGGCCCGTCCCTACACCAAGGCGCCGCCGCCGGTGGCCGCCGCCATCTACGACTGGAGCGGCTTCTACATCGGCATCAACGGCGGTGGCGGCTCGAGCCACAAATGCTGGGATAGCGTCGTCTTCGGCGGCGGCGCGCTCGTGGGCGGCGAAGGTTGCCACAACGCCACCGGCGGCACGGTCGGCGGCCAGGTCGGCTATCGCTGGCAATCCGCCAACTGGGTGTTCGGCCTCGAAGGCCAGGGCAACTGGGCCGACTTCTCCGGCGACAATGTCAGCGTTCTCTTCCCGGACCAGCGCAATCGCTCGAAGATTGACGCCTTCGGCCTGTTCACAGGCCAGGTCGGCTATGCCTGGAACAACGTGCTGTTCTACGTGAAGGGCGGCGGTGCCGTGGTCGCCGACAAGTACAACATTTTCGTTGCGCCCGGGTTCGCCGGCGACGGCACCCTGCTCGCCTCGACCAACGACACCCGCTGGGGTGGCACGGTCGGCGCGGGCCTCGAATTCGGCTTCGCGCAGAACTGGTCGGTGGGCGTCGAGTACGACCACATCTTCCTGGGCAATCGGACGCTCACCCTCAATGCACCCGGGGGCATTGCATTCCAGACTGACCGCATCAGCCAGAATGTGGATATGGGTCTTGTCCGCCTGAACTATCGCTTTGGCGGCCCGATCGTCGCAAAATACTGATATCCGCTGATTTCATTGGGAGATGGAAGGCCGGCCTCGCGCCGGCCTTTTTTGCTGCGAGTTCCCCGGAGGGAACTATAGGTCAGCGGCAATTACATTTTGCATCTGTTGTGACTTTTGAGAGACACAACTTGCGGCTTCAATGATGTAAGCCGACCCAAGTTGGACAACAGCGTCCGATGCTGCTTCCGACGCACGGAAGCCCAAAACAGAAACTGGGACTGGGATTGTTGAATATGAAGAAGATTTTGTTGGCTTCGGCCTGTCTGCTCGCCCTCACTGGCGCCGCTTCGGCTGCCGATCTGGCGGCTCGCCCCTACACCAAGGCTCCGGTGGCCGTGGCTTCGGTCTACAACTGGACCGGCTTCTACCTCGGTATCGTCGGTGGCGGCGCTTGGGAAGCCGCCTCTGGTGACCCGAAGATGAAGGGTGGCTTCGTCGGCGGCACCGCCGGCTACAACTGGCAGACCGGCAACGTCGTGTTCGGTATCGAGGCTGATGGCGCCTGGGCTGACGTCAGCGCTACGGCGACCGGCGCGACCCTCGTCCCCGGCTTCGGCGTCGTGACCGCGACCGCCAGCTCGAAGACCGACGCGATGGGCACCGTTCGCGGCCGCATCGGCTACGCCGTCAATAACGTCCTGTTCTACGGCACGGGCGGCTACGCCTGGATCGACAACAAGATCACCCTCTCCGCACTCGGCCTGACCGCGTCAGACAGCAAGTGGCACTCCGGCTGGACCGTCGGCGCCGGTGTCGAAGCCTTCTTCGCGCCGCAGTGGTCGGTCAAGGGCGAGTACCTCTATCGCAGCCTCGGCGGCGAGAGCTACTTCTCGGGCACCCTGCCCACCGGCACGCTCAACTTCCACACCGTGCAGGTCGGCGTGAACTATCACTTCGGGGGCCCGGTGGTCGCGAAGTACTGATCTTCGCCACCGACGTCACATCGTCACGAAAGGCCGGCCTTCCGCCGGCCTTTTTGTTTTACGCGGAGCGCTCGGCGGGGCTCCTGCTGCCAAGTCCCGCCAGCACGCCAACAATCCGTTGACGATTCGCAAAGTCCACTGGAAATCCGTCTCCGTTCTTCCTACGTTCGCCGGCATACCCATCGGCGCCGATCCCGGTTCCGGGCGAAGCGCGCCTTTTAGGTCGGCGCGATCGCGCACCTTTGGGATTCCTTGAGGGCAACTCGGATGGATGAAGTGATCAAGGCGAAGCGCCAACAGCAGACCGCGGGCTCGAGTCTGCGCGCAATTACGATCCGTGGCGCGCGCGAGCACAACCTCAAGAACATCGACGTCGAGATTCCCCGCGACAAGCTTGTGGTGTTCACCGGCCTCTCCGGCTCCGGCAAGTCCTCGCTCGCCTTCGACACCATCTACGCGGAAGGCCAGCGCCGCTATGTCGAGTCGCTCTCGGCCTATGCCCGCCAGTTCCTGGAGATGATGCAGAAGCCTGACGTCGACCAGATCGACGGCCTGTCACCAGCGATCTCGATCGAGCAGAAGACGACGTCGAAGAACCCGCGCTCGACCGTCGGCACGGTGACCGAGATCTACGACTACATGCGCCTGCTCTGGGCCCGCGTCGGCGTGCCCTATTCGCCGGCCACCGGACTTCCGATCGAGAGCCAGACCGTCTCGCAGATGGTCGACCGCGTGCTGGCACTGCCCGAAGGCACCCGCCTCTATCTGCTCGCGCCGGTGGTGCGCGGCCGCAAGGGCGAGTACCGCAAGGAGCTCGCCGAATGGCTCAAGAAGGGCTTTCAGCGCGTCAAGATCGACGGCACCTTCTACGAGCTTGCGGAAGCGCCTGTTCTCGACAAGAAATTCCCGCACGACATCGACGTCGTGGTTGACCGCATCGTGGTGCGCGCCGACATCGGCCAGCGCCTCGCCGAGAGTTTTGAGACCGCGCTGAAGCTCGCCGAGGGCCTTGCCGTGGTCGAGTATGCCGATACACCGACTGCTGCCGCGCCTGCCGAAGAGAAAGAGAAGAAGAAGACCGCAAAGATCCACGACAAGAGCGGGCCCGAGCGCATCCTGTTCTCGGAAAAATTTGCCTGCCCCGTCTCCGGCTTCACGATCCCCGAGATCGAGCCGCGCCTGTTCTCGTTCAACAATCCCTACGGCGCCTGCCCGGCCTGCGGCGGCCTCGGCGTCGAGCAGCATGTCGACGAGGACCTCGTCATCCCCGACAAGGAGCTCGCGATTGGCAAGGGCGCGATCGCGCCCTGGGCCAAATCGTCGTCACCCTATTACGTGCAGACGCTGACCGCGCTGGGCAAGCACTACAAGTTCACGCTGACCGCCAAATGGAAGGATCTGCCGAAGAAGACGCAGAACGCAATCCTCCATGGCTCCGGCGAGGACGAGATCAAGTTCTCCTACGAGGACGGCGTCCGTTCCTACGACACCAAGAAGCCGTTCGAAGGCGTCATCACCAACATCAATCGCCGCTATCGGGAAACCGAAAGCGAATGGGCCCGCGAGGAGCTCTCGAAATATTTCCACGACGTGCCCTGCGGCGCCTGCACCGGTTTCCGGCTGAAGCCCGAGGCGCTTTGCGTCAAGATCGGCGGCAAGCATATCGGCGAGATCTCGGAGCTGTCGGTCAAGGGCGCCGGCGCCTGGTTCGAGACCGTGCCTGAGGCGCTGAACGCGCAGCAGAACGAGATCGCCGGCCGCATCCTCAAGGAGATCCGCGAGCGCCTCACCTTCCTGCTCGACGTCGGCCTCAACTACCTCACCCTCTCCCGCTCCTCCGGCACGCTGTCCGGCGGCGAGAGCCAGCGCATCCGCCTCGCCTCGCAGATCGGCTCGGGGCTGACGGGCGTGCTCTACGTGCTGGACGAGCCCTCGATCGGCCTGCACCAGCGCGACAACGCCCGTCTGCTCGACACGCTCAAGCGGCTCCGCGACCTCGGCAACACCGTGATCGTCGTCGAGCATGACGAGGACGCGATCCTGCTCGCCGACCACGTGCTCGACATCGGCCCCGGCGCCGGCATGCATGGCGGCCACATCATCGCCGAAGGCACGCCCGCCGAGATCATGCGCAACCCGAACTCGCTCACCGGCAAATATCTCACGGGCGAGCTCGAGGTCGAGGTGCCGGAGCGGCGTCCGCCGAACCATCGCCGCACCATCAAGGTGGTGAACGCGCGCGGCAATAACCTGAAGAACGTCACGGCCGAGATTCCGCTCGGCCTGTTCACCGCGGTCACCGGCGTCTCCGGCGGCGGCAAGTCGACGCTGCTGATCGACACGCTCTACAAGGCCATCGCGCGCAAGCTGAACAACGCCAGCGAAGGCGCCGCGCCGCATGATCGCATCGAGGGCCTCGAGCATATCGACAAGATCATCGACATCGACCAGTCGCCGATCGGCCGCACCCCGCGCTCGAATCCGGCGACCTATACCGGCGCCTTCACACCGATCCGCGAGTGGTTCGCCGGCCTGCCCGAATCCAAGGCGCGCGGCTACGAGCCCGGCCGCTTCTCCTTCAACGTCAAGGGCGGCCGCTGCGAGGCCTGCCAGGGCGACGGCGTCATCAAGATCGAGATGCACTTCCTGCCCGACGTCTACGTCACCTGCGACGTCTGCAAGGGCAAACGCTACAACCGCGAGACGCTGGAGGTCCTGTTCAAGGGCAAGAGCATCGCCGACGTGCTCGACATGACCGTCGAGGAAGCGGCCGCGTTCTTCAAGGCGGTGCCGCGCGTGCGCGAGACCTTCCAGACCCTGCACCGGGTCGGCCTCGACTACATCCATGTCGGCCAGCAGGCCACCACGCTGTCCGGCGGCGAAGCCCAGCGCGTCAAGCTGGCAAAGGAGCTGTCCAAGCGCGCCACCGGCCGTACGCTCTACATCCTCGACGAGCCCACCACCGGCCTGCACTTCCACGACGTCAAGAAGCTGCTGGAGGTGCTGCACGAGCTGGTCGCGCAGGGCAACACGGTCGTCGTCATCGAGCACAATCTCGAAGTCATCAAGACGGCAGACTGGGTCATCGACCTCGGCCCCGAAGGCGGCGACGGCGGCGGCGAGATCGTGGCTTGGGGCCCACCGGAGGACATTGCGAAGGCACCGCGGAGCTACACAGGGAAATTTTTGGAGCCGGTGCTGAAGAAGGCGCGGAAGCCGAAGCGGCGGAGCACGAGCGAGGCGGCGGAGTAGTCTCCGTCGCTTTCGACAACCGGGATCAAGCTACCGTGGAGTGACCTCCATGCCGAGCCGAACCTATACGCTCTTTCGCAACGCCATTCTCACTGAACAGCAGGTCACCTGCGTCTACGAGGGCCGCCATCGCGAGCTCTGCCCGCATATCATCGGCACCGACAAACGCGGCGAGGAGGCCGTGCTGGCTTGGCAGTTCGCCGGCGAGAGCGGGGGTCCGCTGCCTCAATGGCGATGCCTGAAACTGGCCAATGTCAGCGACGCTCGGGCGCGCAATGGTCGCTGGCACGAAGGCGGCTCCCACCGCACGACTCAGACCTGCGTTGGCAATATCGATCTCGACATCAATGTTCACGTCCGCAAGTTGCGGTGAGCCTTGCTAGCTGCCGACGAATTCAATGACTGCCTCACCCCGTTCAACCGCTTCACCAATTTGCGGCATGGCGCTCAGAAACCGACGGAACAAGGCGCGATTGTCGATGTTGCCGACCCGGACCCACAGCACGACCGGTCCCTGCTTTTTTGCTGCACGTAAAAGTGAGAAGTCGCGGTCCTTGGTCACGAGAACGGCCGATCGAGAAACGGCTTCGTTCCAGATTGTCCCGTCGGTCGCGTTTGCCAACCCGAACTCGGCCACATGAGCCGCATCGTACCCGGCGCGACGCATGGCTTCCGCGAGTGCAGGGGGAAGCTGAGCGTCGATCAGGTAAGGCAAGCTATTTGGCCGCTATGATCGGGTGATCAACCTGACGCGCAGCATAGGCGAGCACTGCGTCGATATCCGCCTCTTCCAGATACGGATAATCCTCGAGGATGCTCTCACGCGACTGTCCAGCCGACAACAATCCCAGAACGTCGGCAACAGTGATGCGCAGATCGCGAATGCACGGGCGTCCGTGCATCCGCTCCGGATTGACCGTAATTCTTGCCAGTAGCTCCGACATCTGTCACCTCTATACAATCAATATAGCATCTCCGATTGCATCTGTCAGTGCGTCACCAGCGAGCGCGATGCCAGTCTGCCAAGCACCTCCCTCCCCCTATGCCCTACTCCCTCGCCATCTTCGACCTCGACGGCACCCTCGTCGACAGCTTCCCGTGGTTCCTGCGCACCATCAACGACGTCGCCGACCGCTTCGGCTTTCGGCGTGTCAGGGACGAGGATGTCGAGGGGCTGCGGCATGCCTCGACGCGCGAGATCCTCAGGCGGCTCGAGGTGCCCCTATGGAAGCTGCCTGCGATCGCGCGCTATGCGCGGCGGCTGAAGGGCGAAGCGGCGGCGGAGATTTCGCTGTTTGCGGGTGCCGAGGCGATGCTGCGGACGCTGACCGAGAACGGCATGCAGCTCGCGCTGGTGACGTCGGACAGCGAGGTCAATGCGCGGGCGAAGCTTGGCGAGGCAGCAACGCTGTTCTCACATTTCGACTGCGCGGCTTCGCTGTTCGGTAAGCCCGCAAAATTCCGCCGTGTCATCCGGCACGTGGGCATAGAGCCGGGCAAGGTCATTTCGATTGGCGATGAGGTCCGCGACATCGAGGCGGCGCGCGCGGTCGGCATCGCGTGCGGCGCGGTCAGCTGGGGCTATGCAGCGCCGGCCGCGCTGCAGGCGCTTGCGCCCGATTACATGTTCGCGCAAATGGATGAGATCGCGGATGCGATCTGCCGGACGCCGGCAAAAGCCTGATAGGCAATCGCCACGCCCCAAGGAGACGGTGATGACACTCACGGACGCGGCTCGCCTCAAACTCCTTACCCCACCGGTTGGCCGGTTGCGTGTCGTGCTCGACACAGACACCTATAACGAGATCGACGATCAGTTCGCGCTGGTGCAGATGCTGCTGTCGCCGGAGCGTTTTGACGTCGAGGCGATCTACGCCGCGCCGTTCTTCAATGCACGCGCGGACAGTCCCGGCCACGGCATGGAGCTGAGCTATCAGGAAATCCTGCGCCTGCTGGAGCGCTTGAACGTCGCGCCGGATGGCCTGGTTCATCGCGGCGTCACCGACTATGTCGGCCCAACCAAGACGGCACGGACGGCGCCCGCCGTCGACGATCTCATCGCCCGGGCCCGCGCAGGCTCGCCTGACAATCCGCTGTATGTCATTGCCATCGGCGCCATCAGCAACGTTGCCTCCGCACTGCTCAGGGCGCCCGATATCATCGACCGGATCGTGGTGGCCTGGCTCGGCGGCCATGCGCTGGAATGGCCGCATACGGTCGAGTTCAACCTGAAGCAGGACGTCGGCGGCGCCCAGGTGCTGCTCGACAGCGGCGTGCCGCTTGTGCTCGTCCCGTGCATGGGCGTGACCTCGCGTCTGCACAGCACGGTGCCGGAGATCGAGCGCTACGTCGAACCGCACGGCAGCATCGGCGCGTTCCTTGCCATGCGGTTCAAGGAGTATTCGTCGGATCACATGGGCTGGGCCAAGGAGATCTGGGACATGGCGCCGGTCGGCTGGCTGCTCAATCCCGTGTGGGCGCCGAGCGTGATCATCCCGGCCCCGGTTCTCACGGAGCAGATGACCTGGAGTGTCGACCGCCGGCGCCATCCGATCCGCTACGTGACTTATGTGGATCGCAACCCGATCCTGAGGGATTTTTTCGTGAAGCTGCGGGACTTCGCCGCGTCGCAAATACCGTAGTCAGTCCCCTACTCCGTCCTCCGCAAGAACGCCCCGAATGCGCGCGGGCCGTCGCCGGTCTTGACCTCGCCGATCACCTTCAACTCGGCCGCATCGATGATATCGAGCGTGTTGCTCTCCCAGCAGGCGACGATGATGCGCTTGCCGTCGGCAGTGGCATTGATGCCTTCGGGATAGTCACCGACATTGATGCGCTTGACCGGCTTCAGCGTCGCGACATCGAACACGCTCACGGTGCCGCCATACTGGTCGGTGACGAAGCCGCGGCCAAGCGTCAGCGCCACGGCATAGGGACGCATCCCGACCGGCACGCGGCCGATCTCGCTGCCGGCGGCGATGCCGATCACCGAAACGTCGTTGGAGCCGACATTGGCGGTGTAGGCGTGCTTGCCCTCGGCATCGACGGTGACGCCGAACGGGCGGCTGCCGACCTTGATGACCGCCTTGCGCTCGCGGGTCGCGGTGTCCACCACCGAGACGCTGTCGTCATCGCGGTCCGCCGAAAGCAGCAGCTTGCCGTCCGGCGTCACCGCGAGCCCCGACGGCGAGGCGCCGACCGCGATGCTGGCGGTCACGCTGCGCGACGCCGCATCGATCACCCGCACCGCGGCCGCATACCAGTCGGCGACATAGACCGTCTTGCCGTCGGGCGCGACCGCAATGCCCAGCGGCCCGCCGCCGACCTCGATCCGCCCCGAGATCTGCCGCGTTGCGGCGTCCACCACCGTCACTACCTTTGCATCCGGGCTCGTGACATAGGCAAAGCGGCCGTCCGCGGTGACGGCCACGCCGGCCGGCTTGCCACCGATCGGTGACGAACGCCTCTTCGGCGGACGCGCCACTGACGCAGGCAAGACTGGCGAGCGCCGCCAGGACCAGGACCCGCACGGTCAGCTTCCGCTCTCGATCTTCTTCTTCAGCGCTTCGAGGCCGGTCTGGTAAAGCCCCTTCACCGCCTTCACCGAGGCCTCGTCACTCAGCTCCGGCGGCGGATCGTTGTTGGGAAAGCCGCGGTAGAACGCGCCGGCCCATTCCAGCGTCGCGCCCTTGCCGTCGGCGCTCGGCGTCACCGTCAGCGTCGAGGAGTAGTTGTTGACCGGCAAAACCTTCACGTCGACGGCCGTGATCCGGTACGAATAGGTCATGGCGGCTGCGTCGAACTTGTAGAGCTCCTCTTCGACAATGCCGCCGCCGGTCAGCGTCAGCCGCCGCGTCGCGCCGATCTCGTTGCCCTTCTCGCCCTCGGTCCTGGTGACAGGTGCGAGCCAGCTCATGTCCTGGAAATTGCCAATCGCCGCCCAGACCTTGGCCGGGGCTGCATTGATCTCGATGGATTCCCGCACCTTCTGCCGGGTCGGCCCGTGCGCCCAGGCTGCGGACAAAACCATTCCCGCCACTGCAAGCACCGCCACCCCGGCGATCGCATGACCGATCGTCTTCCTCATCTCGTTTCCTCATCCTTTGACCATGCGCGACTTGAAGCGCGCTGAGGCCATGGTAACGCATTTTCGGGCCGTGGGGAGACCGCTTAGTGGCCTCGGCGTGGCAGGCGCGCTGCTCGCGAGCCACAAGCCCTTGCGCTACCCGTCGGGCAAAACACGCGAGATGATGGTCAACGTGCTCAGAGCAAAATAATTCGCTTTACACGAATTCGGAAATGCATCATATTCCAGCCATCCCAACCCGGCCGAGGGGCGCTCGCGATCGTCACGAACGCGGGATGGGACGTGGTGGACGCGGGTCATATCGGCGCGAAGGGTTTTGCAGGGCGGGCAACCGTGAGCGAAGGCCTCGCGCACACGACCGGTGTGATCGGCGTACGGCAAAATCGTGTGGTCCTGGCGCCCGGAGCCTGTGCGCCAAGGCTCGTGGTGATGCGTATGGCCCAACCGGGCCCTCACATCAGTCATCCGCGAGGCGACGGGGGCAATAGTGCATCGCTCCCCGGGGAGAGCACGACATAAGCCGTAAACCCACTGCGCAGGGAAGGCCGGATGTTTGGCTTCACCTGTATGCCGCTGTGCAGATTTTTATAGCGCAATCATCGCACAGTGGACCGCGGGTGCCAGCCGGCACCCGGTCTTCCCTGCGCCCTCGGCACTTTCGAGGGCGGCAACGGCCGCAAAGCTCGGGCACGATGTGCCGCGAGGACGTGAAAGCGTGTCCGCAATTGCAGATTCCAATGGGACGATGAAGCTTACTCACGTTTTGCTTGCGGGAAGCTTGCGGGAGCGATCCATACGATGCGGCACTTGGACGCAAAATCATACCTGAGGTTGTCGTTCAGAATCGCAGCAATGAATTGTAACAATGTTTCTGTCTGCTGGCATGAGGCCAGTTCCTGCCTTGCGACCCGGCAATGATTGACGGACGTCCAGGAGCCGCCGAGCCGTCAGGAATTCCCCATGGTGTCCACCTATTTTGGCTACAGCTACGTCACGCGCAATCTCGCACAGACCCTGACGCGGGTGGCGCAGCAATCGGACGTATCAAGCGATGCCGCCTACTACAAGGCCAACATCGGCAAGGTGCACACCGTAGACGATCTGATGAATGACTATCGCCTGTATCATTACGTCACGAAAGCCTATGGCCTGGAAGACATGGCCTACGCCAAAGCTTTCCTGAAGAAAGTGCTGCAGAGCAATCTCTCGGACTCAAAGAGCTTTGCCAACACGCTGATCGACAAGCGCTACCGGGATTTTGCCGCGGCATTTTCCTTCGGTGGCGGTGAAACGAAGGTTGCGCAATCAGACAGCCAGACCGACGACATCATCGGGCTGTACACGGCAGCCATGAAGAGCAACGTCGATGCAGTTGCCGCCGATACGAAATACTACAACGCCACGATCGGCACGGTGACCAGCGCCGACCAGCTTCTCAACGACGACCGTCTTCGCAACTATGTCGCTTCGGCATTCGGGATCGATCAAAGCAAGTGGCCGCGTGATACGATCAAGCAGGTCTTGTCCAGCGATCCATCCGATCCGAACAGCTACGTCAATGTCACCTTCTCGTCTCAGCTGAATGGCCTGAACGCCCAGCTTGCTCAAGCCAAATCGGATGCAACTGACGCCAGTTCGAAGATTGCCGGCTACACGACGCAACTGTCGCAGCCCGGCGCTGACGTCAATCAACTGAACGTGCAGATATTGGTCGAACGATATCGCCTGCAGACCGCCGTGAGCAGCATATCCAGCACCAACGACGCCATCGCGACGACCGGCCACTTCATGGATCTGGCCGCCGCGTTCGCGTTTTCCGCCGACGGGTCGCTTCCAGCGGGTACACCTGCGCAGACCGCAGCAAACCTCGCAAGCACGAACCAGAGCTTCGACGACAGCAAGTCGGCGGTCTACTCGGCGGCAAGCCCGTTGCAGGAAGCTCTGGTCATCGCACAATTCAGAAAATTCATCCCCAATGTAACTTCGCTCCAGACGCTGGTGTCCACACCAGGCGCGTATAATTTTTCGCTGGCGGCCGTCGGCCTCGATCCTACA
Source organism: Bradyrhizobium sp. S3.12.5 (assembly GCF_040548225.1). Lineage (NCBI taxonomy): Bacteria > Pseudomonadati > Pseudomonadota > Alphaproteobacteria > Hyphomicrobiales > Nitrobacteraceae > Bradyrhizobium > Bradyrhizobium sp. S3.12.5. The sequence goes on from NZ_JBEPRF010000016.1 coordinate 168,341, forward strand.
CAGGTCCCACAGTCCACCGTGAAGGCCGTTCTCGAAAGCGACCTCAACGACCCCAAGAGCTACGTCTATTCGCTCAAGGACGATCGATACGTCAAGCTCGCGCGCGCGTTCAATTTCGACGCAAAGGGCAATCTGACGACACCCCTCGCGGCTCAGGATTCGGCCGAAGTCCTCGATATCGCCAAGGACTACATCATTGCGAAAATAAAATTCGCAAATGCGCAGGACCAGGCGAAGATCAAGGCTCAAGCTCAGAAAGATGCGACGGACTATCAGCAGTCGATAGGCAACATCGACAGCGTTTCCGACCTGCTTGCGAACAGGAAGATGGTCGACTTCATCCTTGTCGCCAAGGGTCTGGACCCTGCGAAAGTGACCACCGCCTATCTCAAGAAGATCTTCGGCTCTGATCTGAGCGATCCCAAGAGCTTCGCCAACACCGAGAGCGACCCGCGTTTTGCCGAGATCGCGGCGTCATTCAATTTCGATAAAAACGGTGACGTCGCGCGCCTTCCGATGGTGGGCCCGCAAAAGCGCGATCAATTTCTGGCAACGCAAAAGAACTATCTCGAGCAAAGCCTGGAGCAGCAGCAGGGCGATACGAATCCCGGCGTGCGTCTGGCGCTGTATTTCCAGCGCATGGCCGGACACATCACGTCCGCCTACGACATCCTTGCCGACAAGGCGCTTTCAGAGGTGTTTCGGACCACCTTCGATTTGCCTGATCAGATGGCGTCGATGCAGATCGATCAGCAGGCCAAGATCGTGGAAAAATATCTGAATCTGAAAGATCTCGGCGATCCCAGCAAAGTTGCAAAACTGCTGAACCGCTTCTCGGCCATGTACGACGCGAGGAACGCCAGTCAGACGTACTCGCCCGTGCTCGACCTCTTTCAAGGATCGAGCTCGGGGACATCAGGCTTCAGTGAATCGACATATCTGGCCATGGCGAAAATGCGCGCCAGCCCGTGGTGATCGGTGGACGTATCCGCGATTTCAAGCGCCAATTGAAGGACCAAGCAGGTACTACAAGTCGTCATTGCGAGCGCAGCGAAGCAATCCAAACTATCGCCGCGGAGGGATTCTGGATTGCTTCGCTGCGCTCGCAATGACGATTGAGAGAGCATTTGTTGATTGCGTTCCTCGCCTATTCCGCCAGCGTCGCCTCGACGAAGCCGCGCGGATCGGCGCAAAACTCCCGCATGACCCGGTAATGATCGGTCTGCTCCACACTTGTCGGCTCGAGCCCATATTTGCCGAGCCGCAGCAGCTGCGCATTGGGATAGGCCATCAGCAGCGGCGCATGGGTGGCCATGATCACCTGGCAATTGCCGGAGAGATCCATGCGATGCAGCAACTTGAGGAAGTCCATTTGCCGCGCCGGCGACAGCGCCGATTCCGGCTCGTCGAAGATGTAGATGCCCTGCTTCTGGCAGCGCTCCTCGAAGAACACCAGAAAGCCCTCACCGTGGGAAAAGGAAAGATAGTCCGGCGCCTCATGAACGCTCGCGCCAAACACGCCCTCCATAGCTTCTGCGGCACTCACGGCCGAGCGGTCGAGATAGCGCGCGACAGAAAAGAACGTCTCAGCGCGAAAGAACCAGCCGTCGGTCACCTTCGGCACCCACGCCGCTCGCAGGGCAGACGACAGCTCTTCGCCGGTGATTTCGATGCCGCCGCCTTCGATCTCCCGAAAACCCTTGCGGCCGCCAGTGCTGGCAAAGCCGGCAACCCCCGCAATGCCCTCGAGGATGGTCGATTTGCCGGCCCCGTTCTCGCCGACGATGATCGTGACCGCGGCGTCGAAGCTATGATCGAACTCGTCCCTGAAGACCGGAAGACAGAATGGATAGGCCTCCCAGTCCTCGACCTGCGCGCGGTCGAGCCAGACGCGCCTGAGATAGGGCGCACGCAGCGTAGTTTGACGGCGTCGTGTCCGGCTCATGTACCTGCCCCCGCTCAGTCCCAACTGAAACCTGCAATGGAACATATCAGGAACAGCAACTTCATGGAAGTGGCATCTGTAGGGCACCGCAAGTCCCAGGCTTGACTATCCCAATGCCTCCAGCACCAGCTCCATGGTCATCAGCACGGGATTGTCGCCGCGGATCAGCCGCCCCTCGGCGACGCCGCCGGTGTAGTCGATCAGTACGACGTCGAGCGCCGCTTCCAACGCGCCGGACGCACCGGATGCAATCGTCCCGGCGGTTATCGCCAGCTCCGTGGCAAACGGCTCGGTCACGCCGCCATGGGTGAAGCGCGCGCCGATGGTCGAGCCCACACCGCCGTGGATCTTCGCACGCGCAATGCCGCGCGCCCTGCAAAAGGCTTCGAGGCAGAAGGCAAAATCCTGGTTGGGGCGCAGCCGCAGCGCAAAGGCGCGGCTGGTCGTGCGCGCACCGGAGCTTGCGGCCACGACCGGCCCGAACAGCTTGAAATTGGTCTCGGGGTCGGGCTCAGCGGTGAACGTCGCACCGTCGATGCCGAAGGCCTCGACCTCGAACGGCTCTGCGACAACAGTCTCGTCCGGCAGCATGTGGCCACCGCTCGCCCTGCCATCCGTCTCGGTCCACAGCGCGTGGCAATGAAAGAACGGCGCGCCGTCGCGCATGCCGAGCGTCATGCTGCCGAGCCTAGTGCGCGTCACGCCCGCGGGCCGATACGTGTCGCTGTAGAACGCCGCATTCTCGCCGGTCTTCGACAGCGCCGGCATGACATAGCCGAACGGCCCCAGCGCGCCTCGGCCGAAATTCAGCACGCCACTCGCAAACCCTTCCGCGGCAAAACCGCGGCGCGCAGCTTCGAGCAGCGGAAGGCCGGCTGGAAGCGTGAACGAAAAGGAGCGCCCCCTCGCCTCCACCCACTGGATACGCTCGGTGACGGGCGCGCCCGGCTGCTTGATAGTCCGCATCACGTAAACTCAGCCCGTCCTGGTCTTGTCGAGATCGAGCAGCCCGCGCGCCTCGAGCTCGTCGCGTACCATCCGTTTCGGCACCTTGCCGTAGCCGGATTTCGGCAGCGCCTCCCAGAAAAAGAAGCGCTTCGGCATCTTGTAGCGCGGCACCTTCGGCAGCAGGAACGCCGCCATCTCCGCTTCGCTCACCGGCTTCTCGCCGTCGCGTGCGACACAAACGGCAACGCCGACCTCGCCCCAGGTCGCATCGGGCACGCCGAGCACGGCGACCTCGCCGACCGAAGGATGCGTCAATATCTTCTCCTCGATCTCGCGCGGATAGATGTTGGAGCCGCCGGAGATGTACATGTCCGACGCACGGCCGGTGATGTAGACGAACCCCTCCTCGTCCACGTGGCCGAGATCGCCGGTGCGGAACCAGCCGTTGCGGAACGCCTTAGCATTGGCCTCGGGGTTATCGTAGTAGCCGGCGAGCACCGCAGGCCCGATCACGCAGATCTCGCCGCTCTGGTTCGCCTTGAGCTCGCGGCCCTCGTCGTCCTGGATCGAGACCTGCATGCCGGTCCGCTCGAAGCCGCAAGTGCCGATCTTCGCATGCGGGCCGTCCTCGGGATCGTGCAGCGCCGCCGGCAGCACCGTGATGTTGCCGGTGACCTCGCCGAGGCCAAAATACTGCACGATGACCTTGCCGAGCTTCTTCAGCGCGGCCTTCTGGTCCTCACGATACATCGGCGCGCCGGCATAGATCACGTGGCGCAGCGAGGAATGATCGTATTTGTCGGCAGCGGGGTGCTCGACCATCATCTTCAAGATCGTCGGCACCGTGAAGAGATTGCCGACCCGGTGCGCCGCGATCAGACGGAACGCCTCGTCGATGTCGAATTTCTCGGTCGGCAGCAGCACGGTGCAGACGCCGCGCGCGGTCTGCACCAGCTGATGCACGCCGGCGCCATGCGACAGCGGCGCCACCACCAGCGACGCATCGGCTTCCGTCACGCCGGGGGTGAGATCGGCGAGATGGTTGGTGACGACAAAACCCATCTGGCCGTGGGTCAGCACCGCAGCCTTGGAGCGGCCGGTGGTGCCGGAGGTGAAGAAGAACCAGCAGGGATCATCGTGCTCGACCGCAATGTTCTCGACCACTTGGCCTGCCTGCGCAACGATGGCGTCGGCCACCGAGCGCTCGGCGAACGATGCCTTGCCGTCGATGCTCCAGATGAATTCCAGCGCGCCGCCGTTCACGGCCACCGCGTGCTCGGGAAAATCGACATGGCACAAAAATCCCTTCGCGCCGGAGGCCTGTGCGAGATAGGCGACCTCATCCGGCATCAGGCGGAAATTGGTGGGCACCCAGACCGCGCCCAGCCGGAACGCCGCGAACATCGAGAAGAACATCTCGTGGCCATTCTTGGAATGAACGAGGATGCGGTCGCCCTTGGCGATGCCGCGCGCCGCAAGCGCAGCCGCCAGTGCGGAAACTTGTGCATCGATCTCGCGCCAGGTCCAGGATTTGTCACCCCAGACGAAACCGGGACGCAATCCATGCCGCCGCGCATTCTGGGTCAGCATGTAGGCAAGATTCATGACGCGGCGGGACATGCGGAGCGGCTGCATCGGGCTTCCTTTTTGACGGCAGACGGCACGCAAGCCGCCCGCTCATTGGGGCCCATTTATCGCCATCGGGAGTGGCCTAGCAAGGCCACCGGCGGCCATGTCATCCACGCGCTCGTTCAAGGAATTTTAAACATGATGGGGGCAACCTCGCTCAGTATCCGCGTACAGAGTGCTGCATCATGGTCAAAGCGCCCGTCGTTCTCCTGCTCACGTTGGCGCTTGCCGGCTGTGCTGTCGCTCCACAAGCTCATCTCACCTCCGATCCTGCCTTCAGGCCCGCGCGTTATGCCTGGGATGGCGCTGGCGAAGATCCCAATCAGCCACGTACCGCCCAGCCGTCGCGAGCAACACGCACGGCCGCCGCATCCGAGCGCACCAGGTCGCAAGCCGCGCTCCAGCCCTATTCGAAGGAATGGTGGCAGGCCCAGGACGGCATCGAGGCCGAACAAGACGCCAAGGTCAATCGCTCGCTCGTCATCTGCCAGGGCTGCCTCCCCGCCAAACCTCAGCCGGAAGATTCTCGCCTCGCCAAGGCGGCTGATTGAACCGAACCGCGCGCACTCGATTTCTATCCCGTCACCAATTCGCAGGAACTCGACGTAAAGTCGTTCAGGATTGACGCGGAGAACACGGAGGCCGACAAGACGACGCTCGCGATGACCATCATCGGCCACCGCATCGACCGCAACCCGCCGACCAAATCGTGCGTTACGACTTCGTGCAGACGCGCTGAAGAGCTGACCGGAGATATCATGAGTGACGTGATCAATAACAGGGCCCACCACCGTTACGAGCTCGAGGTGGAGGGCCATCTCGCGACCGAGCATTACAAGATCGACGGCAATGTCATCACCTTCGAGCACACCGACGTGCCGAAGGAGCTCGGCGGCAAAGGCGTCGGCTCAAGGCTGGTGCAAGGTGCGCTCGACCAGGTCCGCACGGCCGGCTTGAAGCTGATCCCGGAATGCCCGTTCGTGAAGGCATGGATCGAGAAGCACCCGGACTATGCGGATCTGGTGAAGAGATGAGCAAGCGCAGGCCCGCCGATCGCACGACGGGCCTGCCGAAAATCCACAGCCTACTGCCCATGCTTCAGCATATCCTGGTCACTTAGATCCCAGTCCTGCCACAACTGGAGCACGCCGAGGACCACCGCCACCGCGCCGAGACTCGTGTGGTAGACCCGAAGAAAACCTTCGCCGGAATAGCCGACCACCAAGGGCGAGACGATGAGCCATAGCCCGACCACGATAGTCGCCACCTCCTGCCAGCGCTGCAAGGCGACATATTCGAGCTGGCTGAGGCCAAATATGACCAAGCCGACTGCGACCGTATTCAGGACCATCGTCTCGTGTCCGACGATCCCTGAGCGATCCTGGATGGGAAACCACGGCGACGCGACAATCAGCGCGCCGAGCAGCATCCCACACCAGTCTTCCCATGTTCGATGAGTATTCAAGAAACCAAAGTCCGACATCGTACCCTCCTACAAAAGAGGCATACGTCAGCGGCTGGCGATCATGACACTCCGAATGTCTAGCGACCATGCCGGCCGCACTCGGGCGTATGTCCTGTAACAAGACGTGGGGAACCGATACACGATTGCAAGACGGACCAGCATTTTTTGCGCGCGAGCGAGGCTGGCGTTAGGGAATAGTGCTGGTCAGCCCGACACAGTCTTCCACGCGGGACCGCCCTCGGCGCTTGGTTGCGCCTTGGCAAGGGAGGGGTCAGGCGCCTAGATCAGCGAACAAACACCGCTTCGGAAGGATCAGGCATGGCGGCATCGGTACGCGACAACAAGGACGGGAGCCGCTTCGAGCTCGATGTCGGCAGCGAGCTGGCCTTCGCCAATTACCGGCAGACGCCGTCGGCTGTGATCATCACGCACACCGAGACGCCGCGCGCGCTGCGCGGCCGCGGCATTGCCTCCGAGCTGATCAAGGGCGCGCTCGACCTGATCCGCCGCGACGGCAGGAAGGTGATCGCAGGCTGCGGTTTCGTCGTCGATTATCTCGACAAGCATCCGGAGGATGCAGATCTCGTTGCTTGAACGCAAAAGGGCCCGCGAGATCACGGGTCCCTTCGCGTCGACCGATGCTCGTCGGTTAGTGCTTGATTTCAGGCGGCAGCTTGCCGCCATTGGCGGCGAGCTTGGACATCACCTGCTTGTGCAGCCAGACGTTCATGCTGGCGGAGTCGTTCATGTCGCCGCTGTAGCCGAGCTCCTTGGCGAGATCCTTGCGCGCAGCAAGGCTCGAATCGACGTCGAGCGCCTTCATGAGGTCGACGATCGAGGTGCGCCATTCCAGCTTCTCGCCCTTGTGCGCGGCGACGGCTGCGTCGACGATTGCAGCGACATCCACCGTTGCCGCAGGCGCGGCAGCCGGCGCAGACGCTGGCGCCGATCCGCCCGGCGCGGCCCCAGCAGGCGTGCTGCCCGCGGGTGCGCCGCCGGCGGGCGCAGCGGAAGCCGGATGGCTGCCGAAAATTGCGCCCATGATTTTCCCGAAAATGCTCATGTCTGCTCCCCGAATAGGATTCCGTTGGAAGGCCCTGAGTGGCACTTATAGATGAAGTTACGTCGCTGCGCCCGCGAAGTTCCGCGAACCATAAACAGCATGAGCTTATCTGCGGCGAAATGACGACCGGATGACATCATTGAGGTTGCACTGCGGCAACGAATCTCACCCAAGCGTGAGGGACAGGACTCGGAAATCGGCGTACGCTTCTCGCTCAGCTCGCGATGCCATCCGGAATTCGCGTCGGGTTGGACTCGCGAAACTCAGAAAAGCGGCCGCTTGCGCCGTTGCCGGCGCCGAATTCGGCTGCATGGCAAGGGAGCAAGCCGACCATGGCCACAGTCTATCAGGGCAATGTCCCTAGGAGGGGCCAGACCGCAGACGCGGCTGGACCGGTGATCCGAACCATCCAACTTTCCGACCTGCACGATGCGCTCAAGCGCGGCTGGGAAGATTTCAAGGCCGTTCCGAGCCACGCCATTATCCTCTGCGTGATCTATCCGGTGCTCGGCCTCGTGATCGCACGCGTCGCAATGGGCCATTCGGTGATACCGCTGCTGTTTCCGCTGGCCGCGGGCTTCGCCCTGATCGGCCCGTTCGCAGCACTCGGCCTCTATGAGCTCTCGAGCCGTCGCGAACGCTCTGAAGAGGCCAGCGCCTGGGATGCGATGGAGGTGCTGCGCTCGCCCTCCTTCGGCGCCATGCTCGGCCTCGGCACGCTGCTGCTCGCGCTGTTCGTGACCTGGGTCGCGACCGCACAGGCGATCTATGTTGCTGCATTCGGCTATGAGGGCGTGACCGGAATCTCGGATTTCGTGACGCGCGTGCTGACGACATCACCGGGCTGGTGGCTGATCGTGGTCGGCTGCGGCACGGGCTTCCTGTTCGCGCTCGCCGCGCTCTGCATCAGCACCGTTTCATTCCCGCTGATGCTCGACCGACATGCCGGCGCTCTGGACGCGATGGTGACCTCGCTGCGCGTCGTCGCCAAAAACCCGGTGCCGATGGCGGCCTGGGGCTTGATCGTGGCGGTCCTGCTGGCGCTCGGAACGATCCCCGCATTCCTCGGGCTCGCCGTCGTCATTCCCCTGCTCGGCCACGCCACCTGGCATCTCTACCGCAAGGTCATCGTCTCCGAGCCCGGTGCACGGCCGGTGCCGCCTCCGCCGCAGCGTCCGCGCAAGCCGGCGGCCGATTTCCCCGCCAATCTCTTCCCGTGGCGGAATAGGGAATAGGGCCGACGCCTGACGATCTCGCGCCTGGCGATGTTGTTACAACCGATCCCGCCGCGGGGACCCCCGGGCGGGGTCGGTTAATGTCGTGCGCCTTGCTTTGGCCGCGGTTACAACCGAGATTGCCGCCGCCGGTCATGCCACTTCACGGAATCAATTTACTCGAATGATCCTGACGATTTCTCGTCTCGCTCTCGCAGCCCTCGCCCTCTCCGCGTCAGTTCTGTCCGCCGAACCCGCACTCTCTGCGGTCGCCTGCGGCTCGGGCAATTTCGACGCCTGGCTTGCGGATTTCAAAACCGAGGCCGCGGCCAAAGGCATCTCACAGCAGGCGATCGCCGCCGGGCTTGCCGGCGTGACGCTGGACCAGAGCGTGCTGAACCGTGACAAATCGCAAAAGGTCTTCACCCAGACCTTCGAAGAGTTTTCCGGTCGCATGGTGCCGCCGCGGATGACGCGCGGCTCCAACATGATGAAGCAATACGGCTCGGTGCTGTCGCGCATCGAGCAGACCTATGGCGTGCCGGGCGAGATCCTGGTCGCGATCTGGGGCCTCGAGACCGATTTCGGCGTCAACACCGGCAAGTTCGCGACGATCCGCTCGCTGGCGACTCTGGCCTACGATTGCCGACGCGCCGAGCAGTTTCGCGGCGAGCTGATGGACGCGCTGCGTATCGTCCAGCGCGGCGATCTCGCGCCGGCCGACATGAAAGGCGCCTGGGCCGGCGAGCTCGGCCAGACCCAGTTCATGCCGTCATCCTGGATGAAATACGCGGTCGATTTCGACGGCAACGGCAAGCGCGACCTGTTGCACAACGCCCCCGACGTGCTCGCCTCCACGGCGAACTACCTTGCGGGCTATGGCTGGCAGAAGGGTAAGGATTGGCAGCCGGGCAGCCCGAACTTCGCGGTGCTCCAGCAGTGGAACAAGAGCGAGGTCTATTCCAAGACGGTGGCCTATTTTGCCACCCAGCTCGCCCACGCGCCCTAAAGCACACGTCCGGGCACAAAACGCGTAGGGCCGATCGCCCTGCGACCGGCCCTCTCTTGGGTTTGCGTTTACCTACCCGTTTACTTGCCCATGGTGGCTTGCATCGCCTTGTTCAGGTGCATGCCGCACGCACCCATTTTTCCATTGAGCATGGAGTCCTGCGCAGCCGTGATCTCCTTCTCGGCGACGAACTTACCGTCGCCGTCGGGCATGGCCTCGATCGCGGTCTCCGTCTTTTCCAGATTGGCCCCGCTGCAGCCGCCCATGCTGTGCTTGGCGGCCTGGGCCGGCGCGACGGCGAATGCCACGGCGGCAATTGCGATAACCCCGAGTAACTTCGTCATGATGTTACTTTCCTTCTCTTGTTCTTGGGACAGACCCAGCGACATTGCCGGAATCTGCAACATGACTTTGCTGCCGACGCGGCAACTTGCCGCAATAAATTCCCCGCGAGAATTGCGTGATGTTGCGCGCCGCGCAGAGCTGCATGCGAAATTTCTGATTTTCATTACAACTTTGTAATCCGGATCTGCACGCGCGGCGTGTGTGCACCGCATCAACGAGGGAGGCGCGGTCACTCAGCCGATCGGCGAGACGGCGACGCGGGTCCCGCCCCAGAAGACTAGAGAATCGTTGCGGCGACCCCTTTCTCAAATCACCAGGGCTTCAACGATATTTTGATTATAGGTTCATTTCTATAGATTCCCGATTCATGCGAATCGCGCATGGGAGACTTGGGTCTACAAGCTGGCGTATCGCCCTTGATGGTCGCGGAAATGCAACTTATTTCCATCACTGCCGGAACCGCACAAATTGCTATAAACCCGTGAATTCACGGACGTTTGTTGTATCATGTGAGGATTTTCGCCTAGCTGGCGGGCGGGACTGCCGACAGGTTAAGCGTCTCTTACCGATGCCATGCGTTCTTCGCTTAGCTGCATCGCAACATCGGAACTTTCGCAGTGCACCACTCTCACCTATATTCATTTCAACGACGACGCCCGGGCAAGGGCTGAATCGAACTACAGGAGACTACCAATGCTGCTCTCGCTCATCCGCATGATCCAAGCTTTCCGGGACTATCAGCGCAATGTTGCCGAGCTGTCCCAGCTCAGCGATCGCGAACTGGCCGACATCGGTCTCGATCGCTCGGACATCCCGCGCGTTGCCGCCGGTCAGTATCAGGGCTGATATCGTTCAGCCCTTCACCGGACCAACCGATAGCGCCCGCCTCGTGCGGGCGTTGTCGCATCCAGTGGCAGAAAACTCGATCTCGGCGATTCCACTGACCGCCGAAAAGCGCTACCTGTCCGCCCCATGACAGGACCCCTATCCAATATTGTGCACGTCATCGGCGCTGGCCTTGCCGGTTCCGAAGCCGCCTGGCAGGTGGCGAAATCAGGCGTGCCCGTGGTGCTGCACGAGATGCGGCCCGATCGCATGACCGAGGCGCACCGCACTGACGGGCTCGCCGAGCTCGTCTGCTCCAATTCATTCCGCTCGGACGATGCCGCCAACAACGCAGTCGGCCTGCTCCATGCCGAGATGCGCCGGCTCGACTCGCTGATCATGCGCGCGGCCGACGCCAACCAGGTGCCCGCCGGAGGCGCGCTGGCGGTAGATCGTGACGGCTTCTCTGCGACCGTCACCACGGCACTCAACGACCATCCGCTTATCGAGATCGCCCGCGGCGAAATCAAAGGTCTGCCGCCGGCCGATTGGAGGAACGTCATCGTCGCGACCGGTCCCCTTACCTCCGCGCCGCTGGCCGATGCCATCCGCGAGCTGACCGACGAGAACGCGCTCGCCTTCTTCGACGCGATCGCGCCGATCGTGCACCGCGAATCCATCGACATGTCGGTGGCCTGGTTCCAGTCGCGCTACGACAAGGTCGGCCCCGGCGGCAACGGCGCCGACTACATCAACTGCCCCATGACCAAGGAGCAGTATGACGGCTTCGTTGCCGCGCTGTTCGCAGGCGAGAAGACCGAGTTCAAGGAGTGGGAGACCAACACGCCCTATTTCGACGGCTGCCTGCCGATCGAGGTGATGGCGGAGCGCGGCCCCGAGACGCTACGCCACGGCCCGATGAAGCCGGTCGGCCTCACCAACCCGCACGATCCCATGACCAAGGCCTACGCGATCGTGCAGCTGCGCCAGGACAACAAGCTCGGCACGCTCTACAACATCGTCGGCTTCCAGACGAAACTGAAATACGGCGAGCAGCAGCGCATCTTCCGCACCATTCCCGGGCTGGAGAAGGCCGAGTTCGCCCGCCTCGGCGGCTTGCATCGCAACACCTTTCTCAACTCGCCAAAGCTGCTCGACAGCCAGTTGCGCCTGCGCGTGCAGCCGCGGTTGCGTTTTGCCGGCCAGATGACGGGCTGCGAAGGCTATGTGGAATCCGCCAGCGTCGGCCTGATCGCCGGCCTCTATGCGGCAGCCGACGTGCGCGGCGAAACACTGGCGAGCCCGCCGGGCACGACGGCACTCGGATCCCTGCTCGGCCACATCACCGGCGGCCATATCGAGACCATCGAGCCGGGCACCCGCTCGTTCCAGCCGATGAACATCAATTTCGGCCTGTTCCCGCCGCTCGCGACCGCGCCGACGAAGAAGCCCGACGGCACCCGGCTGCGCGGCAACGAGAAGACGGTGGCCAAGAAGCAGGCGATGAGCGCTCTGGCGCTTGCCGATCTCGATCGCTGGATCGCCGATCATTTGCGCATTGCCGTCGCGGCGTGAGTTTTCAATGAATCTTCCCAAAGATGACGCCGCGGTGCTCTCGGCGCGCTGGACCGAGGGCGTGCTGCTCAAGCGCGACGTGTTCTCGACCGTCGAGCGCGGCCGCTTCCGTGGCGACAGCGGCGAAGTTGACGCCGTGCTGCGCCGGCTCGACGAGGTGCCGTGGTGGTCGTTCCTGCTGGCGCGTCATCTTTTCGCGCGCGAGAAGCACGCGCTGGCGCTCGCCAAAGGCCTCAATGTTGGCCCTGAATTGCTCTGGGCCGGCCGCCGCGCTCTTGCGCGCGGCTTCGTCGACGGCGTCGCGCTGCATCTGGCAAAACCCCATGGCGATCTCGCCTATTTCCGCTCGGCCAAGGTAGCGCTGCGAAGGCTGCGCCGCGCCGGGATCTGCCACAACGACCTCGCCAAGGAACAGAACTGGCTGGTCGGCCGCGACGGCCGCGCCTATGTGACCGACTTCCAGCTTGCGGCCTGCTTCAACCGGCGCGGCCGGCTCTATCGCATCCTCGCCTACGAAGACCTCCGGCATCTGCTCAAGCACAAGCGCTCCTACGCGCCCGAGGCGCTGACGCCGCGCGAGCGAAAGATTCTCGCGAAGAAATCGTTCGCCGCGAGCCTGTGGCTTGCCACCGGAAAGAAGGTCTACCGCGCGATCACCCGCGGCCTGTTCAACTTCACCGACCGCGAGGGCGGCGGCCGTCGCCTCGTCAACGACGCACCGGTGCTGGCCGAGTTGATCCGCCAAAACCCCGCTGTCCGTGACGCCGCCATCGTCGCCTTTGCCGACCGCCGCTCGGGCGTGGGGCTCTATGCGTTCGTGGAGGCGGATCAGGCTGCGCTTGAAGGACAGCTCCGCAGCGAACTCACTACCGCCAAGGGACCAAAGCCGCCGGAACACATCCAGGTCGTGCACGCGCTTCCGCGTGACACCAGCGGCAAGCCGCGCACCGAGATCCTGCAACTGGTCGCCATGAACCAGCTCGACCTGATCGAGCCGATGATGAAGAACGATCAGGATCGCGCCTTCCTCAAGGACATCCTGGAGCAGCGCAAGAACCTGCGGGATCGCTTCAATTTCGAGGCGGACCTGCCCACCAGTTAGACGACGAGGTGCAGCGCGCCTTGAAGCGTCCACAATGCCGGTGGAGAAGCCGGGGATCACGCTGACTTGGGGAACGATGAATCGCTGGGGGACCATGAGGCGCTGCGCGGCCCTGCTGATCGCAGGTCTCGTGCTGCTGGCGGCCGCACCCGTGATGGCCGCGGAGTCCCCTGCCGAACAGATCTCCAGCTTCCGGCTGAAGCACGGTGAGGGCCGCGTCGTACGCGACACAACCCTCGACCGCATTGCTATAGACCAAGCCCGTGCGATGGCGGAGAAGGATGATCTCAGCCACGACGCCCTCGGCCCGTTCAACAAGCGCGTCGCGCCATCGAGAGCGGGCCGCGCCGCCGAGAATATTGCCTATGGCTACGACAATTTCGAGAAGACGCTCGGACAGTGGATCGATTCCTCCGGGCACCGCAAGAACCTGCTGCTGCACAACGCCTCCCGTGTCGGGATCGCCAGCGCGAAGAACGCCAGCGGCAAGCGCACCTATTGGGCCATGGTGATCGCCGGCGACTACGAGCCGAAGCCGGGCAAAGGCAGAAAGGACCGCGAGCCGCTGGTGGCCGTGAAACGCGAGGTTACGTCCGCCAGCAAGCCCAAATCCGGCAACTGCCATATCAAGCTGCTGGGCCTCTGCATCTGAGGCGAAGCCTAGCTTCGCGACCCGCCATCTTGCTCGCGTTCTCAGGCGCGTCTATTTCAAGCGCAGAGATCGCAAGACGCGGAGGCACACTTGATCGACATCGACCAAATCCGCGCCGATACACCGGCCGCCTCCCGGCTCGCCTATCTCCACAATGCCGGCGCGGCGCTGATGCCGACGGCCGTTGTCACAGCGATGAAGCAGCATATCGATCTCGAGAGCGAGATCGGAGGCTATGCCGCCGCGGACCGCGAGTCCGAGCGACTTGATGCGGTCTACGGCTCGGTGGCGCGACTGCTGAATGCCTCTCCGGACGAGATCGCGTTCATGGAGAACGCGACAGTCGCCTGGCAGATGGCGTTCTATGCCTTGCCGTTTCGCGCCGGCGACCGGATCCTGACCGCCGAGGCGGAATACGCCGCCAATTATGTCGCATTCCTGCAGGTCGCCAAGCGCACAGGCGCGGTCATCGATGTCGTGCCGAGCGACGCGACCGGCGAGCTCGACATCGAGGCGCTCGAACGCATGATCGACGACCGCGTGAAGCTGATCGCCATCACCTGGGTTCCGACCAATGGCGGGCTGGTCAATCCCGCCGCAGCCATCGGCAGAATCGCGCGCGCACGCGGCATTCCTTATCTGCTCGATGCCTGCCAGGCGGTCGGCCAGATGCAGGTCGACGTCGAAGCGATCGGTTGCGACATGCTGTCGGCCACGGGGCGCAAATTCCTGCGCGGGCCGCGCGGTACCGGCTTCCTTTACGTCCGCAAGCCGGTACTGCAACAGCTTGAACCGCCGATGATCGACCACTTTGCGGCGCCCTGGGTCTCGCGGGAGCGCTATCAGCTCCGCGACGATGCCCGCCGGTTCGAGACCTGGGAGAACAATTACACGGCCCGGCTCGGCCTCGGCGCCGCCGTCGATTACGCCTTGGCGATCGGCCTCGGCCCGATCGAGCAGCGCTGCCGCCTGCTGGCGGGCCGTCTCCGCAATGGCCTCGGCGCAATCAGCGGCATCACCGTTCGCGACCTCGGCGGTGCGCCGGGCGCGATCGTCAGCTTCACGATGGAGGGGCATGAGGCGGACGCGATCGTCCGCAGCGCCGCCGCGGCCGGCATCACCATCGGCGCCTCGCATCCGTCGAGCACTCGCATCGACGCCGAAGTCCGCGCGCTGCCGGTGGTCGTGCGCGCGTCTCCGCACTACTACAATACGGAAGCCGAGATCGATCGGCTGATCGCCCACCTCATGGGTCTGGCGCCGCGATAGAGGGGCTCAGGTGCAGCGCGCGCTCAGTCCGGATGCGCCGAGCTTGGCCATGACCTCGTCGAGATGCGCGCTGTCGCGGGTCTCGATGACGAGTTGCAGCAGCGTGGCCTTGGCCGGCAGGTCCGAGAAGGTTCGCTGGTGCGAGACTTCGATGATGTTGGCGCCGGCCTCCGCCAGCAGCGCGGCGACCGCGGCCAGCTGGCCCGGCCTGTCAGGAATATCGAGCGAGAGCTGGGTCAGCCGCCCCTCACGCGCGAGTTCGCGCGTCAGCACCGAGGCGATCAGCCTTGTGTCGATGTTGCCGCCGCTCAGGACCAGACCAACTTTCTCGCCGGCGAAGCGCGTGGGATCGGACATGATCGCCGCAAGGCCCGCGGCGCCGGCGCCCTCGACGACCGTCTTCTCGATCGAGATCAGGGTTGCGACTGCACGCTCGAGTTCGGCTTCGTTGACGAGCGCGATGTCGTCGACCAGTCTGCGGACGATTTCAGTCGTGATCTTGCCCGGCGATTTGACCGCGATGCCTTCGGCGAGCGTATCGCCGCGGGCCGGCAGATTGCCGCCATGGACGGCATTGTACATCGAGGGATAGAGCCATGCCTCGACGCCGAGAATCCGCAGCGACGGCTTGATCGATTTCGCCGCAATGGCGATGCCGCTGATCAGGCCACCGCCGCCGATCGGGACGACCAGCGTATCAAGCTCCGGCACCGCCTGGAGCATCTCCAGCCCGACCGTGCCCTGCCCCGCAATGACCAGCGGATCGTCGTAGGGGTGGACGAAGATCATGCCGCGGGCTTCACCGTGACTTCGCGCAAACGCAGCCGCCTCCTCCAGCGTCGCGCCGGTGACGACCACCTCGGCACCATGATGCCTGGTGTTCTCGACCTTCACCATCGGCGTGCCCACCGGCATGACGATCGTGGCGGGAATGCCGAGCCGCTTGGCATGATAGGCGACACCCTGCGCGTGGTTGCCCGCCGACATGGCGACGACGCCGCGCGCCCGCTCCTCCGGCGTCAGCGCCGTGAGCCGGTTCAGTGCGCCACGCTCCTTGAACGACGATGTGAACTGGAGGTTCTCGAATTTGAGCCAGAGCTCGCAGCCGTAAATGTTGCTCAGCGTCCGGCTGTAGCTGCAGGGCGTCTCGACGACGGCACCGCGGATGGTCTCAGCGGCGGCTCGAATGTCGCCAGGTGCGACCGGAATGCCGCTCAGATCGGGGACTGCAGTTTGGGACAATTCAGCCATGGGACAGCATAGAGCATTCGGCCGTCTCGGGCGATAAGCCAACCGCTATTTGGTAAATTCCCGGGATCGTGAAGCCCGCCACAGCGTCCACAACGTGCGCAACCGCGACACCGGCTGCGGCGCGAAAGGATTGCGCCCCGGCCGAGACAGGCGATCGAGATCGGCCCGCGCCTGGCTTAGCGGCAGGAATGCCGCCCGCGCCGACGGCGGCACCTGCGCCAGCAGGGATGAGGCCGTCGCCAGATGCTGCCGGGCTTCGTCCATGAGCTGATCCAGCACGGCATTCAGATGCGGCGTCTGCTTGCCGGCGAACACGTCCTCGATGCCACAGCCATGGCCGGTCAGGAATTGCTGCGGCAGGAACAATTGCCGATGGGCCGAGTCCCGCGGCAGGTTCGCGATCACCTGCGCGATGCCCTGCGCCAACCCGGCGTGCCGCGCGAGGTGCTCGCTCGCATCCGAAGCTTCGCCCAAGATCCGCGCCGCGAGCGCGAACAAGGCCGAAGACGTCGCCGCCAGATAGCCTTCAAGCGCTGTCATGGTCGGCATCGGATCGTTGTAGAGATCGAACTGATGCTCGTTGACGAGCAGCGACAATGGCTCGACCGGCAGGTCAAAATCGCGGATCGCGCGCAACAGCTCGGCCGCCACCGGATTGCCCTCGGCGCTGCCGTGAACGAGGCCCGAGAACAGATCGGTCCACCATTGAAAGCGGATTTCGCCGGGCAAGGGCTGGCTCACCTGATCGCGGACGCGGACGATCTCGACATTGAAGGCGTAGAGCGCCAGCAGCGCCCGACGTTCGGCGGCGGGCGCAAACAGGGTCGCGGCATAGCTTGGAAAGTCGTGGCTGCGCACGAGGTCGGCGCAGAATGTCACGGCGTCCGGCGGCGTCGTAGCGCGGCTCATGGTACGGCAATCAGCGCAGCCGCGACGCGGCGCCGTTCGCCGATCATGATGTTATAGGTGCGCACGGCCGGCCCGGTTTGCATGGTGTCCAGCACCACCCTCACCGCCTTCAGCGCCTGGCGCAGCTCCGGCGGCGGCAGCCAGACGCCGGTTCCGGTCCCGACCAGAAGCGTGTCGATGCTGTTGGCGGCCGCAAAAACCCGATCCAGCGAATAACGGTCGATCCTGGCGGGATCGGTCACGTCCCAGGCCCAGATCGCGTCAGGCAGGCACAGCAGCGAACCCCGATGCGACATGCCGGCAAAGGCAAAACCGCCCTTGCCATAGGCCTCGATCGGCGCCGAGCGTGGGAAATGGGGAGCGTTGGGATCGCCGGCCATGAGCTTCGTCCGAATGGGCTGACTGCCCTCGCAAACTCATGCGAGGGCCTGCGGTTCGGATCACGCCTTGCTTTTCTTCGCCGGCGTAGTCACTTCGACTGCGTCTTCGCGATGCTCGCCGACGCCGAGATAGATCAGGATCGGGGCTGCGATAAAGATCGAGGTGTAGGTGCCCACCAGCACCACGCCGAACATCATGACGGCCGTGAAGCTGTGGATGGCATGACCGCCGAACAGCAGCAGCGCCAGCAATGCCAGCGTCACCGTGAAGTGGGTGATGATCGAGCGCGACAGCGTCGAGTTGATGGACTCGTTGAGCAGCTGCGGCATCGGCATCTTCTTGTAGCGCCGCAGCATTTCGCGGATGCGGTCATAGATGACGACGGTGTCGTTGAGCGAATAACCGAGAATGGTCAGAAGCGCCGCGATGCTGGTGAGATCGAAGTCGACCTGGCTGATCGACATGAAGCCGATGGTCAGCACGATGTCGTGCACGTTGGCGATCATGGCGCCGAGCGCGAACTGCCATTCGAACCGGAACCAGAGGTAGATCAGGATCGACACGATTGCGAGCATCAGGCCCAGCATGCCGAAGGCCAGCAACTCGCCGGAGACGCGCGGGCCGACCACTTCGACGCGGCGATATTCAAAGAAATCGCCTAGCGCCGTGCGGACTTTCTGCACGGCTTCCTGCTGCGCGGCGTCGCCGCCCGGCTGCTCCGCGACACGGATCAGGACGTCCGCGGGACCGCCGATTTGCTGGATCTGGACTTCGCCCAGGCGCAAGCCATCCAGTGTCGTGCGCATCGCCGCGATGTCGGCGGTGCCCGACTTGGCCCGCACCTCCAGCAGCGTGCCGCCGCGGAAGTCGATGCCGAAATTCAGGCCATGGGTGAAGAACAGCGTGATGGCGACAATCGACAGCGCCGCCGAGATCGGGAAGCTGATGCGACGGAAGCGCGTGAAGTCGAAATGCGTATCGTCAGGGACGATGCGCAGCGACGGCAGCAGGCCGAACACCGAGACCACGGTGAGGACAGCAATGAGGATGCCGAGCCCGATGAGAACAATGTGAGTCACGGTCAGGCTCCTAGATCGGCACGCTCTGCGGCCGCTTCCACCGCACCCACCCGGCGACGATCAGCCGGGTCAGCGTGAAGGCGGTGAACACCGTGGTGATGATGCCGATGCCGAGCGTCACGGCGAAGCCGCGCACCGGGCCGGTACCGATATAGAATAGCACCGCGGCGGCAATGAAGGTGGTGATGTTGGAATCGAGGATGGTCGCGAGCGCCCGCTTGAAACCGGCGTCGATCGCCGAGATCGCGTTGCGGCCGCTGCGCAGCTCCTCACGGATGCGCTCGTAGATCAGCACGTTGCTATCGACCGCGATGCCGACGGTGAGCACGATGCCGGCGATGCCGGGCAGCGTCAGCGTGGCGTTGAGCAGCGACAAGAGGCCGAAGATCATGGCGACGTTGATGGCCACCGCGATGTTGGCGAACACGCCGAACAGCCGGTAGGTCAGCAGCATGAACACGATGACCATGATCGAGCCGACATAGGCCGCCAGCTCGCCCTTCTCGATCGAGTCCTGGCCGAGGCCCGGACCGACGGTGCGCTCCTCGACCACCGTGAGCGGCGCCGGCAGCGCGCCGGCGCGCATCAGGATCGCAAGATCGTTGGCAGCCTGGACCGTGAAGCTGCCCGAGATCTGCCCCTGTCCGCCCGTGATGGGCTCGCGGATCACAGGCGCCGAGATCACCTCGTTGTCGAGCACGATCGCGAACGGCAGCCCCACGTTCTCCTGCGTGGCCTGCGCGAATTTGCGGGCGCCAGTGGAGTTGAAGCGGAAGGAGACGATCGGCTCATTGGTGCGCTGGTCAAATCCGGGCTGCGCATCGGTGAGCTCGGCGCCCGAGACCAGCACCTGCTTCTTGACGACGTAAGGCACCTTCGGCGAGTTCTGGCTCATCAGCAGCTCAGAATCCGGCGGCACTCCACCGCGCTGCGCCTGGTCCGGCGGCACCGAGGTGTCGACCATGCGGAATTCCATCTTGGCGGTCTTGCCGAGCAGCTCTTTCAGATGCGTCGGGTCCTGAAGGCCCGGGACCTGCACCAGAATGCGGTCGTTGCCCTGACGCTGGATCACCGGCTCGACGGTGCCGAGCTCGTTGACGCGGCGTTCGACGATCTGGATCGACTGCTCGATGGTCTTGCGCATGCGCTCGACCATGGCAGGCTGCGACAGCGCCAGACGGATCAACCCGCCGCCGGCATCGGATATGTCGAGGTCGCGCTGGGTGCTCGACCCGAGCAGTCCGCCGATCGGTTGCGAGAGGTCACGCAGCTTGGTCAGCGCGGCCTGGAGATCGGTATCCTTGACCCGGACCTCGACCGTGTCGCCGCGGGTCACGAGGCCGGTATAGCCGATCTTCGCCTCGCGCAGCGCGCGGCGGACGTCGTCGCGGACCTGGTCGAGCTTTTCCTTCTTGACGTAATTGCCATCGACCTCGAGCAGCAGATAGGAGCCGCCCTGAAGGTCGAGGCCGAGCACGAGCCGGCGCTGGGCCCAGGCGGGCCAGGTCTTGACCTGCGCTTCGGGGAAGAAGTTCGGGACCGCGCAGAGGCACACGATCAGCGCTGTCAGGATAATCCCGAGCGCCCTCCACCGCGTGAAATACAACATCGACTGGACCTGTCAGATCAGGAGATTTGAGAGACTCGCGGAAGCGCTTACTTCGCCGCGGCGTCGTCCTTGGCGCTTTCCTTCGCGCTGTCCTTGGCCGGCTCGCCCTTGGCGCGCACGCCCGAGATCATCGATCGCATCTGGCGCACGCGCACGCCGTCGGAAATCTCGAACTCGATCTGGTCGTCATCGACCACCTTGGTGACCTTGCCGACCAGGCCGCCCGAGGTCACGACGGTGTCGCCGCGGCGGATGTTCTTCACGAGCTCGGCGTGGTCCTTCACCTTCTTCTGCTGCGGGCGCAGAATCAGGAAGTACATGATCACGAAGATCAGGGCGAACGGCAGCAGCGACATCAACATGCTGTTGGTGTCACCGGCGCCCGCGGCCTGGGCATACGCAGGGGTAATGAACATTCGGACGATCCTTGTGGAAACAGGGGAAGCCGGTCAGGCCCTTGCGGCGACCGGTCCGGTCAAATTCGCGCGGACTATAGCGGCCATTGCCCCAATTGCAACGCTGCCAGACCGTCGATTTGGCCACCTTGCGGCCGGCCGTCATGCCCGATAAGGCTGCATTCTCAGGAACTTCGGACATGCCCAAAAAACCAAGCAAAAGCCCGGCCGGCAAAGGCCCCCGTACCCCTGCCACCAAGCCCGCCCGGGTCGCGGCAAAACGCCCCAAGGCGGTCTCAAGGGCGGCCCTCAAGGCCTCCCAGGACCCTTCCCAGGAGCGCATCGTCCGCGCACTGGAGACCATTGCGGCGCACCTCGCCGCCCAGGGCAACCCGGTTGTCGCGCGCGAGTCGTTCAAACAGGCGGACGCCTATGTCTGGCACCCCGACGGCCGTCTTGCTGCGGTGCCGCGGGTCAGCCGCGTCGAGCTATTCCTGCTTAGGGGCGTCGACCGGGTGCGCGACATTCTGATGGAGAACACCGAGCGGTTCGCCAACGGCCTGCCCGCCAACAACGCCCTGCTGTGGGGCGCGCGCGGAATGGGCAAGTCCTCGCTGGTGAAGGCGGCTCACGCCAGCATCAACGCCGACCGCAAACCCGCCGACAAGCTGAAGCTGATCGAGATCCACCGCGAGGACATCGAGAGCCTGCCGGCGCTGATGGAGCAACTGCGCGCCTCGTCCTTCCGCTTCATCGTGTTCTGCGACGACCTTTCCTTCGACGGCAATGATGCATCCTACAAGTCGCTCAAGGCTGTGCTCGAAGGCGGCATCGAGGGCCGGCCCGAGAACGTCATCCTCTACGCCACCTCCAACCGCCGCCATCTGCTCGCGCGAGAGATGATCGAGAACGAGCGCTCGACCGCGATCAATCCCGGCGAAGCGGTCGAGGAAAAGGTCTCGCTGTCGGACCGCTTCGGCCTGTGGCTTGGCTTCCACCGCTGCAGCCAGGACGAATATCTCGCCATGGTGCGCGGCTATTGCGGCCATTTCGGCGTCAAGGTCGACGATGAGGCGCTGGAGCGCGAGGCGCTGGAATGGTCGACGACGCGCGGCTCGCGCTCGGGCCGTGTCGCCTGGCAATTCGTGCAGGAGCTGGCGGGACGGCTCGGCGTGAAGCTTGCGACCAAGTAGCGCTGTCTTCAAAAACACGATCGCCCGCTCCAGTGCGCAATTGCGCACAAGGCGGGCGATCACAGGGCTTGCCTTGATGCGGGGGCGAAGGCGCTAGAGCGTTAGCCCATCTGACTGAATCGTTGGGGATTCACAAATCAGCGTTTTGGTGATTCAAGCTACCCGCCGGGACGGGAGGCCGGCGGGCA
>NZ_JBEPRF010000017.1:0-176170 GCF_040548225.1 Bradyrhizobium sp. S3.12.5
CCGCCTCCCGCCAATCCATCGCGAAGAGAATCATATGTACCGGCGATCCGCTATACTTGCTTGCAAGCAGTCAAAAGATTCACACCCTCTGAGGGTGGATGGTCCCTGGACGGTCGAAAGCGAACGACCCCGGCCTCGCTCCCAGGCGGCCAGATTAGCTCCGGGGGCCCCCAGGAGCGGATTTCGCGGCCCCGCTGCCCGGAGGCGCGTTTCCTCCGACGACAGGCCTGTCCGCCCAGACGATACTGGTTTGGGTGACCACCCTTTTGCGGGCAAGCAACTCACCTTTTACGTCAGCAACCTCCGACATGCCGGCGGCCTTGGTGGCATCCGATAGTGCAACCTGCGTTTCATTTCGTAGATCAGCGCGTAGGACGACCCTGGTCAGTAAGGTGGCAGCTTTGAGACCCCGGCTGCGATCTTCAGCACTCGCGGCCGAGATCTCGCGGATGCTTACGTGAGTCTAGGCCGACTATACGAAGCCGATCTCTGATGACAAAGTTGATATACGTGTGTGCGGCGGCAGAAGATCGTTTGGCCTACTCGAAGACGCTTCGCACCTGTTGCGTACGCATGCGTTCTCTATCTCCCTACGAGGGTCCTTTACGCGGGTCCAACATCGTTTAACTCAGCATTTTTCAAATTAACACCTGATCGATCCCCGGCCACGTTAGAACCACGATGCAGAAGAGCTTGAGCGGCACATCGCCGCTACGCCGGCAATCGAGTGAGCCCGGCGCGCTCTCACGAGATTGGAAACGGGAGTGATCATGGTGGAAACGTTCGGAGCGGGTCGACGCGACGAAGTCGCGCGATGGTCGGAGCCGGATCTCGCCGTAGCGGACCAAGACCTCTTGGCCAATAACGGAAAATGCACCGTTGCAACCCTTGATTCGAGGAATGGCGCTGAACTTGCGAGTATCTCCCCGGTAGACACTGTCAGGAGATCGATCTCCGGCGTTCCTACCTGCTTTACGGAGACTATATCTGTGCCGGCTCGCACTCGAGCTGCGATCTCGTTCGCGGGTCCGCTGCACTTTCTCGTTCTCTATCACGAGGGGTGTCGCGGAGATGGGCAGGCGACGGTTTCGGGATGTCCAGCTTCGAAGCTGCGAAGTGTGACTAGCCGGCTCACGTTTGTGCCCGCCGGCAGTCACTTTCGCGAAGTGTATGAGGCTCGTTCGACGACCAGGGCTACGTTCCTCTACTTGGCTGCAGATCAGCGCGAGGAGACAGAAAGTCCCCCAACCGCCAACGTACACTTCGAGGACCCGCTGGTCTGGGGAACGGCGGCAAAGCTATCGCAGGCGCTTGAGAGCGGTGCAGACAAGCCGCTGTCATACATCAATGCTCTCTCGAAGGTACTTCTGCACGAGTTAGCTCGTGCAGACGTGAGTGGGTGCCGGTCAACCATTGTCTGCAAGGGAGGCCTTGCAAGCTGGCAAAAGCGCGCCGTGATCTCCTACATTGAAGATCATCTCGCCGACCAAATATGCCTGACGACTCTCGCTGAGTTGGTCAAGTTGAGCCGACACCATTTTTGTCGAGCGTTTAAGCAGTCATTTGGAGCGCCGCCTCACCAGTATCACGTGAAGAGGCGCATTGAGCACGCCAAGCAATTACTAGCGGATGGTGACATGTCGATCACTGATGCCGGCCTGGCCGTCGGATATTCGCAAGCAAGTTCTTTTAGTCTCGCCTTCCGCAAGATGACGGGTGAGAGCCCAAGCAACTATCGGAGAGGAGCCTGAAGGATGGCTGAATCATCGGCCGCGCTCATCAGTGCGACTCCTTCGGACTGCGGAGCAGGCGAGCTCTGTTGGGAAGGCAAAGGCATCCGCGCCTGGCGGCGACTTGCAACGAGAAGGCTTGTCCGCCGCAGTGGCACGATGCTCGGTGCGACTTATGACCGCTGACCTGCCGTTCATCGCTGTTATCGATAGCGACGCGTCCTTTCGAGCGGAACTGGAGATGTTGCTCGGAGGGGCTGGTCTTGCGGTCGCGCTTTTCAGTTCGGCCGAGGAGTTCCTTACGAGAAGCTGGTCTCATTCACCCCATTGCATCGTACTAGATGTACGATTGCGAGGAATGAGCGGCCTCGACCTTCAATCCCGACAAGCAAGGGCTGACCGCAAGACGCCCTTGGTTTTTCTTACCGGGTATGACGATGTAAGGACTTCCGTTCTAGCCATGAAAGCCGGGGCTATCGACTATCTTGTCAAGCCCATTCAAGACGAAGAGCTGCTCGATGCAGTGAACCGTGGCATCGAGCGCGATTGTGCGCAGCGGTTGCAAAAACAGACGCTCGACGAGTTGCGCGCTAAGCTCGCGTCACTATCGGCGCGCGAAAGAGAGACGTTGGTATTGCTCTCATCAGGACAAGGACCGAAGGAGATTGCGGGCAAATTGGGAGTCTGCACACACACCGCTCGTGTTCACATTGGCCGGACCATGTGCAAGATGGGGACGCGTACTATCGTCGATCTGGCGCGGATGACGGATATGCTTGGATTCTGCCAGGCAAACAGACAATTCCTTCCCGCGGCATTCTGGGGCGCGACTGCTGTGGAGATGAGCCTAAAGGCTCAAGAGCCCGCAGCTCTTGCCGCTCTTCAGCGGTAGGGCGACGCCATCAATCTTCGCCTGGCCGATCGGCGCCGACGGACTTCTCGAGGGATCGCCGCCATGGAGCCGCAGCAGGAACAGCCCGGCAAGCCCGAGAAAGATGATCAGCAGTATCTCCGCCGGCCAGCGCCGGCCCAACGACGGGGATTCCGTCGACTGCTCGCTTATCGGACGTCTCTCGCGCTGCGGCGAGAGCGCCGCGTCAAGCCGCTGGCCTCGATCACCTTGAGGCGAGCCCGCTGTCGGCGATAATCGACGACAATCCAGATGATCAGCAGCGCCACCACGGTCGTGACCAGTGCGTAAGACGCTACGATGAACAGAGCATAGGTACCGAGCGACATGAGTCATGCCCTCGGCGCGCTGGCTTGCATCATCTGCAGGCTGCGGACGCGCCGGCGCAGGATTTCGTTGCGCATCGCCGCCAGATGCAAAGTGATGAAGAGCAGCGTGAACGCGAGCGCCATCACTAGCAACGGCCACAAGAACGCCTCATCGAGTGTCGAGCCGCCCATCCGGATCACGGAGGCCGGCTGGTGCAGCGTGTTCCACCAATTGACCGAGAACTTGATGATCGGGATATTGATCCCGCCCACCAAGGTGAGGATCGCCGCGGCCCGTGCCGCCCGCGAGGGGTCTTCCACCGCTCGCCACAACGCTATCAGGCCGAGATACATCAGAAACAGGATCAGCACCGAGGTCAGCCGTGCATCCCACTCCCAGTACGTGCCCCACATCGGCCGGCCCCAAAGCGAGCCGGTACCCAGTGCAAGGAAGGTGAAGGCAGCCCCGACCGGCGCTGCAGCCTTCGCAGCGACATCCGCCAGCGGATGGCGCCACACCAAGGTACCGAGCGCGGCCACGCTCATGACACCCCAGACGAACATCGAAAGCCAGGCGTTCGGGACGTGAATGAACATGATCTTGACGATGGCGCCCTGCTGGTAATCGTCGGGCGCTATGGCCGCTTGGTAGAGGCCGATCGCGAGCAGGATCGCGGTCATACCCGCGAGCCATGGCAGGATGCGCCCGGTTAGCGCCAGAAACCTGGTCGGATTGGCCAGCTCGGTCAGCAACACGGCTCTCCAATCCCGATCGGAACGGTCATGCACCGTTGCTGTCTTGCGCGCCTGCTCTGACAGCGTTTCGGGATTCCCAGCCACTTTGAGATCGGCTTCGATACACCACCCATGGTTTAGCCGGCGCCCGCCATGTCCGCGACGTGAGCCACCTCCATGGTACGAAATGATGCACGCAGTCCGCCGACGGAATCTCTGACCAACGAGCTCGACCAGATCTCAGCGAGCGCAGTCGTCAGGCGCTCGATGTCTAGCTCCGAATGAAATGGCGACGCGGTGATGCGAAGTCGTTCTGTGCCGCGTCGGACCGTCGGGTAGTTTATGGGTTGAATGTAGATGTCATAGTCATTGAGAAGAATGTCGCTGATCTGCCTACAAAGGTCGGCGTTTCCAACCATTACGGGGACAATATGGCTTGGATTGCGCAGATGCGGCACGCCGATATTGTCAAGCCGAGTCCTCAGCCGAGCCACCCGACTGTGCATCGTTTCCCGTTCAGTCGAACTTGACTTGAGGTAGCGTACACTGGCGAGAGCTCCCGCCGCGACGTGTGGGGGCAGAGCGGTAGTAAAAATGAACCCTGACGAATGACTTCGCACGAAGTCGCACAACGCTGCAGAGCCTGCTATGTAGCCGCCAACAACTCCAAAGCCCTTGGCCAACGTGCCTTCGATCACAGTCAGCCTATTGCTCAGACCCTGTTGGGCGGCAACGCCACCACCCTGCGGTCCGTAGAGACCTACAGCATGAACCTCGTCCAAATAGGTCATGGCGCCATACGCGTCGGCAACATCGCACAGCTCGGCGATCGGCGCGATATCCCCGTCCATGGAGTAGACCGATTCGAAGGCAACCAGCTTGGGCGCATCTGTGTCGACCTCCGCGAGCTTACGCGCAAGATCGGCGGGGTCATTGTGTGCGAAGATTCTTACCGGAGCACGGCTCCCTCGGATCCCTTCGATCATCGAAGCATGATTCAATTCGTCAGACAGTACCACACAACCCGGCATGCACGACGCAAGTGTGCCAAGCGCAGCCCAATTTGAAACATAGCCCGAAGTAAACAGAAGCGCCGCCTCCTTCTGGTGAAGATCTGCGAGCTCACGCTCGAGGAGCACGTGGTAATGATTGGTTCCTGAAATGTTGCGCGTGCCACCAGCCCCCGCGCCGCAGCGGTCGAGCGCCTCGTGCATCGCTGCAAGCACGGTCGGATGCTGCCCCATTCCAAGATAATCGTTCGAGCACCAGACCGTTACCTCCCTTTTCCCATGGGCGGCATGGTGTGTGGCGCGAGGAAACTTACCCACCACGCGCTCTAGATCCGCGAAGATCCTGTAACGACCCTCGCTACGCAGTTCTTCCAAGCGCTTGCAGAAGTACGCGTCATAGTTCATGGGACACCTCAAGCTGAAACCGACGCTGCCCAACATTTGGCGGCATCCGCACGCTGTCTTCCAATACGGCTCCGGCGACGGAAGACGACAAGCCGGTCAATCACCACGGTAATCCAGGTGCGTGATGTCGTCTTTGGCTGCATTGCTGCGATCGTGTAAAAGTTGTCGAGATCCGTGGATTGAATTCTGAGCGGACCGGACGAGAGAACTGCACGACCTGCGGTCCGAAGCCCGCAAAGACCCTTCCGCTTGCGGTGAATGTCTCAAGTTTGCTGGATTGTGGAGGACCTGACTTGAAGGTCGAAGGGATGCACAGCAACTTGCAACCAGAACCTCCGCTATCGTTCTATTTGCAAGGCGCACGGATCATGATGGTCAACTCGCTCGATCTCAATGTCGGAAACACGGCATTCATGCTCGTGTGTTCGGCCTTGGTGATGCTGATGACACCCGGCCTCGCGTTCTTCTACGGCGGTCTCGTTACGAAGAAAAACGTGCTGACGGTCATGATTCAGAGCTTCGCGTCTCTGTGTTGGACAACGATACTCTGGTTCGCCATTGGTTACTCGATGTGCTTTGGACCGACCTGGCACGGAATAGTGGGTGACCCGACATATTTTGCCTTCTTGCACGGCATCAACTTGAAGACGATTTACGCAGGAAACAACGCGGGAGTTCCTCTCGCGGTACACTTCGTATATCAGATGATGTTCGCAATCATCGCCCCGGCCCTTATAACCGGAGCATTTGCCAATCGTGTGAATTTCGGCGCGTACTTGCTCTTTCTGACCGCGTGGCTGATTTTTGTTTATTTTCCGTTCGTCCACATGGCCTGGAGTCCCGACGGCCTGCTTTCGAAGATGGGGGTGTTGGATTTCGCCGGCGGTATTGTTGTGCACACGACAGCGGGGTTCGGCGCTCTGGCCTCCGTCATGTTCGTAGGACGCAGATGCGACACTGCAGATACGCCTCACAATGTGCCATTGATGGCGCTGGGTGCCGGATTGCTATGGTTTGGTTGGTTTGGCTTCAATGCAGGATCGGAAATTGGCGTCGATTGGACCACTGTCCTAGCCTTCGTAAACACGCAGTTGGCAGCGGCTTTCGCCGGATTCACCTGGCTCATTCTGGAGTGGACCAACGTTAGACGCCCCAATTTTGTCGGGCTACTGACCGGCGCAATTGCGGGTCTGGCGGCAATCACCCCCGCTGCGGCGTACGTGTCATTCGATGTCGCGCCCTTAATCGGCGTTTTGGCTGGACTGGTCTGCTACTACGCCGTTGCGGTCAAGAAGATTGCCGGTTGGGATGACGCGTTGGACGTGTGGGGGGTACACGGTGTCGGTGGAGCGATGGGCTCTATTTTGCTTGGAGTGTTTGCCACGAAGAGCTGGAATCCGAACGGGGCGACGGGCTTATTGTCAGGTGGTACTCAATTCTTTGTTTGGCAATGCATCGCCGTTTTTGCATGTGCGTGCTGGGCGTTTGCCTTTAGTTATGCGGCGCTGTGGGGAATTGACCGCGTCACTCCGATTCGCGTGGATGCAGAAACAGAGAAGCTTGGACTGGACGCTCGTATCCTAGGAGAAGCAGCTTACTCGGACGAGCGATTTCGGCCCCGCAATCCGCGTAGAGATATCCCGATTTAAGGTTGCGGCGAACGCGCACTCTCTTGCGATCCGACGTCAATGGCGCCTGCGGCCTGACACTCCGGCGCAAGCCGCGACAAGTCTTGCGGACTTGCACTGGCCGTGCGCAACGTTCATCCGGACAAAGGACGCTGGTTCAACAAATCCATCCGGCGCCAAGACCAGCAAGTGGTTTCATGACGCACCGGTCGATTTTGAAGTTCTCGAGATGCCCGCGGTAGCCATCCTCCCGGCCAGTCCGAGAAGCCGCATTAGCCGATGTTCTGCTCGGGCGCGCGCCGACGACTGGGCCGCGCACTCTCCGAAATCTCACCTGACGCTGGTTGATACATCGACGAGGCTTACAGCGCCTTCGCGTCTAATCCGCCCTTCTGAAGAATAAAGGCCGCAATCTCGGCCAGCCCCAGCCCACTCTTTAAATTCGAAAAGACGAAGGGGCGCGTGTTGCGCATCCTTCGCGCATCCGCTTCCATGATCTGAAGATTGGCTCCGACCAGAGGAGCCAGGTCGATCTTGTTGATGACAAGAAGATCCGACCGGGTGATACCCGGACCGCCCTTACGTGGAATTTTTTCACCTGCGGCAACATCGATCACATAGACGGTCAGATCGGCCAGCTCCGGACTAAAGGTCGCCGCGAGATTATCCCCGCCCGATTCCACGAAGCATAGCTCTGCTTGAGGAAATCTTGCGTTCATGTCCGCGATCGCAGCCAGGTTCATCGAGGCGTCCTCGCGGATCGCGGTGTGCGGACAGCCTCCGGTTTCCACGCCCATGATGCGTTCCGCCGGCAGTGCTTGCGCGCGTGTGAGAATGAGCTGGTCCTCCTTTGTGTAGATGTCGTTCGTAATCACGTAGATCTCGTAGTAGTCCCGGAGGTGCTTGCAAAGCGCCTCTACAAGTGCCGTCTTGCCAGATCCGACTGGCCCCCCAATTCCGACGCGAAAAGGGCCAAATGTCGAAATGACGCTATTGCGATGAAGCTGGTTCTCACCGTGTATCGTTGTCATGACCGAAACAACCTCGTGTATTGGGTCTCATGCCGGATGGAAGCGAGCTCCACGTTGAAGCCTGCGGATCCGATCTCGTCGAGCGATGCATCCGAGGCCTGCGCGGAAAGCGACAGAACGGATAGTTCGAGTTCGGAAACTGCAAATTGACCATCGGTTTGGCCAAGAGGGATCAACCTGACACCCGCACTGACCAGATTGGCGATATAGCTGTGCAGGAATGCCGGCAGAGCCAAATCAATTGGGATCTCTTCGGTGGCTGATCGCACTCCGAGGACTACGGCCGGGGTTAGGGATATCTCCATACTTGATAAGAAATCGAGCGCGGGATCGGGCCACGTCTTCCTAAGCGTCGCTAGGCAGGCACCAGCTTGCTGCGCCGATTCAAGCGCGAACTCCGACGTTCCACGGGATGCGGCTGCGAGTTGAGCCACTTCAACGAGCGCCGCTGGATTGTCGTCGACCGTATGGCGATACGCCTGGCTGAAAAAGATCGCTTCGTTACGACTCGAGCCGTATCGAAGGTCCGCATCCAACCAGTCGATCAGGCTGTCGCGGCTGTCAACATCTCCGGCCTCGACCGCCCACTCAATGCCGTGCGAGTAGCTGTACGCCCCGACGGGAAACGTCGGCGACAACCACGTTTGTAACCGCAGTAGTGATCGAGGCGAACAGGAATAGCGACCGCTACCCTCATCGGCATGTGAATGAGTTTCCGGCATGTCAGTAGATGAAGTAACGCTGAGCCATAGGAAGAACCTTTGCGGGTTCGCAGGTCAGCAGCCGGCCATCGGCCCTCACCTCGTAGGTTTCTGGATTGACTTCCATCCGTGGGGTCGAGTTATTCAAGACCATCGAACGCTTGCCGATCTTCCGCGTGTTCGAAACCGGAAGGAGCTTCTTTGCCAACCCGAGCGCCCTCGTTCGTTCCAGTGAGGCCTGGCTGACGAAGGTCACCGAACTCTTTATCAGTGACCGACCGAACGCTCCGAACATGGGCCGATAATACTCCGGCTGCGGGGTTGGAATGGACGCGTTGGGGTCACCCATTATCGCCGCAGCGATCGTGCCGCTCTTGAGCACCATATCGGGCTTCACTCCGAAGAACATCGGATCCCAGATGACAATATCCGCCAGCTTTCCGACCTCGATCGAACCGACGTAACTGGATATGCCCTGAGCAATCGCCGGATTGATCGTATATTTTGCGACGTAGCGCCGAGCTCTGAAGTTGTCGTGTTCACCGCTCTCTTCCGATAGACGCCCGAATTGCTTCTTCATCTTGTCCGCGGTCTGCCAGGTCCGGGTTATTACCTCGGCAATGCGTCCCATTGCTTGGCTGTCGGACGACACGATCGAGAACGCGCCCAAATCGTGTAGAATGTCTTCCGCCGCGATCGTCTCCTTGCGAATCCGGCTTTCGGCGAAGGCGACGTCCTCGGGAATGCGGCGATCGAGATGGTGGGTGACCATCAACATATCGAGCGCCTCATCGAGCGTATTGACGGTGTAGGGCCGCGTCGGGTTGGTCGAGGCAGGAAGCACATTCTCCTCGCCGCACACCTTGATAATGTCGGGTGCATGGCCGCCGCCGGCGCCCTCGGTATGGAAGGTATGGATGGCCCGCCCCTTGAAGGCCGCGATAGTGGCTTCCACAAATCCGCCCTCGTTGAGGGAGTCGGTATGAATAGCAACCTGGACATCCATGTCGTCGGCCACCGAGAGACAGCAATCGATCGCGCTTGGGGTCGCCCCCCAGTCTTCGTGCAGCTTCAGGCCACAGGCTCCTGCTTCAATCTGTTCGATCAACGCAGCAGGTAAGGTTGCGTTTCCCTTGCCAAAGAACCCGAGGTTCATGGGAAACGCATCGGCGGCCTCTAGCATCCGCTCGATATGCCAGGGTCCCGGCGAACAGGTCGTCGCTGTCGTCCCGGCCGCCGGGCCGGTGCCCCCGCCTATCAATGTGGTCAGCCCGGAGAAGAGCGCTTCTTCGATTTGTTGAGGGCAGATGAAGTGGACATGGGTGTCGATCCCACCGGCCGTAATGATCTTGCCCTCGCCAGCGATGATCTCCGTTCCCGGACCAATCACGATGTCCACGTTAGGCTGCACATCGGGATTTCCGGCCTTGCCGATAGCTGCGATGAGCCCGTCCTTGATCGCAAGGTCCGCCTTGACGATCCCCCAATGATCTAGGATCAGCGCGTTGGTGATGACGGTATCGACCGCTCCCTCGGAGCGAGTTCGCTGGGATTGCCCCATGCCATCGCGAATGACCTTCCCGCCGCCGAATTTCACTTCCTCGCCATACGTCGTGAAGTCCTTCTCGACCTCAATGACAAGATCCGTATCCGCTAGGCGAACCTTATCGCCGACTGTGGGACCGAACATCTGCGCGTAAGCCGCGCGGCTCATGGTATTAGGCATGCGCGGTTACCTCACCGGAACCAATTTTGCTCGACTTTCGGGCCTCATCGAAGCGAGCCCATTACCGCACCGCGGAATCCAAAAATGAGGCCGTCGCCCGCATAGGGGATCAAGGACACCTGCCTTGATTGTCCTGGCTCGAACCGAACGGCGGTGCCCGCCGGAATGTCCAGACGATGACCGCGCGCCGCCTGTCGATCGAACGCCAGCGCCTCATTGGCCTCGGCGAAGTGATAATGGCTGCCGACTTGGATTGGCCGGTCGCCGGTATTGGAAACCTCGAGCACGACGGCCGTACGATCCTTGTTGAGGACAATCTCGCCCGGAGCGGGGAATATCTCACCCGGAATCACGGCAATTCTCCTCGGGAGACCGAGCTGGTCGTCCGCCTCCCGAACCTCTTGCGTTCACCCGCGATCTTTTCGAGGGAACGCCGTATGCTCAGGCCGATGGCGATACCGGCCACGTGAAGGGATGCCGTAGAGAGCGTAAAGCCCGCAGCGTACGAGGCTAGATCCGCGCCGGCCGCCTCCGTTCCATGCACGTGGCCATGGAAAACGGCGAACAGACCGACGACCGCGCCGCCGAGCCCGATGGGCAGTCGGATCCGAAGCGCAGCAAACAATCCGAGCAGGACGATCGACGTCGCGATCGCAGGCTCGACAAAGCCGAGTTGCGGCCCCCACGCAGCAGCAGCGAAGCCGCTTAGCATCGCTACGATGAAGATGGCGGGCCACGCCCAGATCGCGCGTCCACCGACGAGTGCGCCCCACACTCCGACGAGTGCCATGACAGAGGTATGGTCGATGCCGGAAAGCGGGTGGATAACACCGGCCGCGAACGAATGCGTGTCGCCGTTGTTTGGATGAGCAAAGGCGAGAACCAGAATCGCGGCCGCGAGAACCGTGCATGCTAGAGTGGGTCGCATCATCAGGCTCCTATCGAATGGGATTGTGAATGGGCACCAGCTTCGTTCCATCGGGAAACGTGGCTTCCACTTGCATCTCGCGGATCATTTCCGGAATGCCGTCCATGACCTGATCTTGGGAAAGAATCGTGCCGCTTGCGGACATAAGCTCAGCCACCGACCTTCCATCGCGAGCGCCCTCCATAACGAAATTGGAGATGAACGCGATGCTTTCCGGGTAGTTGAGCTTGACACCTCTTTCGAGCCGTGCCCTGGCAACCATCGCGGCGACCGCGATCATCAGCTTGTCTCGTTCTCGGGGCGTCAGGTTCATAGGGACCTCTGCTTGTCTCGATTCGGTTCAGCAGGACCACATTTTCGGCACCCTGAAGGGTCCTGGTCCGAGCTCTCGTGCGAAATGGTGAAGCATTTTGGTCAGGGCGCCTCTCAAGTCGGATGAGCCCCTGGAAGCGAGCCGCACGACGATCAATCCGCCGACCATCGTCACCGCAGTATCGCACTGCTGCGACTGCACGGCATCGCGAAGCGTCTCCAGTCTACGATCCAGGTCGAGACCGAAGTAGATCAGGGTACCGATGGTCCTGCGGTCCGAGAGCAACGACTTTCTGCTGAGGTGCGGAAACGTGCAGTCGCTCACAAAGAAGCTATCCGCCCAAATCAACCGGCCGTCTCGTCGTACGAACCAGCTATCGCGAATATGTCCGCTTCGAATTTCCTCTGCATGGGCGGCGCGGCCGAGTACAAGCCATTCAAGCGCCATAAGCTCTGTACCTGAGTGCAGATCTATTTCGATCTGTCGGCGGATTCGGGCTCGGTCGAAGATGATGGTCTCCTGCGGGAGCCACGCCAACTTTGCCGTGTCGCGAATCTTCAGTCGGGTGGAAACACGTGCAGGCTCATCCAACGCCCGATAGACTTTCTCGGCTGCCTGCGTCGTCACCGCGACGCGCGCATCGCCGATCGCACTGATGTCGAGGTCGAATCGGTCTCCGCCGGTCACACCGCCCGCCGCGTTGACGAGAACGGCTTCTCGCGCGGTATCATCCGAAATCTGAGGAAACATGATACGCGTCGGAAATTTCTCGTAGATGTTTACGACACGTGCCGCTCGTTTTCCCCCGTCAAAAACGATACGACCGACTCCACTTGCCCGCTCCAGGTCGGCATCGCGCAGTATGGAATGCGCCGACCTGGCGTTGCCATCGGTCCAAGTTGAGCTGCCGTTTGGTGTTTCGAACATCGCGAGATCAGATACCGAGAAGGAAGCTGGCGCCCAGCGCAACGACACAGCCATCCGGAGAGGGGCGTGACCACTGAACAGTCGGTCACGCCCTCCGCGGTCGGCGGCGTATCAGAAGCCCGCCAGGCCTTGCGGACAGTTGTACGGAATCTTCACGTGGCTGACTTCCTTGAGCGAGCCATCGGTCTGCGTGGCGTAGCACACCAGCTTCGCGGCGTTGCCGTAGATCTGGTAGAGATACGCGTCGTCCGGGCTGAGCCAGCTATCGGCCGGACCGCTCGTCACGGTGCCGTTCAGGCCCCTGGCGGTCCCGTCTCCAGGAACCTTCGGGCACGCCGGATCGCTCGCGATCTCCAGACCCTGACCGTTGATGCGGTAGCTGCTGACATTGCTGTACCCGAAGTTCGTCGCGTACACCATCTTGTCGTCAGACGAAACGGAGGCCCAGCATAGCTCGGTCGGCACGCCGGCACTCGTGTCGATCTTGACAAGCGGCCCGATGTCGACTCGACCGTCGTCGTCGATGGTGCCCATGGTCATCCCGTCGCCGACGGCATATCCGATGACGAATGTATTGGGCTTGGAGTGCAGGAAGGCGATGTAGAAGGGAGAGCCACCCTTCCCGTCGACGAACCTGCCGGTGCCGAGAGAGCCGTCTTCGCCGATCGGGAAGATGGCAAGACCATCGGGATCCGGAGCATTCGACGCAATCGAGTGGTATGCGCCACCCTTTCGCTGAACCCAGAGAATGGGCGAGCCATCCGGATACAAGCCGGTGGTAACAATCGGCTCGTCGAAGGTCGTACCGACGAAGAGATGCTTCTGGTTCGGCGACACGACGACCATGGTCGACACGCGGTTGGTTTTGTCGTGGGTGTTGATGGTGTGCCGCTCGGGACGCAGCGAAAGCTTGCCGTCGGCGCTGACCGACATGACACGAACATGATCCGGCCCAAACGAGTGGAGCACATACAACGTCTTGCTCGAGGACCTGTAGGCAACCGACTTGGCCGTCCCGCTCCTCCCCTCGACCGGATTTCCCGTCGACTTGACGTCGATCAGCTTCAGCTTGCCGTTGTCACCGATGCCGAAGCTCGACACCGAGTTGTCGCCGCCGTTGGTCGTAAAGAGAAAACGCCGATCCGATGTAATGACGATGCTGCTCGCACCCTCGAACGCGTTTGGCGCGCTGTCCTGCCCGCTGATCGGCTTGAACACGCCGGAGCCCGCGCCACCCGTATGCACGCGCTCCAGTTCTGTCAGCATGCCATTCGCGCCACGCTGATAGTGGATGATCGCATTCTCGATCTCGTTGGTCTGAATATAGAGATGCCCGGGCTGTCCCTTTGACATCATCGTCGATTCGTTGGCCATCGCGTTGCTCCTTCGTCAGTATCGATTAAGTTCTCGGGGGGTGATCTGGCTCGATGCGGGCGTCCCCGGCGCGCTACCGCTTCAAGACTGGATAGCCATCGACGTAGACCCAGTCGGTTGCCTGGGCCGGTACATGGCAGGACTTGCAGTTAAACTTGTAGTTGGTCGACGTCGTCTCCCTCGGATTCGTCGTGTCGAACCACGACCAACCCCAGCCGTCCCCCCACAAGGCGTTATCAGGAAAGCGACTGGCGTCACCTTTCACCATCACAAACCATCCCTTGAGATTGTCGGCACGGCTTACGGACCCCGTCGTCATCTCGCCTGTTGTTGCGCCGTAGACCTCCTTCACAAGCACCGTGCCGTCGGGGAAGTGACCATCCTTGCGGTACGCGTCGGCAGCTTCCGGTGACGCAAAGACGACGTGGATTTCCTTTGATCCCCCGCCGCTACCGGCAGCTATCGCCCAGCTTCCCAAGAACTGATAGGATGTGCGATAATCGCCGGGCACACGCAGATTTCCGCGCACGTCGACGACGGCCTCCGCCATCGGATCGCGATCGAATGCTTCGGCGGCCTGCCAACCTTCGTGTGTGACGACGATGGCGATTCCGACGACGATCAATGCGCTCGCGGCAACCACTGCTCTCATCCCTTTGTCCTCGCCCGGTCGACGCTCGTTCGATCACTTGTCCAACAATGGATAGAACTGGGTCCAGACCTCGTCCTTCTTGGCGCTGGCGATATGGCAGTAGGCGCACTCGCTCTTATCCTTTACTTTGGCCATCGGCGCCTTCGGTTCATGATGATTGAAGTTGAAGTACCCCCAGCCGTTCGTGGCTGCGAAGCGCTTGGAATCCTTCACGGTCGCGTCGGCGCCGTTAAATTTCCCGGGGAAATAGCCCCTGCCGGATGGTTCGGTGCGCGATCCGTCCGGATTTTCGCCCGGCAACGTCAACTGCAATTCCTTGAAAAGGATCGTCCCCTCGGGGAACTCGCCGGTCTTCTGGTAGATCTCGTACGAACCAGGCTCGATGTAGACGTTGTGAAATTCAGGAAAGTTGGCTTGGCCGCCATTCAAGCCGTTCGGCGTCAACGGCGATCCGACATAAACCCATTCATGAAAGTTCTTCGGCAGAAGCAACTGTCCGTCCGCCGTGTACTCCGGCAAATAGCGCTTCACCGATTGGGCGACGCCGCTTTTTAGCGACCCGAATAGCAAGGTCGCCGCGAACGCGCTCGTTGCGATGACCACGGAAACTGCGCGAAATCCAATACGCATCGTTGCCTCTCCTGCTTTCCTAGCCGACGTCTGGTCTCGTCGATGGGCGACGAGCTTTCATCAGGAATGCTTGGGATACAGGACGGGGGCGCATCGCGCGCGTCGGCTATTGCCATCACTTTATCATTCTTGGCGTAACGAGCGCGGCGGCTGTCGACATCCGGGCGCCTGTGCATCACGTCTAGTTGCCGGACGCTCGACGGCGAGTGCGCGCGGGAGCCGCCCTAACTCGGATCAAAGGAAGAGTTACATGGACGAGGATCACATCTCACACGGCTTCAGACCCAAGAGACGAAACGAGACGCAAAAAGAACGCGTCCCGCCCGGACAACATGTGACGGTTGACTTCCCGATTCTTTCGGCAGGACCTACGCCACAGATCAAGATCGAGAACTGGAAGCTGGCTCTCCAGTTGGGCGGATCCTTGGTTCGCACCTGGAATTGGCAAGACTTAGAGTCGCTGCCGCAGACTACGATCAAGACCGACATTCACTGCGTCACCAAATGGTCCAAGCTCGATACAAGCTGGCAGGGGGTCACATTCGACGATCTCTTCGATAGCTCGGGCATCTCACGACCCCTTGAACCCTACATCATGGCTCACTGCGATGGTGGATACACCACCAACGTTCCCGTTGCGGACCTTGTCGGCGGCAAGGGCATGATCGTGACCCGATATGACGGGTTGCCGATTGCGCCGGCGCACGGCGGTCCGGCCCGGCTGCTCGTGCCACACCTCTACTTGTGGAAGAGCGCCAAGTGGATACGACGGCTTCGCTTCATGACGGCGGACGAGCGTGGCTTCTGGGAGTCACGCGGGTATCACAACTACGGGGATCCCTGGAAGGAGCAAAGGTACGATGGCGATTGAATCGACCGCGTCGTCGAGACAACGACTGGAGTGGCAGTTCCTGACGGTCCACGACATCGTCGTCGAAACGCCTCGCGTCAAAACCATTCGTCTGAAGGCAATCGGATGGGCTGGACACCTTCCCGGCCAGCACGTCGACATTCGGCTCACTGCGGAAGACGGTTACCACGCCGAGCGCAGCTACTCGATTGCCTCTCCACCCGGCGATGAACTGCTTGATTTGACCGTTGAGCGAGTTGAGGACGGCGAGGTATCGCCCTATCTCCTCGACACACTTCTTATCGGCGATCGCCTCGAGCTGCGCGGTCCCATCGGCGGCTATTTCCTTTGGACAGGCACCGAGAATAGGCCATTGTGCCTTATCGCGGGTGGATCGGGAATTACGCCGCTGATGTCGATGCTTCGCCACCGGTACAGGGCGACGAACCGCTGCCCCGCTGTGCTCATCTACTCCTCCAAAAGCTTGCAGGATGTCATCTATCGCGAGGAAATCGGTGAGATGATCCGCCGAGATACCACCTTACACGTTGTCCAGGCACTCACCCGCGAGATTCCACCCGACTGGACCGGCCATAGAGGACGGATCGACAGGAACGTGCTTGCTGCCAATTGCTTCGCGCCTGCCGAAGAGCCGGCAATCTATGTGTGTGGCCCCACAGGGTTCGTCGAGAGCACCGCGGCGACGCTCGTTGAGCTTGGATACGAGCCGCTCGGTATAAGGACCGAACGCTTCGGCCCGTCGGGCGGATAGGTCGACGTGGTGCGCCCGCTCCTGATACCGGCTCGGAGATCATGCAGCGCATCGCCGTTCCGATGATCGGCGGCATGATCTCGTCGACCCTGCTTACGCCGATCGTGATTCCGGCCATCTTCAGCCTGGTCAAGAGATTTCGGCTGCCGAGCGAACCGAGTGCGCATGCCTTGGCCGATAAGGCCAGTCGTGATCCGGTCGCCGGACCGGTCCCCGACCGTCCTGAAGCGGCGGAATAAACTGCTCGTACCCTGTGACTAAACCGGCGATACCAGCGAACTAATTGAGATACGCAGGCATGACGACCGAAGAGATTGACCTCAAATCCTTGATGCTCGCCAGTCTCGAAGGCAACGCGGCCTCGCACCACGCGTTGTTAAGCCGACTGAGCGGCCGATTGAGGGCATACTACCGGGGCAAGCTTGCCAGAATTGGGAGGGGAACGGCAGAGGCCGAGGATCTAGTTCAGGAGGCGATATTGGCCATCCACCTGAAGCGACATACCTACGACCCGGCCGAACCCCTGACACCGTGGGTGCACGCGATAGCGCGGTACAAGTTGATTGATTTCCTGCGTCGAACCCGTGCTTCGCTTGCCAATGTGCCGATAGACGAGGCCGATGCCATCGCGGGACACGACGACAATGTAGACGCCGAGAGCACCCTCGACATCGGGAGACTAATGGAGCGGCTTCCAAAAAACATGCGATGCTCTATCGAGGCCGTGAAGCTGGACGGATTGAGCATAGCTGAAGCGGCAGCGCGATGCCGAATCTCAGAGTCGGGGGTCAAAATGAGTATTCATCGAGGCCTCAAGACTTTGGCCGCCATGATTGCCCGGGAAACCAAAGCATGAAGACCGATGAGCTGGTTACCCTTCTGAGCACAAACCTTGAGCCGGTCGATCGCCGGTCGATCGCGCGAACGCTGTGTGTCGCTCTCGCCGCAGGTTCGATCGTGGCGCTGGCTCTTTCACTCGTCGGGTTGGGCTTGCGCTCGGATCTGACCACGGCCCATGCCTTCATCTTTCTCGCAATAAAGCTCGCCTTCGCATTCGGGATCGTCGGTCTCGCGCTGGTTTACTTGACAAAATTGGCGCGTCCCGGTGGGGAGCGGAAAGCTCCGTCGCTCCTCGTCATAATTCCGTTTCTGGTCATCATGGTGCTTGCCGGGATCAGCCTAGCGATGGCGCCCAGTTCGCACTGGGAAAAGATGATGGCGGGCGATCAGTGGCTGGAATGCCTGATTTCCATCCCGATCATTGCGATAGTCCCCTTCGCCATCTCGATGTGGGTCGTACGAAAAGCCGCACCGACGGACCTCGCGCGCGCAGGCGCCTTCGCCGGCCTTGCTGCAGGTGGGGTAAGCGCGATGGCATATGCGCTTCACTGCACCGACGATTCATTGCCGTTCATTGCGGTTTGGTACGGCGGCACGATCGTCCTGTGCACCCTGGCCGGCACCGTATTGGGACCGCGATTGTTGCGTTGGTAGTCAAGTGTCAGGCATCACGTCAGCGTGAGTCTGTGACCGCCGGAGACTTTGCTCCGAACTCACCATTAGAAGCGCAATCGAGCTCTTCGAACGAATGGTGGAGCCGGACGATGTTAAAGAAAACTCTTGTCACGTTTTCGCTTTTGTTGCCGCTGACGGCGCTATCTGCGGCGGCGCGCGCGGGCGCGACGATCTCGGACACGCGCTATTGGCCGAGTGAGGCTAGGCAAAGCGCGCAAAGCAAAACCGTGAGCCCGCAAAGCGATTTGAATTCCGCGTTCGCCTACGACCGCGGAACCTCGAGCTTGCAGCCTGCAATGAGCACCAACGACGCTACGTCCGCCTGGCACTATCAAGGCGGCCCTAAATCCCGCTGACACCGAACGGAAGTGACGTAGGGCACGATGTGCTTGCTCAATTCCGGGCGCGCAATGTGTCGCCACAAGCGGAAAGGGTTGCGGAGACATGTCGATCATCGCAACCGCAACCCGTCCGCAACATCATCTCCATTTTGCCAAGCGACGAGCAATCACATGATCATCACCCATAAAACCGACGCAGTTCGCGAATCGCGCAACCCGCAGCGCGAAGCCATCAGTCGATATCTCGGTCGGGACGGTCTCGGAACGTATCTATTCGCCAGTGCCGTACTTGCTTCTGGTGTTGCGAATTGGGGTTGGCAAGCGGCCGCCAGGTTGTTTCCAATCCTGGAATTTATACCGGCCATAATGATGATGCTGATTTACATGTGTTACCGGTCCCGCCGTGGGTGATGCGGCAAACGGTCAAGTTAAACGCAATGATGTGAGGCGTGGGGGGAATTTTCGGCCGTAGTCGATCGACGAGACGATAGAACCGTAACAAGACGAGGACGCCATGGATCACGCGCACGCCCATGAACACCGACATCAACAACCAGACCAAGCGCGAGAACATTCCGCAACAGGGATGGCAGGCGCAATGCATGCACATGCCGGACATGGTGATCACACCGCGATGGTGGCGGATTTTTGCCGCAGGTTTTGGTTTTGTCTTGCACTGACCCCGCCAGTCCTTCTCCTGTCGCCGACGATCCAGCAGGGTCTGGGACTCGGTGATGAGCTGAGGTTTCGAGGTGACGACTTTTTGCTCTTCGCGCTTTCAGCGGTCGCTTATGTTTATGGCGGCCGGCCTTTCCTTACCGGCCTCTTGTCTGAACTCAGGAACCGCGAACCGGGCATGATGACGCTGATCGCGGTTGCGATATCGGTCGCCTTTTTCTATTCCGCGGCGGTGACTTTCGGCTTTCAAGGCGAGTCCTTCTATTGGGAAGTGGTGACGCTCATCGACGTAATGCTGCTCGGCCATTGGCTCGAGATGCGTTCGGTTATGGGAGCATCACGCGCCCTGGAAGAACTGGTTCGACTACTGCCGGACACTGCCCTGAAGCTCGATGCGCAAGGTAATACGCAGGAGGTTTCGGTGAACGCCTTGCAGCCGGGTGACCGGGTGCTTATCCGGCCAGGTGCCAAGGTTCCTGTCGACGGCGCGATCGCGGAAGGGGAATCCTCTTTCAACGAGGCAATGCTGACGGGCGAGTCCCTTCCGGTCTCGAAGAAGCCCGGAGATGTCGTGATCGGCGGCGCCATAAACGGGGCCGGCGCTGTGACCGTCGAAGTCAAGGCCACAGGCGAGACGACCTACCTTTCGCAGGTCATCGGGATGGTCAAGCAGGCTCAGGGGAGCCGTTCGCGCACCCAGGACGTCGCCAACCGCGCCGCGGGCTGGCTGACATACATCGCCCTGATCGCCGGCTTCGGTTCACTGGGCTTTTGGCTGCTCGCCGGGCAACCCTACCAATTCGCCGTCGAGCGCATGGTGACGGTGATGGTCATCGCCTGTCCGCATGCGCTCGGACTGGCTGTACCGCTGGTCGTCGCCGTCTCGACCACGCTCGGCGCGAGGCACGGCCTCTTGATCCGTGATCGCGCCGCCTTCGAGAGGGCGCGCGATCTGACGGCGGCCGTGTTCGACAAGACCGGAACCCTGACGGAAGGCCGGTTCGGCGTGAGTGACATCGTCGTGTTGGCGGACGGAAACGAGGCAGAGGAGCTGCGCTTCGCCGCATCCGCCGAAAGCCAGTCCGAACATCCGATCGCACAAGGCATCGTGGCCGCTGCAAAGGGACGTGGCATCCCCGTTCCTCATCCGGCCAGCGTCCGCAATATCGCAGGTGAAGGGATTGTCGCCGACGTGGAAGGTCAAGAGGTCCGCGTCGTCAGCCCGGGCTATCTCACAAGGCTGGGCCGAACCATAGACAATCCGCGTCTCCGTAAGCTCGAGTCGCAGGGCAAGAGCGTTGTGGTTTTGCTTCGCGCCGGCGAACCCCACGCACTGTTCGCGCTTGCCGACGTTGTGCGGCCGGAATCCAAAGAAGCCGTGGGCCAGCTAAAGAAGCTTGGAATAGGTCCGATCATGCTGACCGGAGACGCGGAAGGAGTCGCTAAGGCTGTTTCCGCCGAACTCGGCATCGAAGAATACATTGCGGAGGTACTGCCCGATCAGAAGGCAGCGAAGATCAAGCAACTGCGTGATCGCGGCTTGCGCATCGCCATGATCGGCGATGGCGTCAACGATGCTCCCGCGCTTGTCGAGGCCGACCTTGGAGTTGCGATCGGCGCGGGTACGGATGTGGCGGTCGAATCCGCCGATGTAGTGTTGGTCCGCAATGATCCGCGAGACGTGGCAGCTATCCTCGGCCTGTCACGCGCAACTTACGCGAAGATCGTGCAAAACCTGATCTGGGCGACCGCTTACAACGCGGTCGCCATCCCCATGGCAGCCGGCATCACCTTCGGTACCGGCTTCACGATGACGCCGGCCGTCGGGGCGGCGCTCATGTCGGCGAGTACGGTCATTGTGGCCATCAACGCGCAACTGCTTCGGTTCTATCGAAAGAAAGGCTGAGATAGATCGCCCACGAATGATGGCCGAGTTGGCTGCCCATGACAGGATGAAAAAAGGAGCGTAGGCCTCATCCTATGGCGCGCGTTCTCTTTCTCGACCCGTCGCCAGGATCACCGGCTTCGCCTCCGGACGGATCGTTGGATTCAGTGACGATCTGTTGCCGGCCGTGCTCTAGAACGCGATCTGGGTGCGCATCGCGACGGCGTCGAATTTCGCGCCTGCATCCACCGACGAGGTCGGTGAGGCGAGCCTATCGACATTGCCGTGCAGGTAATCGAACATGAAGCGAACGTTGCCGTTGACGTGCCAGTTGAGCGCCGCAGTATAGACGGTCTGCCGGCCGCCGGCGATTCCGGTGGCGGTCGCGAGTTGACTGTTGAGATCGATGGTGCTCACCCGGCCCGCGATTTCCCACGCCCCCCAACCGCCCCCATGAAGGGAGAATGGATGGGTCGGCTTGATGCCGCCATAGGATGCGGATGCCGCGTTGTATGCGTGAGTCTCGCCTGTCAGAACGTAGCCGACCTGCGCATAGCCACCCTGGAATTGCAGACTAGGCGCACCAATTGGTAGCAGGCCGGTCGCGGCACCTCTGTCAACGTTGAACCAGTAGTACTCACCTTGCAGGATTGCCGAACCATAGGTCGCGGCCGCTTCGACACTGTAGACCTGCGCGCCCGAAACGTTGGCGATCGCACCGGTCGAAGCCAGCACGGTCGGATCGATGCGCAATTCGGGGCGATCACTGAGCGTGAGCGTCTTTGCGCCGGTCACCAGATTATGCGGCGGATCGATCAACCATTCCGCGTCGGCTCCTAGATGCAGCGAGTAATCCTTGCCGCTCAGAACTTGGCCTGCGACGCGGGCGACGGCGCCGAGTTGTTCGGTCGATCCGTTCGGTGTCACGCTCGATGCAGAGTGGATCGAGCCAGCGGTCGGTCCTGTAAGGTACGCGCCGGCCCAGAAGACGTCGTTGTACCAATGCCCGCCAACGGCAGAACGAAAGTCGTTCGCGGCGATGTTGGTTGCGACGTTGCTGGCAGAGGAACGCTCCATAAAGAGGATGTCGTTCGAGCTCGTGGCTTCGTCGAGCGTGTAGGTCAGGTCGAAGATGCCGCCCTCGAGCGCCAGCGTGCCGCCGAACGGCTTGAAACCGGTATAGCTCAGATAGGCGTTCTCAATGCCCGATACTCCACCGCCCGGAAGCGATCCTGGCGCTAGACCCCCGAAACCATCGGATGAGCCGCCGAAGTCGTAGATCAGCGCGAAGTTCCAGTCTCCCAGGAACTTGCCGATGAGACCGATGCGGGCGCGACGAAGATTTTCGCCGTCGTCCAGCCGCTGCGGCGCGGTAGCCGCGGAGTTCGGTCGGTAGTCGTAGCCGCCGACATCCCAGTGCACTCGGCTCGTAATGGCAATGCAGTTCTCCAGATCGGAGGAACAAATGGTCGGCCGATTGTTCGGCATCGTCACCACGGCACCGGACGGCACGACGGGGCCCTTGGCGTTC
Source organism: Bradyrhizobium sp. S3.12.5 (assembly GCF_040548225.1). Classification (NCBI taxonomy): domain Bacteria; kingdom Pseudomonadati; phylum Pseudomonadota; class Alphaproteobacteria; order Hyphomicrobiales; family Nitrobacteraceae; genus Bradyrhizobium; species Bradyrhizobium sp. S3.12.5. The sequence goes on from NZ_JBEPRF010000017.1 coordinate 22,581, forward strand.
GCGACGCTCGTGGCTTTCACTTCTGCGGTCTTCGCATTGATGCTCGCCCTTGCGGCAGTCGCGGCGGTCGCGTTTCCCTGCTTTTGCAGCCTGTCGATTTTCAGCTCGAGGTTCTTTAGCTGCTGCTTGAGTAGTGCAATTTCCGGATCGCCGCCGGTGGATTGCGCAACGGCGGGCGAAGCGATCAACACTCCCAATGCCGCAAAGAAATTCGCCCTGTGCATGTTAGTACCCCCTGCTCATCGCTCGGCAGTCTCGAGCCCCAACCGCGACCGCGGACAGAGCGGCGGAAAGCGGCAGCAAAGGTTTCTGCAAACAAGCACGCGCTGACGAGTAGTTTTGTGTTAAAAAGTGAAAAGAGTATCGGTCCGAGCGACAACTGCTATTCCATACCGGAATGCATTCCGAGCATCCCCCAGAACGCGTCTCGCCAGGTCGTGGACGAATGTGGTCGGCGGGTGCCGCAGCGCAACCAGATCGACGTCGCGCTGCGACTTGCAGCGGGAGCACTCGATCTCATGCCATGGGCAGCCTCAGCACCTCTACGTAGCCCGCCCGGCGCGCAGCGCCGAACCCGGCCGTAGGGGACGCCGGTGTCTCATCTCCACTTGTTTGCCGGCCCGGTCGCCAGGCAACGACCGCTCGCCGGCCGGCCCTCACCCCTTATCCGGCAAGACCCTCCGCCTGCCTCGCGACCTCTCGTCCGATTGGAATCGCCGATGTGGCTGCCGGGGACGGCGCGTTGCAAACATGGATCGTCCGCTTGGTACGACGAATGAGAAAATCGTGTACAAGGGTGCCGTCTTTCATGACGGCCTGCGCTCTGACGCCAGGAGGATGATCGTAAAGGTCACCCGCACGTAACTCGGGACAGTACTTTTTGCACTGCGCCAGATATCGGTGTTTGAAGATCGAGTTCAGCAGTTCTTCCGAACCGGAGCGAGCGTTCTGTCTCATCACGCGCCAGAAGCCGGGGTAAGCAAGAGTTTCGATGCCATCAGCCGCGCTGAAGGCGAAGCGACTGTAGCCCTCCCGCTTCAAGCTGAGCACGGCATTTGGGCCAACCGTCACGCTACCGTCTATCATTCGCGTCAGGTGGACGCCGAGAAATGGCAGCGCCGGATCCGGAACCGGATAGATCAGGTGGCTGACGATTCCGTTTTTGTCATCTCCCAACCTGTAGTACTCGCCCCGAAAAGGTACGATCTTGAAATCGTCTTCAATCCCACACCACCTAGCGACGCGGTCTGCAAAAAGGCCGGCGCAGGCAATCAGTCGACGTGCCCGCGTCTCGCCACGATCGGTAGCAACCGTCACGTGCTGCGCTTCCTCCGCCAGTGCCCCGACCTTCTCTCGTAGCCGTATTTCGCCACCGCCCGATGTGAATTCCTTGGCCATGGCACGTACAACGGCGGTGTAGCTCACAATCGCAGTCGACGGAACATAGATGGCTCCCAAGCCCACGATTCGCGGTTCGCGACGTCGAAGCTCGACCTGGTCGATGCGCTCGAAGCCGATAGCATTCGCGGAGATCGTTTCTTCCAGTCCATGAAGACGTTCAAGCTCGAGGTTGTTGGTCGCAACGATCAACTTCCCGCAGCGCTCGACTGGAACTCCGCGTTCTTCGCAAAATTCCAGCGTTGCCTTTGCCCCCTCCTTGCAAAACGACGCTTTGAGGCTGCCAGGCTGATAGTAGACGCCTGCGTGAATGACCCCGCTATTTCTGCCCGTCTGATGCTTCGCTACGTCGTCTTCCTTCTCGAAGACGACAACCTTGCATCTAGGGTTATTGAGCAGTAGCGAACGCGCCGTCGAGATGCCTACGATCCCGCCGCCAATGACGGCATAATCATACATCATCAGAACGACCGGTGGTCACGCGTAGCCTCTTCCAGGGCGGCCTTCAGGCCCATGAAGCGCTCGTCCAACGCCAACGGGTTATCTCGGTTAAGGGCGACCGCCTTTGCTCGCGCCTCCCCCCCGCGGGAGACTTCAATTGCATTAGCCTCGATCCCTTCAACGACCGCCTTTCCGACATCCGCAGCGGACTCGCGCCCGAATCCGAGATCCGCGCCTGCCTTCGAACTGGCCATCATGGGGGTCTCCGTCGCTACCGGGTAAACGGTGATGACATGGATGCCCTCGCCTTTCAGTTCTCGGCGGAGGGCTTCACCGAATCGCGCCAACCCCGCCTTGGTCGCAGCGTAGGCCCCGTAGAACGGCATGCCCGTGAGGGCCGCCGCTGAAGTCACATTGACAATGAGCCCGTCGCCACCTTCTCGCAACAGAGGCAATGCCTGCCTGATGAAAAGAATTGGGGCTACCAGATTCACCTCTACCATCGCGCGGATATCATCCTCGGAGATCAGTTCGAGGCGCGCTGCACGCACGGCGCCCGCGTTGTTGACGAGGACGTCCAACCCTCCGAGCTTCGCGGTCGCTTCTGCGAGGATGCGGCGGCGGTCAGCCTCCACCGTCACATCGCCGGTTACGAATTCGGCCTTGTTGCCGAGCGCCGATAGCTTCGCTGCAGCCGCGGAAAGTTCCGCCTCCCGACGACCGACTATGAGGAGACGGGCGCCCTTTCCGGCCATCGCTTCCGCAATGGCAAATCCGATGCCGCTAGATCCGCCGGTTACGAGCACACGCTTGTTGTTCAAGTCCATAGCAAAATTCCTCTGTTGTTGTTGAACACTTGTCCGAATATCAGGATCGGTTCGCATCGCGCGGCGAAAGCCGCTGCCAGGTCGACGTCGCCACAGCAACCGGCATCCCTGTGGCGTCGAACATTTTCGCCTCAAGATAACTGATCGTTCGGCCTTGCTTGTTGAACCTGGCCTCGCATGTGACAGATCCGGCGCGCGCTGGCCTCAGATATTGCACTTTCATCTCCAGAGTAGTTCCAGCATCGCCCGAGGCGTGCTTGAGGAGATGACCCATCGAGATGTCGAAGAGCGTTGCAATGATGCCGCCGTGCAACGTCCCCTGCGGATTCCTAAGAAAGTCGCGAACGGGGATCGTGACCGTACACGTATCCACACCGAATGCTATTTCCGCGTCCAACAGCTTGGCGAGGAAGAATGTCTGGAAGTCCTGATCGTATGTGCGAAGGGCTTCCGACGCGACGGACAAAAACTCGACCTCGTCGATTGCCTTCCTCTTAATCTGCGTCGGCGTAGATGAAGACTCGGAATGCACGCCCGACCGCCGATTGCCCAACGCGAATTTCGCTATCAGCGCTGCGATCTCCTTGGGCTTCTGGTGCACGATCCAGTGGTTGTTCTCAGCAAAGCGGTGCACCGTCAGGTTTGGCACCACCTCCCGCATAAGATCCACATTGTCCGGGGTGAAGTAGACATCCTTGTCGCCCCAGATGACTAAAGTGGGCACTCTTACGACGGTATCCGGCACATGCCTTGGTTCGGGATCGTCGCCGCTCGGCGGCCCACTCTTGTTTGCACGATAGTAGTCGAGGCCCGCCGTCAGACTCTTCGCGTCCTGCCAAACTGCGAGATATTCGGCGGCTTCTTCCTTAGTCATCATTCCCGATGCAAGATGGGGATCGATGATTTCCCGCCGGAACCCGGCAAAATCGTTTCTCGAGACCAGTTCCTCGCCGCGCGATGAACGGAAGGCCAGCATATATCTACTCGCCGCGGCTTGAGCTCCGTCCTTACGAAGTTCCCGATCGAATATGCCAGTGTGCGCGGTGTTGATGATTACGAGCCCTTCCAGGACTTCGGGGTGTCGTATCGCTGTCTCCCACGCGATGAAGCCGCCCCAGTCGTGGCCGACAAGCGTCACCTTTTCGTAGCCAAGCATCGCAACCGCCTGCCTGACATCCTTGACAAGTTCTCGCATATCGTAGCCGTGGAGGCGTGCAGGTCCCTCCGAAAGATTGATGCCACGCGTATCAATCGCCACCGATCGAAATTGGTCGCCAAGTTCCTCCATGACTCTGCGCCAGGCGCCCCAATATTCCGGAAATCCGTGCAAAAAGAGGATTGGCGCGCCATCACCCTGCTCAACGAAGTGCAAGCGCACGCCATTCACGGCCAGCGTGCCATGCTTGGAAGCAACCACCGCTTAAGCTCCCTTGAACTTGCTGTAAGTTTCGCGGGTAGCAAGAATGACATGCTCGGCGATTCCATCGATGCGATGCGGGTTTGCCAACTGCACGTACTCGTCGGACGTCATCATGTCGATGAACGCGGCGCGGGATGGATATCTGACCAGTGCGACGAAATCCCACCCATCCGTTCCCGGCACGCCCAGCGCGACTGCCTCTACCCGCCCTGCCCAAACGATCGTACCGCCGCGTGCCTTGATCATCGGCGCCGTGGCCGCACTGTACTTCTCGTATGCCTCCCAACCCGTTCCATCGCCGCTAGACGCCTTTTCCTTGAAACGCATCAAGTTTACCATGAGTACCGGCGCTTCATCAGATAGCGCCTCGAGTTCGATTACGTTGAGGTTCTTGACCGACACTCCCGCCTCCACCTTCACGCCGATTCCGCCTCGACACTTCTCTGCAATCTCTTGAGCACGAACCGTCGGCACGCCCTGAGAACCTTTAGCGCGACGTCCTCGCTGGCTACCGAGCGGGCCATCGTCAGCCCTCCGATGCAAATCGCGTGAATTGCGATCGCATGTTCGATATCGTCTTGATTCCCCAACGACCCCGCGACCTTTGCCGCTACGGCGAGCATTCCATCCTCGTACGCTTTGCGGATGTCACTGTGGCTCCGCCAAACCTCGGAGCCGGCAGCCACGAACGGACATCCCGTTTCGGGGTGTTTCAGATGGGCCGTTCCGAGAGCGCGCGCGAGCAGAAGGCCAACGCCCTGATTGGTCGTCAGGTCCGGAACCCCCGCAATCCAGCGCTCGGACGTCTCCGCCGCGGCCGTCAGGAAGGCTTCGGCCAGCATGGTCTCCTTTGACTGGAAATGAGCGTAGAACGTCCCATGCGTTAGTCCGGCATCCCCGAGGACTTTCGAGATAGTCGCCCCTTCCATTCCCTCCGCAAGGAATCGCTTCGCGGCTGCGTCGACTATGCGATTTCGCGTCTCGACCTTCTGCTCTGCTCGCTTGGTCATGTGTGTCTTCCGTTCTGGCTCAGGCACCGATGTTCATCCAGGTCGTCTTCATTTGAGAGAATTTGCGTAACGCATGCATCGAACGGTCGTGGCCGATTCCGGACTGCTTGAAGCCTCCGAAGGGTACAGTGTCGTCGCTTGCGTCGTAGCAATTGACCCAAACAGTGCCGGATTGCAGCCGGCGAGAAATTTGGTGCGCCGTGGCGAAGTCCTTCGTCCACACACCGGCGCCCAAGCCATAGATCGTGTCATTTGCGATCCGCAAAGAGTCCTCTGCATCCTCGAAGGAGAGAACGGACAGAACGGGCCCGAAGATCTCTTCCCGTGCGATCTTCATGTCGGCAGCGACATTGTCGAATATCGTCGGTTCGACGTAGAATCCACCCGTCTCGGTTCGGACCTGCTTACCTCCTAGCGCGAGACGTGCGCCATCGCTAACGCCGCTCTTGATGTAGCCAAGGACGCGATCCATCTGGCGCCCGTCGACTATCGCTCCCATCTTGACCTTAGGATCGAGCGGATCGCCGGCCGGCATGGTCTTTCCGATTGCGATCACTCTCTCGAGAAATTCGTCCTTGATGCTCTTTTGGACGAGCAATCTTGATGCGGCAGTGCACATTTCTCCCTGATTGAAAAATATGCCGAATGCGGCGGCCTTGGCGGCGGCGTCCAAGTTGGGAGCGTCGGCGAACACAATGTTCGGGGACTTGCCTCCGCACTCGAGACTCAAGCCTTTCATGTTTGACTGACCCGAGTAGGTCAGAAACAGCTTCCCGACTTCGGTCGAACCTGTAAAGCCGACGAAATCGATGTCAGGATGCAGACCAATCGCTTTTCCGGCGGCCTGTCCGAAACCAGGCAGGACATTCAGAACACCGGCGGGAATCCCGGCTTGAACCGCTAACTCGGCCAGATAGATTGCCGACAGCGGCGATTGCTCAGCAGGTTTAAGCACCACGCTGTTACCAGCAGCCAGCGCAGGCCCAACCTTCCAAGCGGCCATGATTAGCGGGAAATTCCACGGAACGACGACACCGACAACGCCGATTGCCTCCCAGCTAACCAAGGCAAGCACATCCGGTCCAGTCGGAGCGATTTCGCCGTAGAGCTTATCGATCGCTTCGGCCGACCAACGGATTGAGTTAGCGGCCGTTCGTATGTCGACCGCCGCGGAGAAGCGTATCGGCTTGCCCATGTCGAGCGTTTCAAGCAGGGCGAGTTCTTCGCTCTTCTCGACGAGAAGGTCCGCAAGGCGCAAGAGCACTCTCTTGCGTTCTTTCGGCGGCAGGTCGCGCCAAACGCCCGCGTCAAAAGCACGCCGAGCGGCCGCGACGGCGAGATCAACGTCTCGGCTAGAGCAGGCCGCCACCGTGGTCAGCAGCGCGCCGTCCACAGGGCTTCGGCATTCGAATGTTTCTCCGGACACAGCCTTCACATATTTTCCGTCGATAAACGCGTCGCTCCTGATGGAGAGGTGCTTTGCCAGCTTGCGCCAATCTTGGGTGTCGGGTTTCATCGTTTCGGCTTCCTCGTTTATGCGGTGATTGACCGTTGGGCCTCGATACCCGGCGGCGATAGCAAACGCTCGCGCAGGACAACTTTCAGGACCTTTCCTGAAGCGTTTCTCGGTAGATCGTCGCCTTCGAGCACCGTAAATGCATCTGGGATCTTGTAGTCGGAGAGTTGGGTGGCGCAGTAATCTCGTATCGCGTCCAGATCGGATCCCACTTTGCCAACCACGAACGCGTGCGACTTTTCGCCGAGCACGGGATCCGGGCGACCGACTACGACCGCGAAGTCGATCAGGGGATGCCTCATGAGCACGGCCTCGACCTCGGTCGAGTAGATTTTGAACCCGGCTCGGTTGATCACGTCTTTCTTGCGGTCGCCGATATAGACGTAGCCGTCCTCGTCCATCCAGCCGACGTCTCCTGAGCACCAGAAGCCGCCGCGCAAGCTCTCTTCGGCTCCCGGTGGATTTCCCCAATACGACGGGACGACGCTTGGACCGCCGATCCAGAGTTCTCCTGAACGGCCCGCAGGGACTTCGCGGCCCACCTCATCCATGATCCTGATTTCGGCGCACGGCATTACCCGGCCGATGCTCCGAAAGCGCGCAAGCGTAGAATCGGAAGGCACCATTGCCGCGGTTACCGCAGCGGTTGTTTCAGTCGCGCCATAGGCGTGAAGCAACCTCAATCGCGGAAGTTTTGCGGCAATGGCTTCAATCGTTGCCGGTGGCATTGGCGCACCACCAAAGGCGATCAGCCTCCACGAGCTCAGATCCCGGCCCGACAAGTCAACCTTCATCAAAATGAGGTTGGCCATGGCGGGAACTAGAAACGCATATGTGCACTTTTCCGCTACGGCGAGATCGACAAAGGATGCCGCGTGAAACTCGGGCATCATTATGAGACAGCCCCCGACATGCAGCACGGGATAGACGACGGCAGCCATTCCGGTGATATGACTCACGGGAACGGCAGCTACGCTTCGTTCCCCCGGCTTCATCTCAGCGGCAACCTCAAAAGACATAGCGGAATGAATGAAGCCGATCTGAGTGATCGAGGCCCCCTTCGGCTTGCCGGTTGTACCCGACGTGTAAACAATGGCCGCCACCGCCTCCTCAGCCGCGGGCGTCGCGACAAATCCGGACAGATCGTGGCCCTCAAACGCTGATCGGTAAGCGATGAGCTCGTCGGCGCCCTCGCCGACAACAACGCGAACGCGACAGTCCGGCGCCTCGGAAGCTGAAGGAATCTGATCCGCAAGCTCTGCCTCGAATACGACTGCCGCGGCCCCTGAATCGCGCAGCGCATGCAATATCTCTGGGCGCCGCATCCGTGTGTTCAGGGGAACAGCCACAACGCCGATCCTCGCGCAGGCCAGCAGAAGCTCGACGAATTCAGCGCTGTTTCCCAGGGCAAAAGCAACGCGCTGACCACTTTCAATACGGAGAGATCGTAACCCAGCTCCAACCTGGCTCACGCGCCTGTCGAGTTCGCCGTAGGACAGGCGATCACCGCCCGCGACCAACGCCTCGGCGCCGGGGAACCGTCGCGCGGTCGATGCAAACAGCTCGTCCAGCGTGGGGGGCCGATCTGCGAAGCATTTGACGACCCTTTCCGCCCGCCCCTCGAAATGCCTCTCCCGACGGACGAGAACGACCTCTGCTCCGTCAGTTTGAGCGGGTGGGCTTTCGGCCATCTGCGTCATCGAAACCGTCCCTTGTGAATTTCGCATGTTGATTATCATGCGATTTGCTCACAAGCAAGATGACGGCGGCCGAGCGCCGGTGTTGATTTTAAAGGGATTTTCTCGATTCCGGTCATTTCGTATTTCTATAATCATACGAAATTTGACAAAACGGCCCTCTCCATGGCACGAGTCCGGTCATAACAGGAAGGGAGAACAATGATCAGATCGCGTGACGTAATTTCTGCCGCCGCGGTTCTTGCAGGGCTGCTTCTGTCGCCCGGCCAAGCTCTCAGTCAGATCTCCGACGATGTCGTCAAGATCGGGGTGCTCAACGATCAGTCCGGGGTTTACGCGGACGTCACCGGTCAGGGATCCGTCATAGCCGCACAGATGGCGGTCGAGGACTTCGGCGGAACGGTGCTGGGCAAGCAGGTCAAGGTCATCTTCGCCGATCACCAGAACAAGGCCGACGTCGGCTCGGCCATTGTCAGGAAGTGGATCGATCAAGACGGAGTGGACGCTATCGCGGATGTACCAACATCCTCGGTTGGACTGGCCGTCCAGGAGATTACGCGAGAGAAGAAACGGGTCTTCCTGATGTCCGGGCCGGGTACATCCGATCTAACGGGCAAGTTTTGTTCACCTACCGGTATCGCGTGGACATACGATACCTACTCTTTGTCGAAGGGGCTGGTCTCGGGCCTCTCGTCGAAGGGGTACAAGACTTGGTTCGTCTTGGCGGCTGACTACGCCTTCGGGCAGGCCATGCAGCGCGATATCACTGCATTCGTCGAGAGCGCTGGCGGCAAGGTCGTAGGCGGCGTTCGCCATCCATTAAACACAGCCGACTTCAGCTCCTTCCTGCTCACAGCCCAATCCTCGAAGGCCGACGTCGTCGCTCTGGCGAATGCGGGTGGCGACACTGTGAATGCAATCAAGCAAGCTTCGGAGTTCGGGCTCACTCAGGCAGGCCAGACGCTTGCGGGACTTCTGGTGACAATCACCGACGTCAACAGCCTCAGCCTAAAGACAGCGGAAGGCCTGGTCGTCACGACATCGTTCTATTGGGACATGAGTGACGAAACGCGGGCTTGGAGCAAGCGGTTCATGTCGCGAAACGGCGGAAAGGTACCCAATATGATGCAAGCTGGCGTCTATGGTGCAGTTCTCCATTATTTGAAGGCGATCAAAGCCGCAGGGACTGACGAGGCAACCACCGTGGCCGATCAGATGAAGAAAATGCCGATCAACGACTTCTATACTCGTGACGGGGTGGTTCGAGAGGACGGCAGAGTGCTTCGCGACATGTACGTCATGCAGACGAAGAGCCCCTCAGAATCCAGATATCCATTCGATTACTACAAGCTGCTGTCCGTCATTCCGGGAAGAGACGCGTTCCGCCCCATTAGCGAAGGCGGTTGCCCCTTCGTAAAGAATTCTCAAGCAGGTCAATAGAGGCGAAGGAGAATGCGCGTCCGATCGTAGGCGCGCACTCTCGTATCTGACGGTTCGTTAGAGGTCGCATTGAGTTTGGACCTCGGAGATCGGGAACATGACCGGAATCTTTACTCTGTATGGCGCGCAGATTTCCAACTACAGCGCCAAGGCTCGATCCTACCTGATATATAAGGGCATCCCTTTCCAGGAAGTGGTCGCGTCGAACTCTGTCTACGAAAAGCTCCTTGTGCCGACGATCGGCTTCAGGATGATGCCTGTAGTCCGGACTCCCGAAGACGAACTGCTGCAAGATTCCACAGACATCATCGATACGCTGGAGAGGCGCTTCCCTGAGGCGCCAGTGTACCCTTCCAGTCCCCGCCAACGCCTCGCAGCGCTCCTGCTTGAGGCCTACGCGCACGACTGGGTGCGGATTCCCGCGATGTACTACAGGTGGGGATTTCCTCGGTACAACCGCGAATATCTCGTCCGAGAGTTCGGTCGAATGTACGAACCGACCTTGAGCTTGGACCTCCAGGTGCAACTTGGAGAGACCAGTTCGGCTTGGACACGGGACCGCTTGCCGTCGCTCGGCGTGACAGCGAGAACTATCCCGCAGTTCGTGGCTTGGACCGAGCGGCTGCTGGGCTGGCTAAATGCACACTTCGACCGTCATCCGTACCTTCTCGGTACGAAGCCCTGCACTGCCGATTTCACCTTTATGGGACCGCTTTACGGCCATTTGTATCGAGATCCATACTCGCATGCGTTGATGAAACGGCTGGCACCAAATGTCATGCGTTGGGTGGAGAGGATGAACTCCGCGCCCGAGCAAGAAGGAGCCTATCTGCCTCACGACGAGGTACCGACGTCGTTGCTGCCGATGCTTCGTCACGCTTTCAACGGATACATGCCGGTGGCGTACGACACCGTCCAGCGCGTGGCCGCCTGGATCGAGAGCAATCCTCAAGAACCGGTTCCGCGCTTCTTGGGCACGCAGACGTTCACCATCGACGGAGTGACAGAGGATCGAACCGTGTGGACTTGCATCCAGTACATGGTTCAGAGGCCACTATCATCATTCCAATCCGCCAGCGGTCGCGACCAGGCGCACATGCGATCGTTGCTTTCAGCGATCGCACCGGACTGCGCGCTGGATTTCAAGATAACGCGACCGGTGAAACGAGAGCACTACAAATTGGTGGCGACGCAATGAGTGAAATCTACAAGCTGTATGGCACTCCCACGTCATATTACACGGCCAAGGTTCGCGCGTACCTACGCTACAAGGCAATTCCTTACGAAGAGATTTTGACGACCGAGGAGGTGTACCGGAACGTAATCGTCGCCCGTACGGGTGTTTGGATGATCCCGACACTCGTAACGCCCGAGGATCACGTCGTGCAAGATAGTACCGAAATCATAGATGTCTTGGAGCACCGCTATCCGCAGGCACCAGTGATTCCTGCAGATCCCTGGCAAAGGCTCTGTGCGCTCTTGATAGAGCTTTACGGAGACGAATGGTTGATAATGACGGCGATCCATTATCGCTGGACCAAGCCCGAGAACCGAGAGTTTGCAATCAGCGAATTCGGAAGGCAGGCGCGCCCCGATGGATCGTCAGAAGAACAACGCGAAGCCGGTCTTGCGAAGGCGCGCGTATTCGGTGGCTGGGTCGGCCGCTTCGGCATCGACGAGAACACCGGTCCAGCAATCGAGGAAGCCTACGAAGAGTTTCTCCGGGCGTTCGACGACCACCTCCGCGCCTGCGAATTTCTCTTCGGGTCGCGCCCCTCGATCGCCGATTTCAGCCTATTCGGCGGACTATACGCAGTGTTGAACCGAGATCCCCTATCGGGACGTTTGATGAGAGCAATTGCTCCGCGAGTCGCTCAATGGGTTGAGCACATGCTCAAACCAACGCCCCACGCTGGCGAATTTCTGGCAAAGGACTTCGTGCCTCCTACGCTTGACCCAATCTTGCGGGCGATCTTTGCCGATCAGTTTCCGGTTCTTCGCGACACAGTCGCAAGAGTAAAGCTTTGGGCTCACAACAATCCCGGGCTCCCTTTCCCGAAGACGATCGGAAATCACGAATTCGTACTGCGAGGCCGCACCGGGACGCGGTGCGTCTATCCCTATCCTCAGTGGATGCTTCAGCGAGTCTTGGACTTCTACCGTTCGTTGGACCTCGGACAACGGAGGGTCATCGACGCTCGCCTTTCAGAACTGGGCGGCTATGAAGACATGCAGATGGAAGTTGAAGAACCTCTTTCGCGATCTGGGTTTCAACTGGTTGCGACGAGGCCGCCCGGTCCAGCTTCCACGCGCTAAGCAGTGTGGATCACCAACGGCAAGATATCCCGATGGGGCGACCGACTTCTCCGAACTTACCTGTTCGAGGCCGCAACCGTTCTGCTTTACCGAGCCAAGAAATGGTCGCGCCTCAAGGCCTGGGGCATGAAGCCCGCAAAGCGGTTTGGCGTGAGGAAGGCAAGCCGCGGCGAAGAAGGCCGCGACCCGGCCACAGCGGAAGTCGGCCTAAGACGGTTCCAGGGAAATCATCACTCGCCCGTCCACAGGCGCGAGATACAGTTGGCGATACGTCGCCACAGGGACGGACGGCGTTTGACCGGCCGGAACGTTTCGCCGGTGACCGCCATGGCGTCGGTCCAATTGCGAACGAGTGCCTCGGGACGCCTCCTGGTCATTTTCCATGCGCCGTGATCGTAGGTCTCCAGGAAGTGCGCCTCGAAAGCGGTTTGCATGTCCTGCACGTCGATGATTTCGACGCCGTTGGCGATCGACCAAGCGGCGCCGGCCGGCGCCTCGCGCGCTCCCAGCAACCTTCCGCTTAGCTCGAGCGCCCAGGCGATCTGCCAAGCGTATGGCTGGTACGCCTGATGGACGATTTCGCTGCACCAATCGTAGACAGGCCTCAGTTCCGGAATGCCAAAGCCCTGCGCTCGGAAGAAACGAGGATTCGCGACAATGAAGTCCTGGTGAAAGCCGTGCTTCAATCTTGGCGACTTGCCCTTTTTGTCCGTCGGATAAACCGAGATCAGTCGTTCGAAGCGCAGTTCGAGCGCTTGCCTCAGGACGGCTATCGCCGCGATCTGCGCGGCCTTATGGTCGAGAGCGAAGCCATCTCGGCGGAAGGCCGACTGGTACGCAAGGCTACGCGCGAGGCGAAAAACCTCCCAGCTATGCACGGTCGGATTTTTGAGGCCCCTCAAATATACGTAGTCGGGCTGGTTGCGCTGCAGGAAGGGAACGACCTCCCCCAAATCAAAGATGTAGTCCCGGATCGTGTCGGTCCAAGTGACGAGGGAAGCGGTCGTAAGGCTGTTCCCCGACGAACTCTTCAGGTCAACCATGAGCTTCGATAGTTCCTGTACGCCGGCCTGCAGGTGACAACGGCAGTACTGCAAAACTTCCACGTCGTTCTTGAATAATCGCGCCCGCCCAAAGACCGTTTCGATGAGATACCTTTCCGACCGGTTCTTGCGGTTGTGCCGCCGATCCAGTTCCGTAAGATGATCGACGAACTCTGTCATCGCCTTATCCGCTTGCGCGTCAGTCGGAGGCGCGCTTCCGGATAATCGGTCGAGTAACTCGAGTAATGCTTGAGCCGGGGATGGAGGAGACGCGGTCATCATCGTCAATGCGTGGTGCTCACTGGTTGTCTCCGGCCTCGCTTGCTCCGATCTTACCGAGGCCGAATGGTCCAGGGGCGATCGGGTCACCGCCTCGGCAGGTCATGCGGCCAGATCGATGAAATGTCCTCGAAGCCAGGCCGTCAGATACTCGATCAACTCGGGAACGCCCGCAGAGGCCCGGACGATCGTCCGTAGGATGCGGCCGTAGTCGGCCGTCCGGTCCCGGACGAGCTGCTCGAGCAGGAAGCCGGTAGTTCCTTCACGATAGCGAAGTGCGGAAGGGTCGGTCCATGCGTACCGCAGGAATTCGAGCGCGACGCGGATGTGCGACGCCGGCTCGGCGGGCGCGCCGCCCATCATCCTTACCGTCTGCCTGAAGAAATAGCCGGGACATTCCCCCGCCTCCGCGTCGATCGCTGCGGCGCGTATCAACACCGTGCCCGTGACGCAGACGTAATTGTGACCGGCGCCTACGAGATGCGCGATCCATTTCACGTAGGTGTCGAAGTCGATCTTGTTCCGATTGCTGGCGACCATGAATGCCGGCTGCAGCCAGGCGCTAAGGTCGAAGCCGAACCTTCTGGCAAATTCCCGCGTCGGCGCGTCGTCGGTGACGAGCAGCATTTTCCGCTGCATGGCGACGATCAGGCTGTCGAAGATTTCCCATGGCCCATTGCGCAGGAATTCCCTGAGAACGTCGGGGATTTCTTCGGGCACGATCAGAGGGCAGACGATGGCGTTCGTTCTGGCCCATTCGATCGCCGCCTCGACGTCGCTCAGCCACGTCTGGACCACCTCGGGCGCCACTTCGACGACCGCCATCCTCCCCTCGTCGTAGCGTGCGCTTTTCAGGCCGGCTTGAGCGGAATGGGCGATGCGCTCCCGTCGGGCGAGAAGCTGGTCCATCGTGCTCTGCGCAATGTGAACGGTGCCGCATGTCTGGGAGAGCGCGCCCAGTGCGCCGAGCCGCCAGCATGTCCAGTACGACAACAGGTCCAGCACGCAGCCGGCGGCACGATTCGAGACGATCGCCGCGATCGCGGCGCGTCGCTCGTCTTCCGATCCGAACGCCACCTTCAACTGAAGCCCTTGGGCCGCCAAGCCGTCCGCCGTTTCGATGGTGTCGCAGCCGACGCGGTGGGCGAAGATCGCAAGCGGCCATGGGCCGGTCTTGTAATTTTCCTGCTCCTGCGAGGCGAAGTCGCGCCTCGCCTTGAGCTGTTCCAGAAGCGGTGCGAGCCCCTCCGGATTCGAGACGTCGACCGAAATCGAACGGAAGGCCGCGACGTCCGGGAAGCGGGCTTCATGGTTGGCGAACACGAAATGGTACTTGGCGATGTACTTGTGCCGGATCTGCCTGATCGTGCCCGGCTTGCCGGTGGCCGGATTGGTGAAGCCAGCGTCGACCGGCAATCCCGTGATCGCCCCAATCAGCGGATGATCGGGCTCCCAGGAATCCTCGTCGAGGCGACGGAGCGCCGCGTCGGGCTCGACGATGACGAACTGCTTCTCGCCGTCGTCGTACTCGATGTCGACGGCGGCGTTTTCGCCGATCGTCTTGGGATTCCAAGGTTCGTCGGAGTTCGCGACCTTAGAACCTTCGCTCAGGACGAGTCCCTGGAAGCACAGCCAAGCTTGCGAGCTCTCCCTGTTCTCCAATAGGAGCCGGTAGGCGTAGGCGACGGCCCTCTCCATCTGCCCGAAGTGGCCCAGCAGCGAGGCGACCCGAAGCTTGTCGCTCAGCCGGTTGAATGCAAGTCGTTCGACGGGGCGTTCGAGCTCCGGCAGCAGTTCGTCGATTTCGTTGGACCGTATCAGGATCTCGATCCTGAGGAGCCGCGCCGTCGCACTGTCCGGGCGACCTTCGAGAAGGGCGTCCACGGCCCGCCCGGATTCCGGCATGTCGCCCACGTTCCAGGAGTGGATCGCCGATAGCCACAGCGTTTCCGGATCCTTGCGGACTTCAGCGGAGGCTTTCGCAAGCGCCGTTCGGAACGCTTCGTCGCGGCGGGCTTCGACGAGGCATCCGAGATAGAGATGGGTCGCGGGGTTGAGGGACTGCAGATCGACGATCGGCTCGATCAGCTTCGCCGCCTCGGCCGGCAGGCCCTGATTGCGCATTTCATCCGCGACCAGATAGCGCGACAGGTTGTGAGCGAGCGTGAATTCCGCGCCGCCCAGCTCCGTCAGCCGTGCGTGCCGCTCCTTCTCGTCGACGTCGAGCCGGGCGTCCCGCCGGAGCCGAAGGAGTTCGGCCGCGAGTTTGCCCGCAGGCAGGCCGGCGAGGTTCGTGATCGCCGAATCCACGCGTTCGAAGTCGCGGACCCGGAGAGCCAGCTCGCCCAGGATGCGCCACTTCAATTCCCCGACGTGATCGCGCCCCGTCTCGACGTCTTCGACGAGTTTGATCGCTTCGTTGTCGTCCCGTCGGGCCACCATCTCGGCGGCGAGCAACCTGCTCTCAGGATCCGGGTCGCCGTTCAGCGTCGCCGCGGCATCGTCGAACCGGCCTTGCGCGGCTTGGGACAGGGCGAGCAGTCTTCTCAACTGCGGCCGGTCGGGAAGCGAGGGCAGAGCGCGAACGAGAAGGGATTCGCATTCGGCCTGCTTGCCCGTCAGCCGAAGCAGGACCGCCGCATTGTTGACGAAGGCGAGGAGATCGTGCCGGTCGGCGAAGCCGTTGCTCAGACAACTATCCGCCATCGACGCCATCGCGCCGGCCGCGTCTTCCAGTTCCGCTCGGGTGACGGCGCCCGGCCTCCCGAGGAAGGCATCCGGTCCCAACGCCAATTCGAGCACGGCGATCGCGGCGGCCAGCTTGATTTCCGAGACGTCGGCGTGCTTTCGCGCCACCGCCAGCGTCTTCTCGGCCCAGCCCGGTACGTTGCGCTTGCGCAGGAACTCGACGAGGCCGAGGTCCGCGTGCGCCGATCCGACCAGGTCGGAGGGAATCAGGATTTCCGGGTCGCCCTCCCACGACGAGCGCGCCGCGGCCTGCAGCAGGTAGGAGACGGCCTGATCGGACCGCGGTGTCGAGCTCAACGCGACCTTCGCGAGCTCCATCGCTTCCGCGAAGCCGCCTCGTATCGTCCTGGCCAAGGCGAGATTGGCGATGGCGTTGCAGTCGGTCGGTCGGATTCCGTATGCGCTCTCGAAATGGACGGCGGCTTCGTCGAGCCTTCCAAGTTTGATGGCGATCGCGCCGAGATTGGTCTCGATCCGGAATTTCGCCCACGGCTTGCCGGAAAGATCTTCCTTGGACTGAAGTTCGAGAAGACCGTCCCGTGCGACGCCGAATGAATTTCCCTTCCGGAACAAGTCCCGCCAGACGTCGATCTTGGCGTGCAGGACAGGGTCTTCGGCGCTGTCCGTCGGCGCCTTCACGTCGGCAGGAACGACAGCATGGTTGGACAGCCGGACTTGCGCCAGTGCTTCGGCGATCGCCGAGACGGACCCGGGATCCAACCTCACGGCCTGCGTCGCGGTCGATGCGACGGCGGCGGGAAAGAAGAAGGCGAGCGCAACCGGATGCCGGCAGATCTTGAGCTCGAGGTCGGACCAGGAATACAGGATGACCTTCAAGTCGAACCCTTCGGCCCGGAGCTCGCTTTCGACTTCGAGAGACGCGTCGGTCGCCTTCGTGTCGCTGGGGCAGGTCGTGGCGAAGATGATCTCCTTGAGACCGGCCTTGATCGCGAGCGCGTCTCTGCAATCCTTGAGTATGTCGGCCTTCTTGAGCGGTTCGACGTACCGGCGGCACTGGATGCCGACGAAGTGGTCGTGAATTCCGTCGCGCCGGCCGAGAATGTCGATGCCACGCTGCTTCTGACCGTGGCGTCCGTACTCCTGAGCGTGCGGATCGCGCAGTTCGGCTTGAAACAGGACCACGCAGCCGCGCTGGAAATCCTGCCAGTCCTTCGGCTTCGGAATTTCCCGCGCCGCCATGACGCTGAATGAGGGTCCGGGCGGAAGCACGGTCGGATCGGCGGCTTCCGCCGGGTCTTGGCGTTCGGGCATAGCTACTCGGGTCCCGCGGACGATCCCAAACCGAACCGTTTGGAACGCACCTTCCGTGTCCTCAGGTGGATTTGCGCCAAGGCTTTTTCGACTTCAGGGCCTTGGCCACGGCGTGCTCGACGAATTACCAAGCCTTCTCGTCGCCGGCCGCGCCGCACCCTTGACGTCCCGCCCGACGGCCTGCTCAGGCCCGAGGTGCTGCGCCTGCGGCCTCAACAACCTCAAGGTTGGTCCCGTAGCTGAGGCCATTCGTCGCGATTCTCAAGCCGTTTCCGCCATCTGTCCCCGTTTTTTTCGAGCGCACACGCGGGACCTAGAAGGTGCTGAATCGAATGACCGGAGGATACGACTTCTTTGCAGCGGCCGCCGGCGGCGCCTTTTCGCCAGACTCCGGTTTCTTGTCGGTGGACTCGGGCTTTCCTTCGGTCGACTGCTCGCGGAAATTCTTTATGGTCTGCTCGGTGGAATTCTTTTGAAAAAGATTCGTCTCCGGCTTCTGCTCCGCAGCGTCCGCGGAGGGTTCGTCGCCTTTTCGGAGACATCTACTGACCATTATTATCGTATCGGTGATATCCAAACTCGCCTTGATTTCCCCTTGAGCTGTCTTGCAGGCATCCGGGCTATCGAATTCCACCGTCTGCATGGACTGCAGCGCGTACACCCTTTCTTTTTTGGGAATGGACTGGCCCGGGGAGGTGACCAACAAGATCATGAACAGGATGTATTTCATGTTCGCTCTAATATCTTGACGACTATCGGGAGCACTACTGCGCGACGTGTACTTGCAGGTTGCTCAGCGTCTGTTGGAGTTGCAGCAAATCCAATCTGCTTCGTGCCTCATCCGATATTTGTTTAGGAGAGGGGGAAGCTGCCGAGACTTGCGCCCGGTTGGGATGGAATCGCCCCTCCTCATCCGGAATATCCCCAGGGATGGTCCGCACCGTGATCGGCTTCTTGGGAGGGTCGTTCGTGACGGTGATGGTCAGGAATTGATCGGTATAGTACTGGCCACCCGCGGACGCGAAATCAGTTCCGAGGGGAAACAAGTACGTGAATTGGCCTGCGGCGTCGAATTTCACGTAAATTTCCGCCGTAAATGCGTGCGAATCCACGATCGTCACCTTCTCAAGATCGTTTTGCGCGGCGGACGAGGATTTCAACAGCCACATACGTATCCCGAGGTTCTGCGCGAGGGCATGTTTCGCGGGTGACCAACCGGCATCGCAATTTATGACCAGCTTCTTCGAGATCAGGTTTTGAGACTTGATGATGAAGTTTGCCGTACCATCTTGATGCCCGCGAACATCTACGCCCGCACCGGGGCCGCCGCCCCCGGAGAATGCTCCACCAATCCAGGAGTTGCTGTACCGCTTGGTGAGAGAGGTGCTTTTTCCGGTCAGCCCTGCCTTCAGATCCACCTCCTGGTCAACTTTCGGCTGAAGGGCGATCTTTATGGAATAGTTCTCCGCATGAAAGTACGGAAAGCTCCTCTCGTCGTTTAGTTCGACGTAGGCGTCGCGAAGTTCGCAGACGCTGTAACGTAGGATCTCTTGAGTCGGAAATTGGAAATCGCCCGGCATCTCCGGGATGGCCGTGCATCCGGCCAACGAAAGTCCCCCAATAAACAGCGCAGCCGTTCGTCGTCGAAACGATTCAGTTTCGCTGCACACGCCTGCCCCCGCCCCTCAGCATGGTTGTAGTATAAATCCTAATCTAGCTGTGGTTTAGGCGCAATCGCATTTTGCCGATCGGCAGACCGCACGAAGGCGGCGTCCAACGATACGGCTTCGATCGTGGCGATGATCGAGCGCATCGAGCCATGGTGGCCGGAAGAAGCCGCGTGCCGATCTCGGCATTCGAGGCGCGCTCAAGAAAGCCAATCGTCACGCCTTCTTCGATCTCAGAGCCTTGGTGACCGCTCGTTCCACGAATTGCCAGGCCTTCTCGTCGCCAGCCTCAGCCGCGTCTTTGACGGCCTCGATAAGCTCGGGCCGCATGTAGACGAGCATCGCCTTGCGACCATCGCGCCTCTTCGACTCGGTCACACTCGTCTTGGCCGCCTTCGCCATCTTCGTCGCATCCCTCCTGGATCGGGCCCGACGATAACAGCATGGTTAAGTCATGCTAAGGGGCGGCGCCGACAAAGCTGTTGACCGCGCCCGAGCGAATGGCCCAAATAGATATCCAATAGATATCTATTAGATATCTTTTAGCTTGACTTTCGGCGATTTTTGTGATCTTTTCCGTGCCGCCGACACGCTTATCTCTGACATGGGAGAATTTGCCGCCCCTCGGTCGCACCGGCGCGATTCCGCGCGAGGCGACCGCTGTTCGCCGTTTCATCGACGACATCAGCGAGGATAGATGCAGAAGAACTTGTTCATCTCGTTCAAGGCCAGCCGGGCCATCCCCATTCACAACAACCTCACCAGGGACTTTCTGATCCAGGCCACGCTCGACGGCGACGTCCATCGCATCGAGTATCAGAACAGCGTGAACATCGACGGGCGCATCGCGGCCGCCGACGGCCTCATCGTCGAGCGCTTCGACGGCCGCTATGCGGTCGACATCGTCGAGGCGCGTCCGGCCAACGACCCGCGGGCGGAGGCATTGATGCAGCTCGCCTTCGCGCGCAAGTGCCACGGGATCATCGAGCTCCGCTCGAGCGATGTGCGCACCGAGCCCCGCTGCACCGCCGCACGCGAGGTCTGGAGCCATCGCGCCGTCCGGATTCACGCGGACGACCGCGCGGAAATCGTCGAAACCTTGGAAGGCCGCGGGCCGATCGGACTGGCGCCGCTCACCGAGACGGTCTGCACGCGCGGCGAGGCGCGCGCGCTGGTCTACGCGCTGGCGTGCGAAGGTGCCGTCGAGCTCGACCTGCGCCACGGGCTCGACAACCTCACGATCGTGCGGTCGGGCCACGCCGGCTCCTCTGCCGGCCTGCGCGCCCACGGCGCCTAATCCTCACGTTTCCCTTTATCCGACTACCCCGCGCGGCACCGGGTCGCGCGGGGTAGTTCGCTATTCCTTGCGCCATGTCTCTCAATTCGGCGGCCTCGACGTTCGCCGAACTACGGCGGCGGCTGCGTTCGAATCCTTGCACGCCAGTTCGGCGGCATCCCGACCACACGGCACGTCAGGAGCAATATGTCCAAGCAGAAGGAAGACGGCGGAATGCCCCCTGGCTCGAACGTGAACGGCGCCCGTCGGTCCGGAAAGCGCGGCTTCGCGGCACTCGTCAGGGCGCCGGCGGCGCAAGAGCCGAGGAGCACGGACGACTGGGACATCGCGGGCGAGGACTCGGATTCCGTCGTCGCGCCCCCCGAGGAAGCGGAGAACTACGCGCCGCGCGAGCGGCTTGAGCCCGTCCGCTGCATCGTGGACGCAGCGCTGGATGCCGCGCTGTCCGATGACGTGCGGACCCGCCTGTCGGGCCCGGAGGCGGTCGCCGTCGTGATCCGCGTGCCGGCGGCCGCATGGGTGGCACCCGTCGAAACGGCCATCGAGCGCCTGAACCCGCGGGCGCGCGTCTTCGCCCGCGACGGCTCCAACAAATCGGGGCACAAGTCCGACGTCGGCAACGGCGAGGTCGCGGGACATCTCGCGAGGGGGCGCACCGTGGTCGGAATCGCGCCGTCGATCGCGATGCTTCCCCGCGCGCTCGTCGCCGCCGCCGACCTCACCGTCGAGCTGAAGATCGCCTCCGATATCGTCGGCCGCGCGATTGCGCGGTTCACCGAAGTCGCGACGGCGCCGGAGGGGATCGAAAAGCTCGGCCACCTCGATCTCCATGACATCGTTTCCGCTTTCCGAGGCGGCTCGAAACCGGCGGAGATCGTCGAACGCCTCGATCGCACGGCGCTGCGTCTTTCCTCGCCGCGCACGGACCGCCTGCCGCTCTTGGCGGACGCGATCGAATATGGACGCGCCCGCGACTGGGGGCTCGCTCTCGGCAAAGATTTTTCTGAATATCAGAAAAATTCGGGATTGGCGTTCCGCGACATCGGGGCAAACGCGCTGTTCGCGGGCGCGCCGGGGCTCGGCAAGACGTACTACTGCCGCATCCTATGCGCCCACCTCGGCATCCCGCTAATCGCTACATCGATAGCAGAGACTTTTGCAACTTCTGCGGGATATCTTGATTCGGTCATCAAAGCCGTTCGGGACACCTTCGCAAAAGCCGAAGCCAGCGCTCCGTGCGCGATTCTATGGGACGAGATCGACGCGCTGCCTTCTCGTGCAACTTTAGGTAGAAATAGCAATTTGTCGTCGTGGTGGACGCCCGTCGTGGCGGAGTTCTTGACCCTGCTCGATTCCGCCGCCGGTGGCGATCGCCCCGGCGTGTTCGTCTGGGGCGCCACCAACTATCCGGATCGCGTCGACCCGGCGCTGATCCGGCCCGGGCGGCTCGATCGCGTGATTCATTTCGCGGAGCCGGGTCCGGACGGTATCGTGTCGATCGCCCGCCACCATCTGGCCGGCGAGCTCGCCGGAGTCGATCTGGCCCCGATCGGCCAGCTCGGTCTCGGGTGCAGTCCGGCCGAAATCGCCGGCGCCGTCAAAACCGCCAGGAGCGCCGCCCGCGCGGCAAAGCGAGCGATCGCCTACGACGATCTCGTCGAGGCGCTCGCGCCGCGCGTCGACCTCGACGCCAGGACCTTGAGGCGGATCGCCGAGCACGAAGCCGGACATGCGGTGACCGCCATCGCGCTCTCGGTCGACGACGTCGTCGCCGTCGATATCGGGGGCGACCGCGGCGCTTTGGGGCGCACGGTGATGCGCCAGCACACACTCATCGAGACGCGCGCGACCATCGAAAGCCGCGTGGTCGCCCAGCTCGGCGGTCGCGCGGCGGAGGTCGTCATCTACGACGGCGACTGCTCCGCGAACGCGGGAGGCGGCGAATCCAGCGATTTGGCTAGATCGACGGAGGCCGTCGCCGCCCTGCGCGTTTCGATGGGTCTCGGCGACGGGCTGGCTTACCTGGGCGACCCGGCTTCGGCCATGCAAGCGCTTCGGTTCGACCCGAAGCTGAAAGCGGCGGTCGACCGCGATCTCGCAACGCTGCATGCGAGGGCGGTCGAGATCGTCCGCCGTCATCGCAAGGCGCTCGACGCCATCGCCACCGCCCTCGTCGAGCGGCGGCATCTGTCCGGAGACGAGGTTCGCCGGATCTTCGCCAAGCATTCGCCCTAGCCGCGATGGGCCGCCGGCGGTGACGGCTCGGTCGGGCCTTTCCGCGCGGCACCGAAGGATAGTTCAACCATCACCGAGCTCACAGGAGAGACATGACAAAATCCTCGCCCCCGTGCACTACCATCATCCACCGTCCGCATGGCGACCTTTCGGGCTACCGCTTGGTCTGCGACCGCGCGAGCCGCGTCGTGGTCCACGCCTTTCCGATGTCCGCGCTCGCCGCCGTCTCGGCCTCGGGCCTGCTTGCGGCGCCGGGCACCTACATCATGACGGACGGCCGGGTCGCCTATGTCGGCGAAAGCGCCCGCGTCTCGCGCCGCCTGGCCGATCACTCCACCGATCCTTCGAAGATTTTCGCCCGGGACGCCTTCGTCGTGGGCGGCTGCGACGGATCGATGTTCGACAAGTCGCTTGCGTTGGACTTCCAGTTCAGGCTTACGAGACAGGCCGTCGACTGCGGCGCGGTCACGGTCGCCAAGGGCTTAAATCCGGTCCAGCCCCAAATGACGGCGGCCGACGCATCCACGCACGACCGCATCTACGCGGACGCGCTGAGGCTGCTGCAGGACGCCGGTTGCCGCATCTTCCAGTCCGTCGACGGACAGCCCGTCGGGCCGCAGGAGCAATCTCCTCCGGGACAGAATTGCCCTGATGCCGACGACAACGGCCCGATGACCGTCGGTGTCACCACGACCCCCTTGGGCGCTGGGGAGTTCGAACTGCGGTATCTCGGTCTCTGGGCGCGCGGCTACTGGGCCGGCGATCGCTTCATCGTGGCCGCGTTGTCGGAGGTCAGGTCCCAGACCAACGGCTCCGTCGACGCCATCACCCGGGCGCGCCGCGAGGAGCTCTTCAGCGCGGGGGTCCTGTCAGAGATCCCCGGCGTCGCCGACCGGCGGCGGCTGACCGTCGCCGTGGCCTTTCCCTCGACTTCGATCGCGGCGAAGACGGTCTGCGGCGCCCACACCCCCGGCAAATGGACACCCGTCAGCCCAAGGGCCGTCTGGCTGGCGCCGTGAGCGATGGATCCGTGCGGAGACCGGCCTAGCCCGGCGTCCCACCCGCCTGCCGCCGCCGCGGGGCCGATCTCCCAGCCGCCGGCATGTGGCTCCGGCCGCGCCGGCTCCACAACTTTTTTGTCACCCAGAGATTTTTTTTCAAGGATTCATCTTTCAAGGATTCGGTTTTCAAGGATCCGAATTTTTCAAGGACTCAATTTCAAGGATTCGATCTCAAGGATTCGAATTATCCAAAACGAATCCTTGGAAATTGAATCCATGAATTCCTGATTTTCGGGAATCAATCTCAGAGCCCGGTAGCGCGGCCCGCCGCCGGCGCACGGCGGCGGCCGGCGTTGACGTCCTCGAAGCCCGATGGTCTCTCCTGGCGTCCGCCGAAACCCTGTCGAACGGAGGTGCGTGTATGGCAACTGGAACTAAGATCTCGAAAAGCAAACTCGGCGTCCGCGATCCGGCGGGAGACCGGCTCCCTTCGGTGAAATCAGGGAATTCGCTCGGCCTAGAGCGAGTGCGTGCGCGGCAAGATCCGGATCAATGGGGAAAATCCGAAATGATGTCCCTGGCCGAGGCTGCCGCCTTGTTCTTTCCGAGCGGTCTTTTAACCACGGCGAGTCTGCGGACTGCGGTGCGCGATGGCCGCCTCGACGTGGTGGAGATAGCGGGTAAGATTCTGACGAACAAGCTGGCCATCGAACGGATGTGCGTGTGCGGCCCGCGCGCCCTGCCGACGCCTTCGGCCCCGCCGCGGCCTCCGGAACCGGCTGCCAAGGCGCCTTCGGACCGGGAGCTCGTCCGCCGCATGCTAAAGGGCGAATGAGTGTCGGATCGGCGGCCTAACGCATTGCGTCTTCCGCATTCGGGCGTTAAGCATTGTCCCGGTGACCAGCGGAGCAAATCCTTGAGCGAAGACGATTTGGTGGATGCCGCCTGGATCCGGGACCGGCTCCAGCACACCGGCAAGAGCCAGCGGGACGTCGCCCGGGTGCTGGGGATCGACGCGTCGGGCGTGAGTCGCCTGCTCGACGGGCGCCGCAAGCTCGGGGCCGAAGAAGCCCGCACGGTCAGGAAGTTCTTCGACGAGGTGGAGCACGGCGCCGCGAAGGACATGCTCGCGAACGGCACCACGACCAGGAGGGGCCTCCCCGGACCGATACCGCGTACGCGTCTTT
Organism: Bradyrhizobium sp. S3.12.5; assembly: GCF_040548225.1. Taxonomy (NCBI): domain Bacteria; kingdom Pseudomonadati; phylum Pseudomonadota; class Alphaproteobacteria; order Hyphomicrobiales; family Nitrobacteraceae; genus Bradyrhizobium; species Bradyrhizobium sp. S3.12.5. Next base: position 47,375 of record NZ_JBEPRF010000017.1, read on the forward strand.
CCGCCGACATTCCGATCTTGGGACCGATCGTGCCGGACGGGCCGGATCATTTTCGTCTGCCGAACGGACCCCCGGTGGAATACCGGCCCTGTCCGCCTCAATGCGCCGGCGTGACGGGGGCGTTCGGCATCTTCCTGCCGGACGATTCCCTGGCCCCGAGGGCGTGGGCCGGGGAGGTGCTCTATGTCCATCCGAACAAGCCGGCGGTCGCGAACGCGGACGTCTACGTCAAGCTCAAGTCGCCCGAGGAAAACCGTATCGCTATCCTGCGGTGCCTGAATGCGGACGAACGTTCGATGGAGTGCGTCTCGGTCACCGCGCGGCCGTCCAAGCCGCCATTCCGGATCCAGCGATCCGCCATTGCCAGGATCGGGCGGATCGTGCTCATTGCAACGGAATAAAGCAATGCAACATTAATAGCATTGCGTTTTTCGCATTGCGATTCCTTCTTGGGCCCCTTAAGACTCCCCGCGCCGGATAGGCCGGCCCAGGAGAGTTCCGTGTCCCTCGTCAAAGTAGGCGCCTACCGCGGGTATCTGCCCGCCGACCCGTTCTTCCAATCGACCCCCGACGCGATCGACGACCACGTCGACGCCTTCTGCAAGGAGCTTGGCGTTTCAAACGCCGAATTCGTGGATGTGCGGCCCTCCCCCGGCGCCGAGCTCGGCATGTGCCAGCGCAATGTGAAGGCGCACATCCGACGGAACGGCGGGACGCTCGTCCATGTTTGGGCGATCTGGGCGAACCGGCTCTTTCTCATGAGCGAGTTCCATGCGGTGTGTCGCAGCCCGGCCGGGACGCTGGTCGACGTCACGCCCACCGCGGAAGGCGAGAGCCGGGTCCTGTGCGCCGTCGCCGAGGACTTCGGCGAGGATTTCGATTTCGCCGGCCGCCCGGCGAACCGCGCGATGCGCACGATCGATCCCGTCGATCCCGCGGCCGTCGGCAGGGCGATCGAAGCCATGTCCCCGGCGCGCCGCGCCTACGAAGACGGGCGCGCCGCCCGCCGCGGCCTCGATCTCGCGTCGCACGTCGCCGCCAAGCTTCCGCTTTCGGAGCTCGCCGCCGCGGTCGACGCGATGATCAAGTGCTGCGAGCTGCGCGACCGCCTCGCCGTGCCTACCCGATCGGGCGTCTACTCCAAGGATCCGGAATCCTTCATGGCCCTGCAGTTCCGGATCGAGACGCTGCACGGCCGCATCGTGAATCTGATCTCGAAGCAGGACCGCGAGATGCGCCATGGAGCTTGATGCCGAAGACCTCGCGAACTCGGCGTTCCTGCCCAAAGTTTCGCCGATCATCGAAGAGCTGTTGCGCGGCTTGGTGACCATGCGGTGGAAGGACGACGAACTCCCGGCCGTCCTCAAGCTCCATGCCAACCTGTCCCGGAGGCGCCGGCGGGCGCCGGGGACGGGACCGTATCTCGACGTCCGGAAAGGTCACAAAGGCCGCGCCCCGAAGATCGTCATCATGGACGGCGGAAACCCGATATCCACCGGCGTGGATGCCGCAACCGACGACATGAAGCCCGAAACCAGCGCGCTCGCCCTGGTTCACCACAGGGCCTACGAGACGGCGCGTCAGTACCTGGAGGACGACGGCGCGCAGCGCGATCCGTTGTCCTTCCGGATCACCTACGTGCTCCGGCGCTGGCTCGAAGAGATCAAGCCGGCGAAGGGCCTGCCCAACCGCAAGAAGAAGATGATCCGCTGGAAGGCGCTGGGCAATTGCGTCGACCATCTGTGCGGCATCTTCGAAGGCGCGGCGCTGCGGGACATCGACATCGACACCGGACGCAACTACTACGCCCGCCGCATCGTGCAGGAACTGAAGAAGGGCAAGCGCGACCCCGAGAACATCAAGGATTCGCCGATCGGCGACGAGCTGTCCTGCCTCGAATGGGCGATCGACTGGTTCGCCGCGAAGAAGAAGCTCCCGGTGCACCCGGCGAAATTCGCGTGGCCCGACTTCATCGAACGCGAGATGCCGTTCTACACCTACGACGACATGATGGCCCTGCTGTGGGCGTGCCTGGGCTTCGACGCCACGAAAGGGTGGAAGCGGACGCACGTCGATCGGGAGGTCCAGCGCTGGCTCGTCAGGTTCTTCCTGCTCTACTTCCTCACCGGCACGAGATACGACGCCAACGGCAAGCTGGCCTGGGGCTTCAACGATCACGTCGGCTGCATCGACTACGACAACGGAGTCATCTGGCGCAACGGTGCCCAGGCGGTCAGGTCGCGCCAAAAGCCCAAGCGCCGCAGCGACCTGCTGGCGATGATGACGGAGATCGTGCGCGGATGGCACGAGGACGACGTGCGACTTGGCGCCAAGTACAACTTCAAGCCTCTCTGGGTGATCCACGAGAAGGGGGTGCCGCCCAAGAACTTCAAGAAGAAGGTCGTCGCGGCGCTGGCGCGGTCCGGGGTCAAGAAATCCTCCCACAAATGCAAGCACGGCGGCGTCACGCTGCTGGGCTACTGCGGCGTCACCTTCGAGGAGGTCGCCAAGGTCTTCGGCAACGACGAGACCACCATCAAGGAAAACTACTCCCACGTCGATTGGGAGAAGGTGGCGAAGATGGTGGCCCCGATTCCGAAGGACGAGATTCGCTGGCGGGACCTCAAACTCGTGTCTCCGACGTCGCTCGCACCGGAACTGGTGGTGCAACTCGTCGCGGACCTGAAGGAACGGGAGGCGGCATGATGCAGGGCTTCGTCGACCGGTTTCCGCTTCCTGCGCCGCCCCCTGACGAGCGACCGCCGTGCCCGGTGCCGACGGCTGCGGACGTGGCGAGACTGATCATGCCGGAAAACTACCCGTATCCGCGCGCCGCCACGATGATCGCGGGCCTGCTGGCCGCCGCCGCCTGCGCGCGCGTCGGCTTTCTACAGGCGAGCCGGATCCGCATCGGCGAGCACTGGTCGCCCGAACGGCCGGATCGCCTCCTGGTGCCGGACGACCGCGTACCGCGGCCGGCCTATCTGCTTCCGATCGCACGACTCGCCTTCCGGCGGATCCGCGATGCCTACGACAAGAATGACGGCGACCTGCTGTTCGCCGACGGGGAGCCGACGTCGCGCCACGTAACGTTGCACTTCATCTGCACCAGGATCGGGGAGCGGATGGGCATCGACACCAGCAGCATCCTCATGCGCATGCACGACTTCTTCGATCTCGCCATTCCGCCGGGCACCGGCGACGAGATGATCTTCGCTCTATCCGGGCCCAAGCTCGGCAGGCCGCCGCTGGCCGCGCCCCGGTACGAAGTGCCCTTTCCGAAGCTGCGCCGTTTCCTGAAGGACAACCATCCCCTGAAGGAGGCGGCCAGCACCTACACCGGCAAGCGCGGCCTGGCGTGGATCGCGAAGCGGCCGAAGAACCTGCCGGAGCCCCGCAAGCGCCGATGGAAGGTCGTCTCGCCGGCCTTCGACGTCGACCCGGTCGTGCTCGAGCTGCGCGCCGTCGCGTGGCCGAAAAGCGAGAAGAAATGGAAGAAGTTCCGCCTCGGTCTGAGGGACAAGTACTTCCCGCACATCCATGGCCTGAAGGTGGAGGGCAAGCTCAGGCTCTGCGAAGTGGTCGAACTGTTCCGGGCGAACAAGCACTTGATCACGGGGTGGGAACTGTGTCGGCTGGTGCCGGACCCGATCGAGCGCCCGGTCCATGAATGGAAGAGGATCTGGATCGCGGCGTACGCCGACCGCAAGCCCGGCGAGAGCGCCCACGCTCTCTGGAAGCGCGTCGCGATCGCCGAGCGCTGCGGGATCAAATCCGGCCAGGCCCATCGCTGGTGGCAGGAGGCCGGTCTGCTGAAACGGCGGCGCGGCCGCCCCCGAAAGAGGACCCTGCTCCGGCCCCGCCGGAAGAGGAAGTAGCCAGCCTCTAAGAAGACTTCCGCATCCCGCCCCAAAGCCCGCCGGCCCCCCAGCCAGCGGGCTTTTTCGTTGTGCCGGCGGCGGCCGAGCGCCGTGATCGGAAATACTATTTTAGATTGTTGATATTTTTTGCCACAACCTTTAAAAACGGCTTGTGCCGACGTCGCGTTGGTAGGTGGAGGGGCCCGAAACAGACCTCGAATAAGCCGCCAAAGGTGCTCAAATCGCGCGAAAATGGACCAAAAGGCACCGGATCGCCCCGGAATCGGGTAGGGATCATCCTATTGTCAGATGATTATCGTTTGGATAAGTCATTGATTTTTATTTGAAAAATGGCTCATGGCGGGGAACCGCGCGCCGTTTGGTCGGCGCACCGGACGATACCAAACGAGACGAGGCCCGATCGAATTGAATGTGCCAGACCGGCGGCGGCTGCAGCGGGAGGCCCAGCACCACGCAGCCTTGGGGCCGACAGGCTCAGCCACGGCTGGCGAGCTCGATCTCCCGCTGCAAGGCCTCGATTGTCCGGGCGTGCCTGGCCTCTTCCTCGCGGCGGGCGTTGCGTTCCGACTCGAGCAGGATCTTGAGCACCCGGATCTCACTCTGCAGCCGGACGACGTTGCCCTCCGGCTCGCGGTCCCCTCCCGCGACCGGGACCGTGGTCGTGGTCGGCGCCACCGCAGAGGCGGGACCGGCCGCGGCGCGGCTGGCGCCTTGCTCTCCGGCTGCGGGCGCCGGCCTCTGCGGACCGGTCCGGACCGGTCCATTTGGTCCGGACCGGTCCGGTGGACCGTGAGCGCCGGCGGCATACTCCTTTAGGATCGCGGAGATCCGGGTCGAGCCGCCGCCGCCGAGGCGCTCCCGCACGCTCGCCCGGGACAGCGGCGCTCCCTCTGCGGCAAGCGCCTTGATCGCCGCTCCGATCTCTCCGTCGGTGAATTGTCTGCTCACTGCGCCATCTCCAGGGGATCCATCGGTCTCAGCAGCTCCTGCTCGAAAGTCCGGCAGGAATCGCCGGAAAGATACCGGGCAAGCTCGCCGAAGTCGTCGTCTCTTGCGGCTATCCCGGCTACGCGGGCTAGGGATCGGCTCCGGGCGCCGTGACGCTCGGCGAGCGCGGCCGTCATGAGGTGCAATTTGACGGGGCGGCCGGCCGCTTCGCGGATCGAGTCGGCGATCAGCAGGCCCCCGGCATCGACGTCACCCCAATGGTAGATCGGGACATGCGGCCAGAACGCCGCCATGCGGCCCACCAGCATGCGCACCGGCGGCGGCGGAAAGCCGTGCGTGTAGATCACCGCGCCGCGGCCGACCTCGCGGCACTGGCCATTGAAGCTGGTCCAGTTCTCGACCGTGATGATGAATTCGGGCTGGTCGCCGTCCGCCGTACAGCCTGCGACCAGGTCGGGGTTCACCGCGCTCCAGGGAACCGCACGTCCTGTTACTCCGACCCCCGCGGGATCGATGAAACGCACCGGCGCACGCAGACAGACCGGATGCCCGAATCTAACGAGTCCCAGCGTCTCCCATATCTCGTGCTGCCGCGCATCTTCGGGGAGCGCCAGCGCGCGGCGAAGGATGGCGCAAACCGCCGCGGCATTTCGCTCCAGGAATTTGGACGACCCCGCCGTCTGTGCGGAGGCTACTCGGAAATGCGTCCCGAACGCCACGTCCAGCAGGCCGGCGGCGGCGCCGAAGACGCTGCGGACGAGCTCCGGTTCGGCAGGCAGTCGATACCACTCGGCCCCCTTGGCCCATTTTTCGGCGGCATCGTCGATCGCCGGCTCGAGCCCGCCGTGTCCGGCGGCGGCTTCCCGCGCCGCGGCCACCGCTGCCGCGGTTCGCGTTCCGGCTCGCGTCATGCCGAGGTCGATCGCCAAGCGGTCCGCGTCGAGCAGGCGCACGCGCTCGATGACCTCGCGCCGATTACCGGCGCCGCGGACGAGCGCGACCGCGCCGAAGCGCTCGGCCGCCTCGAGCCTCTCCCGCCACGCCCGCTGCGCGGCCGGCGACGGGTCCTTCGGCGATCCGGCGGCGACGGACAGCGTGCGGGTCGCGGTCGCGTTGCGGTCGGCGGATTCCAGCAGCCTCACGAGCGCCTTGCGCGCGGACTCGGCTCCGGAAACCGTCATTGCGCCGCCTCTAGCGCGGCAGCTTCGTCCGCGGATACGGTGCGCTCGCGATAGGCATCGTACCCTTTGACCCGCGGGTCCTCGTCGGCGAGATCTTCGCGAAGTGCCTCGGACACCTTTTCCGGGACGATGTGGATGTACTCTCCGTCCCGCGCGACGTTGATGAACGTCTCCATCCCGTGCGCCAGCACCCGGGATTTCGTGTCGGGAGCCGCGGCGACGATCTGCAGATTCGTGTCGCTCATGAACTTCAGCATCTTCACGGTGTGCTCGGTGTCCAATCCGTCGAGCGCGTCGTCGAGCAGGATGATGCCGAGCGACCCGTTCCTACGGTCCGGCGACGACGACTTGGCCGACACCGCGGCCGCCATGGCGATGTACTGCGGGACCACGCCTTCTCCGATCGAGCCCTTCTTCATGCGCTGGCGCAGCGTCGAGACGACGTCGCCGGAAGCGGCGTCCCTCACCAGCACATCGAACGTCCAGTACGCCTTCGGATCGCGCAGATCATTCAGCGCGCTTTGATCGTCGCTCTCGATCATGTCGGCGATGGAGCGGACGGCGCGCGCCTGCTCGGTGTCGGCGTCGAGCGCGTGGAGCGCGGGCATGGCCCAGTTCGGATCCTCCGTCGCGCGTTCGACCAGATCCACGATCGCCGCGAACTTTTCGACGTGGTTCATCCTGAACTCGTACTTCTCGCCGTAGAACTCGTGCCGCTCCATCTCGCGATTGAGGTCGTCGCGGGTATCGCGGATCTTCGAGAAAGCATGGACGAGCAGGCTGACGAACTCGTTGCGGAAAGCATCCGAGAGCTGGCGGCCGGCTTCCTCCGCTTCCGCGGTCTTGTCGAGCAGCGTCGAGTTCTGCAACAGATCGCGCATCGCCCGCGCCTCGCCGAGACGCTCGCGCCAGGCGTCCCCGCTCAGAACCGGCATCGGCACCTCCGGAAAGGCCGCCACATGCTCCGCCCACGATTCGTGACCGCGCGCTATCCCGGCGCGGCTCTCCTCGGCGCGGGTTTCGGCCGTCTCCAGCGTCTGCTTGTACTCGCGCCAGAAGTCCCTGGCCTCGGTCAGGATGCCGAGAAAGCGACGTCGCACCTCTTGCGCCGCGTCGTGTTCGCCCAACGCCTTCGCGTCGCGCTCGAGCATCGCGGCGCCGAGCTGCTGCTCGGCGGTCTTGAGCTCTTCCTCCGCTCGCGTGATCGCGATGCGAACGTCGTTGGCGGCTTGGAGCGCGGATGACCATTCCTTGTCGACCTTCGTCTGTTGCGCTTCGAGTTCGCGTATCTGCTGCTCCTTCTCGGGATCCCGCTGTCCGCGCAGCTTCTGCAATTCCCTGCGGCTATCGTCCACGGCCGTCTTGGCCCGTCGCAGGCCGTCGACGACCGAACCCAACGTCGTCAGCGAGCTGCCCGACTGCCCTATCAGCGTCCGATAAGCGTCCTTGGCGGTCTCGAGTACCTTCCTGTCGGTCTCGGCCTCCTTCAGTTCCCCATGTAATCGCTGAAGTTCGGCCACGGCGTTCTGGGCTGCCTGGGCACGCCCGCGGCGTCCGACCAGGAGATACCGCGGCGGCCGCATCTTGTAGGAAGAAAAGCGGGTCGCGCGCATGAGATCGGTCGTCACGGCGTTCGGCTCGCGCTCGATGTCGGACTCGGTTCGTACCCGCTTGACGCGTCCCAGCATAGCATTGACGTAGGCGCCTGCAGTGGCGTTCTCGGCCTCGACGACTGCGGCGAGCGAGTCCGCGGCCGGCGCCGTCGCGCCCGCGCTCAGCACCGACGGCTTGACGATCTCGACGCCGTCGCTGCGGGTCGAGCGCCGCTGCACCTTGATCGCATCGATGTATTGGAGTGGGGCGTGAAGGATCATGGCCTCGCGCGCGTTGCCGAGCACCGACTCGACGGCATTCCTCCATTCCTCCTTTCCTTCTGCGATGTCGATCAGATCGCACAGCGGCGTCGCGACGATCTTGGCGTCGGCGAGATCTTTGCGCAGGTTGTCCGCCTCCGGCCGCAGCACGGCTTGGTCGATGGCTTCCGAACGCGCCCTTTTTGCGAGGTCCTCGCGCGTCTGGATGATCCGCTCCGCGCGGGCCGATGCGGCGCTGTAGGCGCGATTGAGTTCGCGCACTGCGTTCGCTCCGACCTCGTCGATGACGCGTTGCAACAGCTCGGCATCGGAAGCCATGGATTCGATCTCGACGTCGTCCTGGGCCCGACGGAAGTCGGCACCGGCGTCCGCGACGCGGCGGACGTTGCGGCTCTCGGCGTCCTTCATGTAGCCCACGGCGGTGCGTATCGCATCGATGGCCTCCGCGCGGCGCTTGAGCTCCTTGCGGATGTCGCGCAGCTTGGTGTCGTCGCCGGAAAGGTCCCGCTCGGCATTTCGGATGCGAGTTTCCAACGCCTGGGTACCGCCGGAGCTGCGCGCCTCCTCGACGCGCCGGGCAGCCTCCTTCTTGCGCTCGTCCGCCTTTTTCTCTTCTTCCTCGGCGGCCTCGACCTTGGTCCGCAGGCTGACCAGCTTCTCTTCGATGCCGTCGATCTCGGACCGGCGTTGGCCGACGGCTGCCTCCGTCGCCGCGGCTACGCGACCGCGGGCCTCGCGATCGTCCTCGGCGGCTTTCGAGTAGTGACCGACGACGACGCCGAGCGACGTGATCTGCTTGTTGATGCTTTCGATGGTGCGCACGATCTCGCGATAGAACGCCAGACGCTCGCGCATTCGGCCGATGTCGATGAACTCGGTCTCGAGGACGTGGGCGCGCATGAAGGCCGTGATGTCGCCGACCGGCTGGAACACCAGGGCGCGCTTCACCGCCTTGTAGTAGGAGTGGGCGTCGGCGTGCCATGACCCGTAGGTGAGCAGGTTGAGGAGGTAGGTGGAGTAGTCAGAGGCGCTGTCGCATTCCTCGACCTTCCTGCCGATCGACCGCAGACCGTCAATGGCCTGGTCGAAGCCCTTCGCCATCTCGCCCTCGTCGGTCGGGAATACGAGATCGTCGGTCGTCACGCTTCCCCCGGTCACGATCATGAAGCGGCTGTTGGGCCTTTCGCGGTGTTCGTGCGCCACGACGTGCACGACGCCCGCGACCTCGACGCCCTCGCGAGTGCGGAACGACAATCCGATCCAGGTGATGGAGTTCTTGCGGACCACCTTGGCCTTCTCGTTCTCGTCGTGACGGACGACGCCGAGGCAGTATTCCTGCAGCGACCTGTGGGCGTCCGGCCGGTTCTGGCGCACCGCCGCGGCGTTGTACACCACGAGGTCGCCCGAGCCTCCCGTCAGTCCGGTCTGGATCGCGTCGATGCACGAACTCTTGCCGCTGCGGTTCGGGCCGAGAAAGACGGTGTTGCCGGAAAGCTCGATGTCTTCCCGTTCGATCAGGTAGAAATTGATCAGGGAAAGGCGGACGATCTGCGGTGCCTGGAGTTCTGGCTCGGTCATGCGTCGGCCTTTTCCTCACCGGCGGATTCGCCGCCCTCGGGCCGTGCTTCCCTCGCGTAGCGTTTCAGCGCCTCGAGCGGCTCTGACACCGCCACGAGGCTGATCGACGGCCTCACGGTGAAGGGCATCCCTTCGTGGAAGGTGGGCGGCAGCGACGCCTGGATGAGGCTGTGGTTCTTCAGGAAGCGCAGGATGTCGAGCATCCTGCCCTTGCCGGGCGGATCCTTCCTGGTCTTCTCCTTCCAGAGGTCGTGGAGACCGTCGGTATGCCATTCGGCGTGGCCGTTCACGAGCCCGGTGGTCTGGATCGCGTTGTCGTAGAATGCCCGCAGCAGCAGGATGGCGATGGCTTGGTCTACCTGAAGCGGCGGCGCCTGATGGGCGAGCCGTTTGTCGCGCGGCGTATCGGGAGACTCGGCCATGGGCGGCATCAAGCAAACCATCTTGATGTTGCCCGAGGTGTTGAACTGAAGCCGCCATCCGAAGACGTCGAACAACCGCTCCGCGAACGGCCGGACCTGATCGTCGATCAGCAGTTCGTAGATGTCCCTGGAGCCGTAATCGTTGCCGAAGATGAACTGCCTCTGCATCAGCGTGCGGAAGGCGCGCTGTATCGCCGCCTTCGGAAACTGCGTTCTGGCGAGAACCTCCTCGTATTCCTGCAATCCGGACAGCGCGTTCATTGCGGGGTCTCCGTCCTGGTGGCCGTGAAGTTGGGGAGTTCGCCGTATCTGCACGCGGCGACCCCTTCGGCTGGCTCGAGAATCCATCCCTTGAGGCGGCGGCCGCGACCGGTAAGCGCGAGCAGGGCGATGTAGCGCCAGGTGAACCATTCCTTGGCGTTCGCCGGCGCGATGGCGACCGCGTCGCCGCCGGCTTTGGAGCCCAAATAGGCGAGTGCGTGTCCCGTAGTGGGTTCGGAGGCGAAATCGAACGAGCGGCAATCCTGGATGAAGCGCTTCCTGTAGGGGTCATCCGGCGGCCGTCGAAGCACGCGGGGCTCGGGCGCCGGCAGGGGCTCTCTCGCTTCCGGAAAACGGGATTCCCCGATGGGCTCCAGGCAGTTGAGAAGCGGCAGGACGCAGGGAAGATCGACGTGATCGTCGAGGAGGGCCAATGCCTCAAGGCAGGATTCGACCTTTTCGCGGATGGTCGCCGGATTGCGGCCGATGAACCTGAGGATGTCGCGGATCCGTCCTTCGATGCCAACCTGGCCTTGGTCGATGCGGACCCGGAGCCGCTCGATGTCGTCGAACGAGGTCGAGATCTCGGCAAGGCGCCTGCGTATGAGCGTCTCGGCTTCGGCTTCCGTCGTCGCGTGACCGGCTTCGACGTAGGCGGCCATCGCCTTCTCCATCGCCGCCGCGGAGCCGAGGATTTCGCGGACGGCGCGGGTCACGTGATGTCTCGACCGCCACGGATTGTTCTGCGACAGAATCTTGGTCCAGTCGCGGATCAGGATCTTGTTGACGAATTCAGCGAAGAACACATCGACGGAGTCGTCCATTCCGTCGGCTGCGTTCAGCCTCCGCGTCACGGAAAGTAGAGCCGCATCGATGCCTGCCATATGGCGCCGGAATCCGACGGCGGTCTGCCACGCGGCGTCGATGTTGGTGGCGTGCATCGTCGGGTCGTCCGCGGCCGCGCCGATCAGGGAGGAGACCTGCGAAACCAGTCCGGTGAAGCTCTTGGCGACGTTCTCCTTCAGATCGCGCAGCACCGTCATTAACCGGCGGTAGCCTTCGGGCATCGTCACGCGGATCAGCCAGCGGTCGGACTCCTCGACCAGCCAGCCGCCTTCTCGCATCTTCAGATACAGATAGTCGGACGACGCGGTTTCCGGCTCGTCCCCGTGCCCGTCGCCCTCGTCGGGAGCCGCTGGCGGCGCGGGCATTCCCTCGATCGCTGCGGCTATCGAATTCTTCACTTGATCGCGCTCGGGATTTTCCAACGTCATTTCGCCGAAGTGCGTGGCGCACAGCCGCAACAGCGCAGCCTCGGCCGCCAAGGCGTGGCGGCCCGTGAATATCTTGAAGGCTTCGGGAGGAACGCAGCCGAAGAGATCGCTCATACAATCCCCTTGCTGTGGGGGGAGAGATCGTCAGCCGCCGTCAAGGAAGCGATCGCGCGTCCGAGGCCAAGGACACGTCCCGTCTGCTCGACGGACTCCGTAAGACACGCCCGCAACGGATCAAGACATGGGCTCTTCCCACGGCGAAACCGTTTCGCGGGTGCGAGAAAAGACGCCGTTTCATGCTGTGAAAGCGACTGCCCCATGTCCGACCAATGGTGGCATTTTCGGGGTCAGTCAACCAGTCAGATAGGCGTACTCGATGGCTTCGTAGAACCCGTCGGCGGCTGCACAGGACGCACACCTTAAAAGCGCGCTACCTTCAACGCAGCATTGGATTTGGTGTGGAGACCTGACGAATTGAAGCGGCCCGGCCGACCGTCGACCGACGGCTACAGTCCGGCTTTTGCGCCCGTAAGCAGCATGCTATTCGGCCGCCGCTGGCGCGTCCATCGCTTCCCGGTCGGCATAGCGGACCCAGACCTTGTCGTCCGGGCCGCGGAATTCGACACGCTTCCGCAGATGCTCGACCCTAATTGCCACGTCGGCGAAGTAGTCCGTCGTACGATCGTGGCCCACGATCACGCAGCGGCCGAAGAGGTTCGCGTCACCATATCGCGACTGCCAGCGGTAGTCCCGATCGGTCTTGGCGGACAGCAGGTAGTCGCCCGTCGGAAGGCGGATATGCCGGTCGTGCGGGCTGCCAAGCAGGCGATCCGCCGCCGGCATGTGGGCAGCGATGACCCTTTCCTCGATGATGCCCAGCTCCGGGTCGATGACGATGACGCGCACCTCGCCGGGCGGCGGCGGAAGTTCTGGCTGCGGCGGTTTCTGGATGGAAGTCCAGCGGACCATCGTGACGACGTCGGCAAGGGCGATGCGTGCGGACGCGCGCTCGCCCGGCGCGCTCCGATGTCCGACGATCAGGGCAGGGCCGACGAGGGGGCGCGATCCGCCAACCGTGAAGGCCTCCCCGTATTCCCGGACCGCCGTGAGCAAGGCATCGCCCTTCGGCAGCCTTAACGCCACCATCGGCCTCTCGCCGAAGAAGTCGCTCAACGAACGCGTCTCGGGGCTGATCTCGATTGCGGCGATCGACCGCGCGGCCGGATCGATCGAGATGGCTCTGATGCCTCGCATGCTGTCTACTCCTCACACGTTGACGGCACCCGCCCCACTCCAGACGACGGCGCATGCCAGCGTGGACACAGAAGAAAAGGTAGGGAAAGGCTTCCTTGCCTACGAGGGTCAGAAATGCGGGGAAAACGAACCGGTGGGAAGCTAACTCGTCAACGATCCCGCAAAGGTTGATGCAGTCAAATTGCTCAATTGCATTAGCCCCCGGGTCCGATATTCTCCGGCAACTGAGCTCTAGGGGGTGAGCGATGAGGTGCCGGAGTGCGTCGTAAGTCTGCTTAGGAACGGGCCGCGGCAAAGCCGGTTGCTCTCGAGCCATCCTAGGAGAGCCGCATGGACTCGAAAGATATCTCTGCAATGACGGAAGCGTCCGGGCTGACGTTTGATCACAACGACGTGGCGCACACCTCCGGGAAACCGAATATTCAGGCCGATGGGAGCCGCCGGCGGTCTCATTCGCAAGATGATGCCGTGAAGCGCTGGGCCGAGCAGTCGCGCGAGGTTACTCTGAAGGCGCCGCTGCAATCTCTCTTTGCTGCCTTTGTGCTTGGGATCTGGGTCGCACGTCGGCGCTAGGGCGCTATTCCTTCGAAGCGGGAGCCCTACCATGCCCGAAGCCGTCATCTTCGATCTCGACGGGACGCTGCTCGATAGCGTCGACCTGCATGCCCTAGCTTGGCAGGAGGCGATGGTCGAATTCGGTCATGAGGTCACCTTCGAGCAGGCTCGAAGCCAGATCGGCAAGGGCGAGAAGCTTGGGATCGAAAGCGCTGTGGGCAGTTGCGATCGGAGATACGCCTTATGACGCCCTCGCGGCCGGCAAGGCGGGTATTCCGACGATCGGCGTCCTCTGCGGAGGTTTCACGGAAGGCCGCGCTGCGGGAAGCCGGCTGCGTCGACGTGTACCCCGGACCCGCCGCCCTGTTCGCGCGTTTCGACGACACGCGCCTGGCGAAGTAGGCTTCTCGAGCAGCCACGGGATGGGTTCGCCCATGAAAGCAGAACCTGTATCCGGAGTGTCCGGTTCCCGTCGTCAGTCGCAGCGGGCCGTTGGTGATTGTCCGCGGCGCGGGAGCTTCCGGGTATAGGAAGGTCACATTCGCTGACCCCATATACGACTCGCATATCGGGAAAACTCGGCTACTCTACAATTTTCCCGCTCAGGGGCATCTCATGTTCGATACGGCTACCATCGCGCTTTTGCGCGCGGTCCTCGACGAAGTCTGCCAAAGCGTCTCGACGAGCGAGACCGGTGCTCGCACGCACGTCGCTTCAAAAATTCTGGAGGCCGCCACGCGTGGCGAGGTCTCGCTTGAGGGCCTTAGACAAGTCGGACGCCAGGCTTTATCGCGGGCGCCGACGATGTGGCGTTGACAGATCGAGGGACGGCGTGAATTTCCAGGTCACGGTACTGAAGATACTGGTGAGCTACCCCGGCGGCTTTGCCGTGATGGACGACATCAAGCGCGATATGGCGATCTTGGCGACCAGCGGCTGGGACTGGGCCGACCGTACCAAACGGCTGGCGGCGCGGGTGCCGGACCTCGACGTCTTTTCGCAAGGCTTGGTGACGCGCGAAAGCGGCGGGTGGAAGATTTCGGACAAGGGGCGGACGGTGCTCGAATTCATGGAGGCGCGCGGCGGCGTCGGCCAAGCCTTCGAGCCGGCTCCGGCCGACGCCGTCGACGCGACTGTTCCTCCACTGCCGCCGCAGGTCGAGCGAGCAAAGCGGCGACGGGAGCGGCGCGAACGCCGCCGCGAAGGACGCGAGCGAGCACGCGCGACCGCATCCTGAAGCGCAGCATCTCAGAAAGCCGCGAGATCCAGGCCATAGCTCATGGCGGCGACGAGCGAGAGCAGCAGTCCTAGACAGCAAAAGATCGCGATGGTCTTGAATTCCTCAAGGCCTGTAGTCGAGCGGACTGCGCTCGCTACGATCCGTACTTCCGCGTCCATCTGTCTGACCCTCCGGGAGAAAGTTGCACAATCATCCTACCGGGCGTCGGTGGATGTGCGTGTGAACTGGCTCTCACGTCGTTTGGCCGGCGAGGGAGGCGAAGATCGAGAGTTACTGACGGGGCCCGCCGCCCGCCCAAGTTCAACCCGAGCGTGGCGCGTCAGAGATGACGACGCGCCTTCAACGCTCTCTCCTGGTGCTGCGCGATCTGCGGATCCGACCTTCATCTCATGGACGGTCTCATGCCCACGATGAAGAGCGGCGACATCCTCGGCCACGAATTCATGGGTGAAGTCGTAGAAGTTGGATCGCCGAGCCACAAGCTGAAGAAGGGCGACCGCATCGTTGTGCCCTTTAACATCAACTGCGGCGAATGCTGGCAGTGCAAGCTGGGCAACTACGCCGTCTGTCAGCGATTGAACCGCAACGCGAAGATGGCCGCCGAGCAGTTCGGGTACAACGGCGGGACTGTTCGGATATTCGCACATGACGGGCGGCTACTCCGGCGGCCAGGCGGAGTATCCGCGTTGGAGAATCCCGCGCAGTTTTGTCGAAAGTGCCTGCGGCGCAGGTACTTCCCGAAAACAACCGCCGCCACGGTGGAGGCGTTTTAACGGTCGCCGGCGCCATGATGCGTTACGCGACGTCACCGCACGAAACCGCGCCGCCGGCGCGGCCCCGGCCGCCGAGGGTGCCGGCGGCGCCCTTCACCGGCGTGACGGACGCCAGCAAGGGCGCCGGGGCCGGTCTCTTGGGAGGCGTCGATGACGAGCATAGCAGGAAAACGGTATCGCCCGTCTCCCCGAAACCGGCCAGGTCCGCGCCCCCCCCCGCCCCTTCGGGGCCGCCGCGACGGTCTTGCCCGAGCGGATGGCCTTCTCGACCGACCCGATCGTCAGACCGGCCGCCGTGGTGCCGGCGCGAACGGGTCGCTCCGGCTCCCGTCAGGCTCGGCGGACTGCACCGCCAGCTTCAGCGAGCCGTCGTTCCTGAATCGG
Source organism: Bradyrhizobium sp. S3.12.5 (assembly GCF_040548225.1). Classification (NCBI taxonomy): domain Bacteria; kingdom Pseudomonadati; phylum Pseudomonadota; class Alphaproteobacteria; order Hyphomicrobiales; family Nitrobacteraceae; genus Bradyrhizobium; species Bradyrhizobium sp. S3.12.5. The sequence continues at coordinate 63,000 of NZ_JBEPRF010000017.1, forward strand.
GCGATGCACTCCCGCTTGAGCTCGCCGAACTCGAGACGGTCGGGCGCCATCATGAATTCGGCGCAGGCGAGCAGCCGGTCCAGGATAGGCCCCGACTTGCACGCTCGCGGAACCGGCCCCCATTCGGCGATGCGCCGCTCCACGTCCGCGAGGTCCTCCTTCCGATCCTCGAAGTCGATGGTGCCGACCACGGACTTGTCGCCGAAACCTTCCACGTCGACGAGAATGCTGAGGCCCAGCTCCGGGCTGACGACTTCCATGACGAACTCGACGAAGTCGTCGACGATGGACAGCTTCATGCGCTCCACCATCGCATCGTCCGCATCGGGCCTCTGGCTCGAGATGGCGGCACGGAATTCGTCCTCCCACTTCCAGGCGGCGAATCCTTGAAATCTCATCAGCGCTTCTGTCGGGCCCTTCATCGCTCTTCCTCCTGTCATCGTCCGGATGGGGCGGAGATCATCGCGATCTCGCGCAATTCGTCCTGCTCGCACCAGCGCGCCTGCCGATCGCGACCGCCCGAACGACGCCCGTATATCCAGGCAGCCGAGACCATGCGGCGCACGCCGAAGGTCAGCGATACGAAGCGCTGCGTGAATTCCACGTAAATCCTGAAGTAGATCTCCGCGTCGGGCCGTCCGAACCGCTCGAGGTTCAGCCGGTAGGCCCTCTCGCGGTCGAAGAACCCGAGGACGCGCTCTAACGCCTCGATGGCACCGTCTTCCGGGCGAATTCCAATCTCGAACTCCGGGCTGCCCCAGCCGTAGCGCGCATTCCAGCGATAGCCGTGAAACGCCGGTTCCAGCTCCCGCATCCACTCGATCGTCCTGACGCTGTCCTGCACGGCCTCCGAACCCAGGAGCGCGCAGATCAGGGTCGCCGCATCCCGCCGCGACATCGCCGGCGCGTTGCGCCCGCGCCCGCCCGCGGTGACGAGCGGCTTTCCGTCCAGCGCCCCCTTGGCCTCCCGGAGATTTTTGATGTGCTGCGCGGTCGAGGTCAGCGGCTTGCCCATGGCCACGGCGACCCCCTCGGCGAGCTGACGCGAATTAACCATTCCACCGCATCCGTTTGACTCCAGAGAATTTATTTCTGTAGAGAAAGGGACGAAAAGTGTCAACCGGTGGCGGTCCAAGGGCCGCGGGAGAAACGGAATTTCGGACAAAGCGACTAGAGCGAGCGCGGCCAGGAATAACCTGTACGCCGTGCACGGCTTCCGGCGGGAGGCCGCCGAGCGGCTCAATCTCGACCCCAAGATGGTCAAGGACGCGATCGATGCGCTCGTCGTCGCCGGCGTCGTCCCATGCACGCTCGCGGACAACGCCGAAGCCCTCGCCATGGACGGGGTCTGGATGCTGCTCGGCATCGGGAGCCGGGTCCGCCCCGATGCGATCGCGCGCTAGACCGCGCGGTTCATCGAACTCCTGGCGGAAGGCGTCGAGGAGACGGCAGCGAGCGTGTACTGATCCGACACGCTGGAGCAAGGATTCCCAGACCATCGCGCCACCGACTGCCGCAGAGCCGAAGCCTCCCCGGACGTCGATCGAAGCGGCCCCGGCGCGAGCCGGGCGGACCCTGAGCAGGTCGCGGCAAGTAGAGGGAAGCCATCTCGTCATTAATCTCGCATAGGTTGATCCATACTAACTTCTCAATTGATGATCTTCGGCTCGCCGAATAGATTCTGAAGCGGCCGACGCATGCCGAATGGAGCGTCGCTGGCTAGACGCAACTCGCGTCGTTACGAAAGGAATCTAATGGGAATTCGCGATCTCGTTCGCGATCCGCGCACATCGATAGATGACGAGGTCGCCTCCTCCGTGGACGAGAAGTCCTACGGCACGATGCTACGCCACCTCCAAAAATACCACTTTTGGGAAGGCTCAAAACCGACGCTGTATGAGCATCAGCGCCGAGCAATCGAAACCGTGGCAGCCTACATAGCTGCTGACCCTCATTTGCCCGAGCGACCAAGCCTGAGAGAAGCCGCGCTCCTCAAGCTGCCCACCGGTACGGGCAAGTCCGGCATAGTAGCGGTCCTCGGTCGCTGCCTGCCGACGGTCAGCCGTACACTTGTCCTCACACCGCGCGAATCATTGGTCGCGCAAATGAGCGACGACGTCCGCTTTCGATTTTGGAAGCATCTCGGCTACTCGGTTGACGAGGGCCGGACTTTCACGGCCGATACGCCGTCCATGGGAGCAGACCTGCAGGATGCGTACGTCGAGACGCTCTTACCGAGGCTGGCCGACGCTATTCTGCAGCACGTTCCTGCGGCCGCCAAATCGGTCCTTACGGGCACCTATCAAGCCTTGGACATGATCCGTCGGCGAGCTCGGGACCCGAGGCCAGAACGAGCCGCAAAGGCAAAAGCTGCGCAGGATGTGCTGGCTCTGCTCGCGAGTTTCGACCTGATCCTTGTCGACGAAGGCCATTACGAACCGGCGATCTCCTGGTCGAAGGGCGTGCGCGAACTCAACAGACCCACGGTGTTGCTTAGCGCGACGCCGTATCGCAACGACTTCAAATCGTTCCGTGTAAGGGGACAGTTCGTTTTCAACTACCCGCACAGCGACGCCGTGGCGAACCATGTAATACGAGACGTCGAACCCGTCGTGGTGAAGCCACACGGCAGTGGATCGGCAAGCGACAAGTTCGTCAGCGGTCTACAGCGGCAACTTCCGGCTCTGTTTGCTCAAGCAAAAGCGTGGACGAACACGCCGAAAGTCATGATTCGTGCCGACGATCTCGACACGTTGCAGAGCCTGCAACGCAAGATCGATCAGGTGTCAGGCACAAAATCGGTCCTCATCCACGACCGCGCGAAGGCCTCACGGCAGTACCCCCGAAGATTCCAGAGCGTCCGACGCGCGATCCGCGAGTGCGGCGACGCGCAATTCTGGCTGCATCAATACAAACTGATGGAAGGCGTCGACAATCCCGACTTCATCGCTGTCGCCATCTATGACCTACACACGAACGGCCGCCAGCTCGTCCAACAGATCGGGCGGGTTGTACGAACGAGCCCTGGGCGCATACGCAAACAAAGAGCCTGGGTTCTTGCAGGCGACGCAAACGCAGCACGCATAAAGACAACATGGGATCGCTACAAGTCGTATGAAGCTTACTGCGCGGCAGAGACCCGAAACATTGTGACGAACGAAACCGCCCTGCCCGACCGGCTTCTGAAATTCATGCCGGACAATCAGTATATCGGGGGCGATTTCAGGGAACGCTTCGATCCCTCTTCGCCTCTGACGGCTGCCGATCTGCAGATTCCTGCGAGCACCGCAATCTTCAAATGGGCCGATCCCTCGCGCGCTATCGCCGAACTGTCGGAAGCGGCGGAAGATGCATTAATGGAGAAGGATCGATTCAAGATCGTCCCGATCGAAGGGCTCCCAGCAAACTGTCTGGGGTTCAGTTACTACGCATGGCGGAACTCGCCCTTGCTGATCGACAAATTTTTCTCGGAGTGGACGCTGGGCGTCTTCGTCGCCGTGCAGCACAAAGACTTCGTTATGGCGCACGATACCGAGGGCAATGTGCTGGATATGGAGGCACTCGGTCTGGAGGTGGCATCTCGACGAACGCTCGAACAGGCGTTCCCAGGAGGATCGACGTCGCGACTTACGCGAATGTCATTTGGGTCACTCGACATGTCCGAACAGGCCATCCGCACCTTGGCGGTTCGTACGCGAGCCTTCGAGACCACCTTTACCGATCTGCTCGATCCCCACTTGGTCCCAACAGCAGCGTCGGGGTTTGTCGACGGCCGCGGCCGCTATATCGGCTTCGCCAACGCACGCTTTCGAGATTCCACTGAACGACGCCTGGCGCTAATGGACTACGTTGCATGGACAGCTTCTTTGGCGAAGGAACTTGGCGGTAAGACTGCCCGGAGCCAAGTCTTCGACCGCTATGCGCTCATACGGGATGACATTACTAAGGACGGCGCACAACCCCAAAGCATTCTGCTCAGTTTTTCCCGCGATGAGCTTCTTGAGCATACGGACTCTCATTCCGAAGCGCGGACGCTCGCGGCGGATCCCGATATCGATCACGACGACGTATGTGCCGAAGTCGACGCTGAGGGCAAATTCGCGGTCGAAGTGCTCGGCAAACAAGTATCTTGCAGCATCAGCTACAACGACGAAACAGAACGATACCGCTTCCACAGCGACGGCTTAAATGACCTCTTCAGAGCGAAAGAGACGGGCGACAGAGCTCATCCGCAAACTGCAAGTCAGAGAATTTCGGCACAGCAAAGTTTTCGAATTCTCGTCACCGAACCTAACGTCGTGTACGCCGAGAAGAGATTTTTCGAACCCCGCATCACATACAAATTGCCCGACGGGAGCACACCAATCCTCGACGACGTGCACTCGGTGAAGGTCCTAGCCGACGCAAAGAGCGAAAAGGGCGAAGATTTCTACCCGGACATGGGTCGGTGGCATGCAGAATCGATCTTCGGGGCAGTCGACGCGATCGTGCACACTAGCAACAAGGGCACGCTTCACAGGGGGTGGCAGGAATTCGGCGCGCGCCTAAGCCCGTATCCGCTCATCGTTTGCGACGACGATTCCAAGGAGATCGCAGATTTTATCGCACTGGACCCGGACCAAAAGAAGATCTCGTTCATCCACGCCAAGGTGAACAAGAAGGGCGACAACGTCTACAACGTAGATTCACTGCAGGCAGTGGGACGACAGGCGACCGCTTCGCTGGCTTTCCTTGCGCGCTACGCACCGGTTGGGAATTGGAAGGCGGACAGGTGGACCAAAGACGTGCAGGCAAACAAGCGGACGCTCATCGGCCGGGATCGCATCTTCCGCAACTCCAAGGGTTTAACCCCTCAGCAGATATCCGACGCTTTAGCCGCGGCCTGCGGGAATCCAACATACGATCGGGAAGTTTGGATCGTCGCGGGAAATACCGTCGATCGGGCCGTGGTCGCCGGTCACATTCTGGCGGACACGATCGACAATAGATTGCGGCAATTGCTCATGCATTGGGATGGATTAAGAACCGCGTGCGCCAGAGCCGGCGCGCGCCTCCTACTTTTCTGCCACTGACGATTCTCCAGGGCGAACATGAAACATGGCAAAGAAACCTCGGAAGGGACGCTGCGTCCACTGCCTTAAGAATGGCATGGACCTCAATTCGGACCACGTGTTCCCGCGGTCGTGGTACCCCGACTCGACGCCAGCCGACCTGGAAAAATGGCAGATTCTATCCTGCATCGCCTGTAAATGACCGTTACGGAAGGCTGGAGCGGGACTTAATTGGCCGCTTAGGGCTGACGCTTGACGCTGGCAACCCCGCTTCAGGCGGACTTGCAGAGAAGGCGCTACGCGCAATCAACCCTGACGCTGCCAAGAGCGAGGGTGACGCAGCGGCCCGCGACGCTCGGGCGAAGAAAATCCTAGGCGAGATGTATAAGGGAGAGGAGCTCAAGGAAAAGAACGTGGTGCCCGGCTTGGGAGAGCGTTGGGATCGCCCGCTCGAAGAGCAGCTCGGAATCAGCATTCCCGAGCAAGGCCTGCCCGCGATAACCGAGAAAATCGTGCGCGGGATTACGTTTCGCGAGGATCACGCATTTATCGAATCCAGCCAGAAGATCGAGTCCTTCATGGTGAACGACGAGGACGCAAAGGACGTAAAGGCCATGCTCGATAGGGTCGGCCAGGAATTCAAGAGAGAACCGGGCCTGGTGATTCGAAGGGCACGATCTGGGGATGCCGACCTCTACGAAATCACATTCTGGAATCAATTCAAGCTGTACGCGACTGTCTCTCGTCCGAAGACGATGTCGACCCGATCTCGTCGTCACAGTCGTGCGCTCAGGCGATCTCGGCTCAATGCGTGGCTACAGCGGCGCGCCAAAAGACAAGTTCGACCAAAAGCCATGGCGCGGCAACGGGTGCGAAAATGCATCCGGCGAAAAGAAGCAGCGCGCTGATCGTGCCTCTTCGCGCATGGGGCAAGGAACCTCTGGTGACTATGAAGAAGTCGCCGAACATCGACTGCTACGAGCCATCGCCTGTTGGGCGCGCGGCATAGTATTGCTTTACTTTCGTGTGGTCACGCAGGTTCGGCGGTCGGTAATCTACACGCTGGTAGAAGTGTTGGACACCCTCGGGCGCAGCGAAGCGCGCGAGGACGCTCGAATGCAGGATCGCCTCGTCCTGGACTTGGCGCAGGCCTTCGGCCCATTTGAATCGCCCGCGCAGATAACCCGGTTCACGTTCATCGTGCTGTGGGCCAAGCGGGTCCGGATTTAGCGTCATGTACCGATCGTCGACTTTGATGCCGAAGCCATCGGGTGTCGTGCCGTCGGGCAGGTTCTTGGCTGCATGCACCATCCATCCCAACGAGATGTCCGACAAGCGCGCCTCATTTTCCGGGTAGCTACCACCGATGTCCGAGTGGTTTCCAGCGAACCAGACCTGTTGCAGCCAGTCCGGATATTCATCGGGACGCTGCGGCCCCTTGTTGTGCGATCCACCCCACGGAACGCGCGCGAAGTCGGCACGGTTCTCATCGATCGACATGGCGTGGCGCGCGTACCAGACCGCGTTGTTCAGGTGCAGGTCGTAGAACCTCATCTTCGGCGAAGCCAGATGCAGCGTCTGCCGGAACGAATAGTCCGGCAGATCGACGGCGTATTTCACGTGGGTCGCGACATATGCGAGGCCCGCCGCGCCCGCCGCAACCGCCGCGGTCCACAGCAAGGTCGGGATAAAGGGAAACAGGAAGAACGACTGCAGGTAGCTCAGTGCAGCAATGAGGACGGCCGACGCGCCGACCAGCGCCGCGGAGAGTGCATAGCTGCCGAGGGACGCAACCGTGTCGAAGACGCCGACGAAGAACGGCACCGCGTTGGACGCGCCGGCGACGTCGCTGCGATACGTCTGGCGGAAGCGCTTCGCCAGCGCCTCGCGCTGAGGCAGGTAGTCGGTATCCTTCGGCGAACTGACGTGCTGGTAGACCTGCTTGACGGCCTCACGGGCGATTCGGGTCGTAGTGCCGACGTCACGTCGGAGCGGGGTGCCGTCGGCCATCGTCGTCGGCACCCCACACTGCCCTAGCACGGCCGCGAGACATCGGACGGTGTAGGCGCCGCGGCTGAAACCGAACAGGAATATCCGGTCGCCGGGCTCCCACATCCGAATGATGGCGACGTAGCAGTCGATGATGTTGGTGGTGATGCCGAGCCCCGTCGCTTGGCTCGCCACGTTGTGCAGCCAACGGTAGGCGCGAGTGACGAACAACGCGCCGCCGGGCGGCCGTGAACCGAGACCCGCGTCGTAGAAGGCAAGCTGCTCCCGCGGATCGATTGCGGTGTCGGGGCCGCAGCGGGTCGCCCGGTAGAACTTGTATATGTTGGAGCGGTTCTCGTCCGGACGAAGGCCCCCGGCCTGGCCGGTGCCGTCAGAGAAAATCAGGATGTTCTTGGGCATGCGGTCTCGCCGGTCAGAGGGAATGAAGGGAACAAAAAGCTGCGAGCGAGAAGCTCACGAAGGTTGGTAGAACCCGCCGCCGTCGCCACGTAGGCCCCTAGGCGAGCACCCGCTTCAGTGCCGTCAAGATCGTGCGAAGGTCGTCGAAGTGGACCCGGACGAAGCGCAGCTTCACTGGCGAACCGGCGAGCGTGACGTCGATCTCCGGCAAGTCCGAGACCTCGATGGCGTCACGAAGAACGGTCTCCGCGGTATCGTTAGCGTGATGCCACTTCGCGCAGCAGGTGGGACAGAGAGCGAGATGGTTCTCTGCAATTTCCTGCGACAAGGCTCCGAGGACCTCCGGCGCTTCGAAATAGGGGGAACCGTCCGGAAGCTTGAACGGCATGACGTCGTGACAGGCTTGGCAGATCATCTCGCCGGAATCGTTGGTGTAGAGGTCGCGGAGATAGGGACGAGCGAGCATCTTCACATCCTTCTCGCTCGTCCTCACCGTTCGGCTTCGAGTTTCGTAAGTCTTCGCGGTAGCAGCCTGCGCGCGCTCCGCGAGGCGCTCCGAGCGCCGTTCCGGATTCGGCGCTTCGCGCTCCGGAAACTGATGCTGGGAAAAGGCGCCGCTTTCGAGTCGACGTAGCATCTCGTTGCCGAGCGTCTCCAGCGCCTCGGGGCTGAGGCGCTCCAGCCGATCGGCGAGCTCCGGCGGAAGGCCTATGGTCTGCGCGGCGGCGCGCCGGGCAAGGTGCTCCTGCGAGCGCTTTCGATCGTCGTCGCCGAAGCCGATCGCGTCAAGCCATAGCTCGTTGCCCGCCCTCGAATAACCCTTCGCGAGATCCGCTCCGGTGATCGTTCGCGGACTGCGCAACGATCCGTCCTTGGCAGGAATCCACTCGGCCCTGCGGAGCGCGATCGCCAATGTGGAGTTTTCCTGGCGTGGCTGATGTTCCTGATTGGGAGCGTACAGCGCATACATGCCTCTTTCGCCGACGGCTGACACGGCCTTCCAAATCAAGGCGGATACGTACTTGTCGCGCAAGGCGAGCAGGCCACTGATCTGCGGAATCGTATAGTCGATGTCCGTTCTCGTGCTCGTCGTTCGCGTACCGCCGAAGCCTGCCGATAGCTGCCGCCAGCGCGGGTGGTTGCCCGAGATGCGCGTCGATACCACCGTAAGAACGTGTTCCACTCCCAACGCCGTCAGAAAGCTTATGAGCTCAGTACGCTTCAGCTTCGCGTATCCGCCCCAAAGCGCCTTCCGGTCCCGACCAGGCACCTGCCCTCCGTAGATCCTCGAAAGGCCGCTGTCGACGAAAGGTGCGTCCAGGAACACCGAAATCGGCCGGCTGAATCCTTCCGCGCCTTCCGTCCGAAGAAACGCCGCTCCCGCAAAGATGGCGTAGTTCTTCGTTTCCGCCGTCCACTTCAGGAAGCGGCGCATGTGCTGGAGATGACGCTCCGCGGTCGGTCGCTCCCTACCCGTCGCGTAGTTCGCCTGCACGATCGACTTGAGATAGTGCTCTTCGTCTATGTCCTTGGCGCCCAGCCGGCGGAGGAATTGCTCGACTTCCTTCCCGCGCGCCCTTCCCTCCCGGATCAATGAGGCCCGGACAAGAGATAGACCGTGCGAGGCCGCCTCCTCGTCCAGCTCTGCATGGTCCGGTGCGATCAACGCGCCTGCCGGCGTCGTCCGCGTCCCGTCTTCTAGGCGGACGAACGGAGTCTGCGCGAGCATCGTATGGCGCTTGGTGGCTCCGGCAGCCGTTTCCAGTAGCAGATAGAATCGCTGGAGCCGATCGTCGGGAAGCGCGTCGAACCAGGTCTTGGCCTGGGTCTTGATCTCGACCACGCGAGGCTCCCATGCCGGCGAAAACATCCGCTGAAATGCGTTCAGGAATTCGGCGTAATTCCAGTCGCGAAGTTGGAGCGTCGCCAGGAAGGCGTCGATCCGACCATTGCGCATCCCGCCCGCGATCCAGCGAAGTCCGTCCTGTCCCTCCAGGGTCGCCAGCCCTTCGTCACCGAGGAGATCGCGGATATCGGCGGGTCCGCGGACGGCTTGAGGCGCCGATACGTGACCCGCGCCCTGCGCCGGCAAAAGCGCTTCCGCGTTGAAAGTCGCGACGACGGCATCGAGTACCGGCCGCCAGTGCTCGGCAAGATCGTCGTTGCCGTTGGGCAGAACCTCGAGAAATCCGCGCTTCACCAACCCCTTGTCCCGCAAGCCGGTCAAGCTCGTCGCCAGAAGCTGCGCGATCTCCGACACAAGGTGGGTATTCCAGGGATGGTTCCGCTTGATGTTGGCGCGATTGTCCGTGAGCTTGAACGGGCCATGCACGTGAAAGTGCAACCCGGTCGCCTCTTCCGTCTCGAAGTACACCGCTAGTCTCGTCGAGGGGCTCTCCGCGACGATTTCGCCGCCATCGTTCAGCCGGAGCGCGATCTTGACGGAGTAGATGCGGCCATCCTCTTCGTTCCTGACGTCGCGGCTCAGAAGGACGAACCGCTCGAGCCTGGCTTCGGACGACCCCTTCATCGTACGGAGAGCGCGCACTTCCGCTTCGTCTTCGACCGTGCAGACGGCGGTGCTCGAACCGTCGCTCCATTCCAAACGCACGACGTTCTTCAGGAAGAGCAGACTTCGCGCTCCGGAGACGTCGAGCGCGGCGAGAACCTTGGCGATGGTCTCGCTGCCGATCGCTGCCGGCAACGGCAGGACGATCCTCGTCTTCTCGTCGTCGTAGCGCGGAGTTATGAGCTCGGGAACGACCAGATCCTCGATCGCGAAGGCGACCGGTGCACCTTCGATCCGACAGTGCACCTCCGGGCGCCTGGTGACGACGTAGGCCGACTTGAATCCTATGCCGAAGCTGCCGATCTTGTTGGCGTCTTCGAGCTTCGTCGTGTTTCCCATCCCGGTGATGCCTTCGATGTCCGCCCGATCGAAGGGTCTGCCGTCGTGTTCGAAGACGATCGAATCCGCGCTCAGCCGAAAGCTCGCCGTTGTCGCGCCCGTATCCTCTGCATTCTGCAGCAGTTCGAAGACGAAGTGCGTCGGATCGGGATACTTTTCGACGGTCGCGTTCCAGATGCCGCGGTCGAAGCGATTGACGCGATTGGACTCGACCCATCCCCTTCGCATGCCGCGAAGTTCGGCGAGGAAGCTTGCGAAATCCTGGGTCATGTCAGACCTCCACGCGAATGATGCCCGCCGCCACACGCCGGGCAAAGATGTCAGCACTGGCTTCGTCGCGTGCCAGCCTCGCCAAAGCCTCGCCCTGATCGGCGACCGCGCGGTCGATCTGAGCGACCCGCATCCTGCGGATCCGTTCTTCGCTCACCCGATCGCGCTGCTCTTCGAGAATGCCCATCCGCGCCCGGAAGCTCGCCTGCAGGCTGTCCCTCCTGAAACGCGCGATCTCGGCTGCCTCGGACACGTGCTCGGCTCGCCGCCGCTGCCATAGTTCATGGTGCCAGCCATCGAGGGCGTCGAGCGCCGAAGCGGCGGGCGGCGCCAATCCCGGCAGATCGCGGGCTGTCGACAGCAGGTCCATGAGAATACGGGCGAGATCCTCGTCAGCGACGACGGGAACGAGCATCGCATCCTCCCGCAGCCCCGAAAACTGCCACTGATACAGCGCGAAGGGATGATCGCCGGGCCGAATGCCGGGCGCCGACACCGCGACCGCGACGCGAAGCTCCTCTTCGCCCGCGAGAGCGCGCGCCGCGGCTTGGGTAAGCGGATGCACGGGCGTGATGAAGGCCAGCGACCGGTCCGCGTTCGCCGCCTCCCGTTCGAACGTCATGCCGAGCGTCGGTTGGTCGCCACGCAGCCAGGCCTCCCATTCCCGCTCGACGGTGGTCGCCCGCATGCCCCGCGCGCGGGTCGGGATGAGACGGCGCCGCGCTTCGGCCGACAGTCGAAGCGTCTTTGCGGCGCCCTGGCCGAGGATTGGATTCCGCCCGACCTCGAGGACGCGCTCCAGATGGATTCCGACGAGCCTTTCCAAGGCCGAGGGCTCGAGCCAGCGGCTTGAGGCCTGCGCGATGTCGTCGTCGATCCGGCTGCGGGTTATGCGCACGCCGAACAACTCCGCCTCGCGCTCCTCGAGCGCCTCGCTCTCGGCAATCACGCGGATTTCGTTGTCGGCCAACTGCTGGAGCCGTTCGTTCCGCTCCTGATCGGTCAGCGAGAAATCCTCCGCTACCTCCTGCAGCCGGGTGGCGATGTCGCCAAGAATCGCCTCGCTACCCCCGATCGACCGCTCGAAGATTCCGATCCGCGTCAGACATCGGCTGTAGATGTCGAAATCGACCGTGCCCGGCGTCACGAAATTGTAGATCGCAATGGTCTCGCTCTTCTGCCCGTATCGGTCGATGCGGCCGATCCGCTGCTCGATCCGCATCGGATTCCACGGGATGTCGAAATTGACCAGGGCGTCGCAGAACTGGAAGTCCAACCCTTCCGAACCGACCTCCGAAGAAAGAAGAACGTCGATCGCGTCGGCGTCCTGCGCGGGAAGCGCGAACGAACGCCGTATCGCGCGACGCCTCTCGTCGTCGACGTTGCCGTGGATCATGCCGACGCGAATGCCCCGGTCCTTCATGGCCGAATAGAGATAGTCGAGCGTGTGACGGAAGGCGCTGAACAGCAGCAGTCTCCGGTTGGCCATGCCGCCCTTCTGGCCCGCGATTCCCAGCAGCCGCTCGAGTTTCGGATCCTCCGCGGGCAGAGCTCTCGCGAGCTCCAGCGTCGATTGGACCTGGGAGCGAAGCTCCTCGATACCCTCGCCGCTCAATGCCTCCTCGTCGTCGCCGATTTCGGACCGCTCGACTTCGGTCAAGTTGCGGGTCAGGATCGCCTCGAGAAGCGGCACCAACCCATGGAGCGAGCTGGCGGTCTGCCGCCGGATGGTGGTCATCAGGAAGCCGAGCGGGCCCGCGCCGTGAGTACGCAAGTAGACGCGGCGCTGGACCTCGAGCAGGGTGTCATGCACGGTCTGCTGTTCCGGCGTGAAAGGCACCGCTACGGTCTGCGGCTTGCGGGTGGTGAAGCTCCCGATATCCCGCCGCCTAGTTCTGCTGATCAGGGACGAGAAGCTATGCAGCAGCTCGGTCCTGTAGACGAGGCGAACGCGCGCCTCTTCGCTCGTCGCCCCGCGGATCGCGGCGGCCAACGCCTTATACTCGGGAGATGGCCAAAGCATCGCCCGCCCCCAGTCGGTCGCCGCAGCCTCCGCCAACTTCTCGAGCGCGACTTCGCGCCAATCCGGACGACCTCCCCTGATCGCCGCAACCGCGGCATTGATCGCCGGATTGGGTTCGGCCATCCGCGCGAAGGTCGGCTTGTCGATGACGAGGTCGGGCCGCAGCAGGTTGAGCAGGGAAAACAGATCGTCGGTACCGAGTTGGACCGGCGTCGCCGTGACGAGCACGACAGCCTCGGCGTTGTCGGCCAACATCTTCAGGCCGTTGTGAAGGTTGGTCTCCGTATTGCGGGCGTTGTGGGCCTCGTCGACGATGAGAAGGTCGAACCTGGGCGGCGTGTCCAAGGTGGCCAGCCCCTTGGAGCCCCCTCCCTTCTTGGCCGCAAAGCCGTTGATCAGATTGTCGTTCACCAACGAGAACGGAAGGATCGCGCGGCCGAAACGATCGGGCCACTCACCGTCCAGGTCGGTCTGGTCGAGGCAATACCGCACATCCGCGCTCGATAGAGTGACAAACTCCTCGTCGAACCGGCGCATCTCCCGGTGCCACTTCTCCTCCGTGACGAGCGCCTTGGAGCAGACGATCAGAACGGAACGCAGCGGTCGCCGCGCCTGCAACTCGCGCAGCAGCAGACCCGCCTCGATCGTCTTTCCGACGCCGACCTCGTCCGCGACGAGAAGGCGCGGCCTGTCAGAGCGGATGAACTTCAGCACCGGCCGAAACTGATACGGAATGAAGTCGATGCGCCCAGCCTGCAGCGAGTAAAGGTTCTCAAGACTCGGGGCGACGAGTTGGAGCGCGGTGAGGCGCGCGTTGAATTCCTCCAACGTCGCGCTGACGCTCGCCGGAGCCGGCGCGGCCGGCATAATCTGGCTGGCGTAGAAGGTCTGGATGCGCCCGTCGATGAACACGCCGTAGCGCATCTCGCGATTGCTGGTCATGGTCGAGGTGACGACGCCGATCCGCGCCAGATCCGATCGAAGAGCGACCGTCTCTCCCACCGAAAACCGGGAACGTTCGCTTTCGTCGGCGTCGGCCACGCGCTCGGAGATCATGCGACGGACCTTCCGCTCGAGGGCGTCGACGTCGATGCCGTTCTCCAACGCCACGCGAACGATCTCGTCGTCGCTCGCGTCCAGAATGCTCTCTGCGATCAGGGCGAGCGCGCGCTCGTCGATAGGGGCTGCGGTCATTCTTTCCATCCCGAAACGAAGGCCAGCCTGAGATGGCGGAACATCCGTCTCCGAACCGTGTCGAAGGCGGTTTCGTCCATCCCAACGGCGAATTGTATCTCGTCGCGATCCCGGTCGACGAGAAGGTGTTCGAACATCTCCCTCGCCGGCATATCCTCCGCCAGCGCATCGCGCATTCTTCCGACTAGGTCGGCGGCTTCGAGGTCGGGCCCGGGTGCAGGTCCGTCGAATTCGGCACCGACGTCTTCCGCAAGCGGCACGCGACGGTCTTCCTTCCGCCATTGATCGGCGATGCTGCGCATCACGCCGTTGAAGAACGCGCCCCAATCGAGCTCGCAGGGCCACGGCCGTCTGCCCGAAAGAATCCTCTCCATCGCCTCGTTGACCAGGTCGTCAGGACTCCGTCTCGGCAGCCCCCGCAGCCAGTTGCGCGCGAGCAGCGACAGTCGAACGATGTCCGCGCGGTTCAGCCGGTCCAGAACGCGACGGACCTCTGCCGGTGAGAGATAGGCTGCTTCCTGATCCACTCTACTGCCACTCCTCAAGAAAGCCTGCGCGCGAGCGGAGGAATTTGGGAAGGACCTGCAAAAAAAATTTTCGCCGGACGCCCCATGTCAGCACACGCGGGATTTAAGGCATTGTTGTATTTGACTTTTGGCGCGAAAACCCAAAAGGGCAGGAATGGATTTGGTGATGCGAGATCATATGTAGATGCCACATCCAGGGGACTTAAATGGCTATCGTATTCGCCACCGGCAGCACGGACGGCCTCGGCCGGGCAGCCGCGCAGTCCCTCCTAGACGGCGGGCATCGAGTTGTCCTTCATGCACGTTCGACGGACCGCGCCGCAGCGCTCGGCGACCTGACGACGCGTGCCGCGGCGGTAGTCGTGGGCGACTTGAGCAACGCGGCGGAGACGAAGAGCATCGTGAACCAAGTGAACGCGATCGGGCGCATGGACGCGATAATCCATAACGCCGGCGTCTACTCCGAGCCGCGGCTCGACGCTGGACGGTCATGCAGTCACCTTGGCCATCAACACAGCTCGCACCCTACCTGCTGACGTCGCTGATCGAGCGACCGGATCGGCTGGTGTTCCTTAGCAGCGGTCTGCATCGGGGAGGGGAAGGCTCTCTCAGGGGCATCGACTGGAAGACGCGGTCTTGGAAATCGGCCCAAGCCTACGCCGAAAGCAAGCTGCACGCTTTCGCGTTGGCGTTCACGCTGGCACGCCGCTGGCCAAAGGTCCTGAGCAACGCCGTCGATCCGGGATGGGTGCGCACACGTATGGGAGGTTCGAGCGCTCCTGTCGACATCGAGACCGGACAGAGGACGCAGGCATGGCTGGCGGTCAGCGATGCCTCCGAAGCGCGCGTCAGCAGCCGCTACTGGCATAACCGACGGCAGCAGGAGCCGGCTGGAGAAGCCTCCGAACCGGCATTTCAGGACGCGCTCATCGATGCACTGCGAGAGCTTACCGGGGTGGCACTTCCTCAATCGTAGCTTCGCGACAGGCGCCGACATCCAGCGGCAATCACTCGAGGAACTGCGGCTTAATCCGATGGGAACTGAATCTTTTAAGAAGCTCGTCGGCCAACGCAGATTTTCCGACCGCAACCGGCCCCGAGATCGCAATAATGTAGCGCACGCACAAACCTCTGATTGAAATGCCTGTGGCAAAGTAAGTGCTGCGTGCCGTCGTTGTCCACACCGAACCGATTGAAGCGACGAAGTGCTGCTGAGATATCTTCGTGACCGGAAGCAGCAAGCGGTGCGCTGCTGCTTTGGTGCATTGCAGAACGAGGACCGGCTTGGATGATCGATAGCGCATTG
Source organism: Bradyrhizobium sp. S3.12.5 (assembly GCF_040548225.1). Classification (NCBI taxonomy): domain Bacteria; kingdom Pseudomonadati; phylum Pseudomonadota; class Alphaproteobacteria; order Hyphomicrobiales; family Nitrobacteraceae; genus Bradyrhizobium; species Bradyrhizobium sp. S3.12.5. The sequence goes on from NZ_JBEPRF010000017.1 coordinate 78,688, forward strand.
CGACGCTGGTCCTGCGTCAACCAATCAGGCGACCAAACGGGTGCGCTCGGTCCTTCCGCGCCACCGAACTCTTGTTCTACTTGCGTTTGGAACGGCCAGGCCAGGGGAGCACACCGTCGAGCTCGCGCAGCCGATAGGAGTCTTCATCCCACTGCTTCCGTTCGGGGGCGGGCGACGCCAACTCATCCTCGTCGAACCACAGCAGGGTCAGCGTCTGGTCCCATTGTCCCAGATGCCGGGTGTCTTCGATGAGCACTCCGTCGCGCTGCCAATCCTCGAACCACTGATCGGGCTCGGTCTCCTCGGGGCTCGACAATCCCTCGCCGGCGCGGACGCGCGCAGTGTAGGAGTCAGCCGGCAGGGGCATGCCCCGCCTGATCCAGCCCTTCGCCTCGCGCAGACGCGGCGATCGCGCGCTGTAGCGGATCTTGCCCCCTTCCGAGACGACGAACGCGCACAGTTCGCGCGAGAAGATCGCGAACCGCGAACCGGTGGACTGCAGCGACGCGTCGAACTCGTCGGCCAGTTCGCCGATCGCGGCCAGCCCCATGTCGGCGCTGTCGACCCGCGGCTTGAACAGCTTGTAGGGCAGTAGAAGTTCGGCGGCGAAGTCGTCGCAGGCGATCTCGCCCGCCGGCCGGCGAGCGTAGCTCCAGCTTGGCGCCGAATGGTCGGGTTCGATGCCCAGGACTACGTGGGCTACTTCATGGCACACGCTGAAGCGCCGACGCCGCGGCGTTTGGGCGCAGTTTACGCAGATGTGGAGCTTGCCGCCGGGTTCACGGAAGGAAAACGCATCCTCGTTCTCTCCCAGCGTGTCGTCGACCACCGTCCCGCCGATCTGCGCCGCGTACGCATGGACCGAAACCGGCAGGGCGAGCGGCCCGCACAGCTTGATGAACTCCCGCGCCTTCGTAGCGATATCGAGTTCATCAAGCATAGTCCGGGCTCCTATTTCATGATTTTCCGGATGCGGGCGAGCATGGTCGCATAGTCGGGCCGCGCGCCGCGGTTGACCGTCGTTGTCAGCATATGGAATTCGTCGAATGCGACCTTCGGATCGTCGCGAACGAAATCGAGAAGCTTGATGTCGATGTTGCTGTGGTCGACCAAGAACCGCAGAATCTCCTCATCGCGTTTCGGCGGCGCAAGCGCCGACAGCAACTTATCGACCACCACGTCCGATGGGGCCTCCTTGGCGCCGGTTTCCAGGCGGTAGATGTAGGCGTGATCGACGCTGCTGCGATCGGCTAGATCGCGGAGGCTCAAGCCGCGGCGATTGCGCAAATCCTTCAACCACGTCCCTAGCGCCGTTTCCGGCATTGGCACCCCTCGTCAGAATTTCGCCACATTTAAGTGTTGTCTGGCTGGACAACACGCCCTCTCTGGTCGTAAGCCGGACATGGGCGTTTTCGAGGTCGAACTGTTGTCTGGCTAGACACCGGTTTACATCGACTCGAAAAAAACGCAAGCGCCGAACGGCGGAAAGGTACTGGATATGTCTGTCGAAGTCGCCGCGCACCTTGTGCGCATCCACATCAACCGGGAGGCTTTCGAATCGCCGGACCGGACCACCGGCGAGGCGCTCTATGCCTTGGCGGAAATCCCGGCGCATCAGCGTCTTTACCGCGAGATCGACGGCGACAAGGAGGACAAGCCGGTGCCGCGCGACGCCGAGCTCATCGACTTGAAGGAAGACGAGCACTTCTACAGTCAGAAGGTGTTCGACATCTTCGTCAACACGGACGAGCACCAGGTCGAGAAGAAGCACATCACCTACGCGCAGGTCGTCGAGCTCTATCTCGGCAGCGGCGGCAGTCCGTCGAACGAGTACCTGGTGAAGTATTCCCACGGCCCGGCGGAAAACCCGAGCGGCGCTTTGGCTCCTGGACAGAAGGTGGCGGTGAAAGATGGCATGCGCTTTAGGGTTGCCGGAACTGGCGAGTCGTAACCCCTTCGTCAGGGACCTGGAGGAGCTCGGTTACCACCTCGACTTCGTCGGCGGCTACTTCGTCATCTACCGCCTGCCCTACCTCGACGAGGAGGGCAGGCTGAAGTACGGCGACCTCGCCAGCACCCTCGACCTCAATGGAGCGGCGATCGATCCGCCGACCAACAACCACCAAGTATGGTGGCGGGGCACCCGGCCGTTCGACCAGCAGAAGCGACAGATCAGGCTCGGCGGCGGCGTCCATCAAGTGACGGTCGCCCCGGATCTGATCACCGATCAGTCGTTCTCGTTCAAACTGCAGGAGAACGGCACGAACCGAGACTACCGTTCTTTCGAGGAGAAGGTGCAGACCTATCTCGACGCGATCACGGCGCCGGCGATGGCGGCCTATCCGGAGGCGACGCCGTTTGGCGGCATCGCGGTGAAGGCCGCGGCCCAGGGTAGTCCGCTGCGCATTCCCGACATGATGTCCTCGAGGTATCACATGAACGACGTCTCCTCCCTGCTGCGCGGGAAGCGCGTCGCCATCGTCGGGCTGGGTGGGACCGGCTCCTACATCCTCGATTTCGTCGCGCGAACGCATCTCGATCGCATCACGTTCTTCGACGACGACAAGGTGCACGTCCACACGATCTTCCGGATTCCGGGATTCATCGTTGATGCGATCGGCAGCCTCAAGGTGGACGCGCTGGCGCGGCAGTACGGCAACTGGCACTCGGGCCTCGAGCCGGTGCCCGAGCGCATCACCTCGGCGAACATCGACCGCCTGGCCGGGTTCGATTTCGTGTTCGTGTCCGTCGACAACGGCCCGGCACGCAAGCTGATCGTCGATTGGCTGAGCGCACGGGGAATTCCCTACGTCGACTGCGGGATGGGGCTGGACCGATCTCTGGTAGGTCTGAGCGGGTTCGTCCGTATCACCGGCACCGATCGCAAGGCATACGACGACAACGTTGGGAGCGCGCGGCTCCCCGTCGAGAACGCAAAGGAGAACGAGTATCGCAAGCAGGCGCAGATCACGGAGTTGAACGCGATGAACGCCATCATGGCCGTGATCAGGTTCAAGCAGCATTTCAAGCTGCTCGATCGTCTCGACGAGGCGACATCGTACATCTTCGATACTGCGACGATGGAGATGGAATAGAACGTATGGTCAGTTTCACATACCGGGCCGTTGAGCGCCTGCCCAAGCAACTCGAACAAGGCGTCCTCTATCACTCTGCCGAATTCGAGGTCGCGGCGCTTTCCTGCGCCTGCGGCTGCGGACATCGCGTCATGCTTCTGGTGCCCGACAGTCATCAGGTGTCGCAGCAGAACGGTTTCGCGACCGTGCGGCCGTCGATCTCGGTCTGCGACGCGCCCTGCAAGTCCCACTACATCATCACGTCCGGCAAGGTGCAGTGGCTCGCCGCGTTCTCGGACGCCATGGCCTCCGCGACGATGCGCGGGCAGATCGCTCGGCATGTCGACCGCGAAGCCAAGCTGCAGACTTGGACGAGTTGGATCCGCATGATCGCAGCAAGGGCGTTCGGACGGCTCAGGCAGATGTTGCGAATGTGATACGGTGAGGCACGCGATCCCGGGCCGCGTGCCCGCCCGCAGGCCCTGCTCGCGAAGACTGTAGGTTCTCCGTCAGCGATGCAGATTATTGCTGACGGCGCAGACCGCCCGTGGCAGTGTTTTTAAGGGGATCACGGTGCTCCACCGTGGTGCTCCACCGCTAAAATTCGGCGGTTCAGGAAGACCCTGATTTTGAAGGACTTTTTCGCTACTGAAATTCAGTGGCGGAGAGAGTGGGATTCGAACCCACGGTACGGTTTCCCGCACACACGCTTTCCAAGCGTGCGCCTTAAGCCACTCGGCCATCTCTCCGGAGCGCCTTCTCTTGAAGGGACGCCGGTGATTTTGCAAGGGATCGCAGGTAAAACGGTCGGATTTTCCGCAACATATTGTATTTACAGCGGAATATCTCGCGCCACGAGACCGCCGGAACTTGCCTATGGCTGAACCAGTCGCGGGTTTGGCGCGACGATTCATTCAACGACGCCAAACACGACGGGGACGCCATGGCCATCTGCAAAACCATCACCGCGCCAAGCCTGATTTTGGCCCTTTTTTTGGCCCTTGGCGCCGCCTTTACCGCGTCAGCCAACGCGCAGGCCTGCATCCGGCAGGGCGTCGATGTGACCTGCGACGATGGGCGGCGCGGGGTGCTTTCGGGCGATGCCATCCTCTGGCCGGACGGGACCCGCTCCAGCTCGACCCCGCACCAGAGCGTGATCATCGGCAACAAAAGCTCGGTGCATGTCGGACCCGGCGTGTTCGTCGGCCAGGGCAAGGGCGTGGTGCCAATGGACGATCCGAACGCGCCGAACAAGCGGCAGTGTGCGATTCTGGATGGCGTGTCGTATTGCTATTGAGGCTCGCCTCTCCCCATAAGAATGGGGCGCGAGTTAGATCAACCGCACACCCGATATCGCCGACTTCAACCAGCGAAGCGCCTGCGGCGGTTGCGCGGCGAGCGGGGCGGCCGCGACCTTCTCGGTACGGCACTTCTCCAGCTCGGCGACGAAATCCGACGACCACTGCTGGATGGTGTGGCCGCGCAACGTCTTCATCATCGCGTCCCAGCGCATCTTGCGCTCGGTGAGCGGCATCGCGGCAGCGACCGCGATGGCACGGGCCATGCCGTCGATGTCGTGCGGGTTGACCAGCAGCGCCGTCTCCAGCTCGTTGGCGGCACCGGCGAACTTTGACAGCACCAGCACGCCGGGATCGGCCGGGTTTTGCGCGGCGACATATTCCTTGGCGACAAGGTTCATGCCGTCATGCAGCGGCGTCACCACGCCAACCTGCGCAGTGCGATAAAGGCCTGCCAGCACGGTCTGGCTAAAACCCTTGTTGAGATAGCGGATCGGCGTCCAATCGACCTCGCCATGGCGGCCGTTGACGTCGGTGACAAGGCGCGCGACGTCGTTCTGCAGATTGCCATACGCTTCGATCGCGCCCCGCGACGGGTTGGCGATCTGCAGCAGCGAGATGCTGCGCGCGAACTGCGGATGCTCGGTCCAGAGCCGGTCGAACGCGCTGATGCGATTGACGAGGCCCTTGGAGTAATCGAGCCGGTCGACGCCGATCGCGAGCCGCTCGCCATTGAGGCTGCGGCGCAGCCGCGACACATCCGGATGAGACACCGACTTCGCGGCGTATTGCGCGAATTTTTCGGCATCGATGCCGATCGGAAACACTTCACAGCGCGTGCGACCGTGCTGCGAAATGACGACGCCATCATCGACCGTGAGACCGAGCTCGCCGCCGACATAACCGAGAAAATTCTGACAATCCTCGTCGGTCTGGAAACCGAGCAGATCGTAAGCCAGCATCGCCGTGATCAGCTCGCGATGATTTGGCACGCCTTGCATCACCGCAGCCACCGGCCAGGGAGTGTGCAGGAAGAAGCCGATGGGGTCATTGACGCCGAGATCGCGCAGCTCCGCGCCGAGCGCGAGGAAATGATAATCCTGCACCCAGAACGCAGTCTGTGCCTTGCGGAAGCGCATCAAGGCACGCGCCATGAAAGCGTTGACCTCGCGATAGCTGACATAGTCCTCGCGCGAGACGCGGATCAAATCGCTGCGCGAATGCAGCGCCGGCCACAGCGCCGAGTTGGCGAAGCCTTCATAGTATCCGCCATAATGCGCTGCCGGCAGATCCAGCGTCGCAATCGCGCCGGAGCCCAGTGCCTCGATCTCGGCGAAAGGCTCCTTCTGATGGCCGTCACGAACGCGACCGGAGGAACCCACCCAGATGGCACCCGAATGCTCCACGACCGGAAGCAATGCCGCAGCGAGGCCGCCCGTCATGGGCTCGTTGGGTTTCCCGCGCGCAACACGATTCGAAATGACGACTAAATTCACAGGTCGTCCCCTCCTGTTCATTCCACCCCGTTTAACTGCCGTTCATCAATATGGTTCCTGTCATCATTTCTGCGAAATGAAACCAAAGTCAGGCGCGCGCGTTGGAACCAGTTTCCCTGAGGGAACCCGGGGATTTCGGTCGGGGAAAGAGAGCCTTGGCGTGAAATTCACGCAACATAAGTTAGGCGCGCGAAGGAACTGCGCGTTACAATGTGGCTCTGCGATGACCGTGCCTTATTCCAACCTTGTGTCGTCGAGCAGGTGCGCGAGGAACGCACGCACATCGTTCGGCGCATCGAAGTGACCGTTGACGCCGATGGCGCGGCGGCCGACCGAGAAGGAGAGCCCGTTCATGTCGGGCATGATCGCGAACACGGTTTCATCGGTGACGTCGTCGCCGATGAAGATCGGGCGGCGTCCGTTGAAGGGCTCGTGCTTCATCAGCTCGCGCACGCCGGTTGCCTTGGTGAAACCGGGATGCTTGATCTCGCAAACGAACTTGCCGGGCAGCACCTCGATCGGCGCATTGGGCAGATCGGCCCGGATCAGCGAGACGGCTTCATAGATCGCCTTCTCGGCATGCGGCGCAAGCCGGTAATGCAGCGCCAGCGAATAGCCCTTGTCCTCGAGCAGAATGCCGGGACTGAGCTTTGCGATCGCGGCCAGCCGCCGCTTCAGCTCCTTGTCCATCGGGGGTGCGTGCACATCGTCGGCTTCATTGTCCACCGACAGCCGCATCTCCGCACCGTGACCGGCGACGGCGCGAAACACATCGGGCGCAAAGATCAGGTCGATGTCGTTGAGCGAGCGGCCGCTCACCATGGCCAGCGCGCCCGAGGTGCGCTCCGTCAGCCGGTTCAGCGTCTCCGAGAGGCCCGGCGGCACCCACACCTCGCGCGGCGTCGGCATCAAATCGAGCAGCGTGCCGTCGATGTCGAGCAGGATCGCGGTCTCGTTGAGATGCGGGACGAGTGCATGCGGCACCGGGACGGCGTCGGGCGCTTCTTCGTCGGGCATGGCGTGCTTCTGATCCAATTCAGCAAGTTCCGATGTCATAAGTCTACTCCATAAAGGCAAGCGGCCGCGCGATTTGTTCGAGCGATTTGCGCTCCGCGGAGACGGCGTAGCGCCATGCCACGATCGCAGCCGCGATCATCAGGGCAGCCCCCAACAAATAGCCGGCGAACACGCTGTTGCGTGATCCCGTGTCGATCAGGGCGCCGAACAGCGCCGGGCCTACGACGCCGCCGATGCCCGTGCCCACCGCATAGAACACTGCAATCGCCAGCGCGCGAACTTCGAGCGGAAAAGTCTCGCTCACAGTGAGATAGGCGGCGCTCGCCGCGGGCGAGGCAAAGAAGAAGATCACCATCCAGGCAATGGTCTGCCCCTGCGCGCTCAGCGCACCGATCGAGAACAGATAACCTGACACCGCCAGCAGCAGGCCCGAGACGCCATAGGTGAACATGATCATGGTGCGGCGGCCTAGCGTATCGAACAGGCGGCCGAGCATCAGCGGACCAAGGAAGTTTCCGGCCGCGAACGGCAGCAGGTACCAGCCGACATGATCGGCGCTGATGCCGTAGAAATCGGTCAGCACCAGCGCAAAGGTGAAGAAGATCGCGTTGTAGAAGAAAGCCTGCGCGACCATCAGCACGAGGCCGACCAGCGCGCGCTGGCGATAGACAGAGAACAGCGTGTGCACGACTTCCCTGATCGGGGTGTGATCGCGCATCTTCAGGCGCACCTTGGCGAAGCGTCGACCGCTTGGATCCTGATCATGCCCGGTCACCGAACGCTCGATGCCGTCGACGATCTTGTGGGCCTGATCCGGGCGGCCATGGATCATCAGCCAGCGCGGGCTTTCCGGGATCCACATCCGCATCAACAGCACGACGAGACCGATGGTCGCGCCGATGAGATAGGCAAGACGCCAGCCGAGATCGGGCCCGACCAGCGCGGGGTCGAGCAGCACGATGGCTGCAACCGCGCCCATCGCCGCGCCGATCCAGAAGCTGCCGTTGATGACCAAATCAGTCCAGCCGCGGTAGCGCGCCGGCACCAGCTCCTGGATGGTCGAGTTGATCGCCGTATATTCGCCGCCGATGCCGGCGCCGGTCAGGAAGCGGAATAGCGCATAGCTCGCGATGTCCCACGACAGCGCGGTCGCGGCCGTCGCGGAGAGGTAGAGCGCAAGCGTGATGAAGAACAGTTTTTTACGGCCGATGCGGTCGGTCAGCCAGCCGAAGCCGATCGCACCGAGCACAGCGCCTGCAAGATAAGCCGAGTTGGCAAAACCAAGATCGAGGTTGGAGAAGTGCAGCGTCGGGCTCTGCTTCAGCGCACCTGAGAGCGCGCCGGCCAACGTCACCTCGAGCCCGTCTAGAATCCAGGTGATCCCGAGCGCCAGCACCACACGGGTGTGAAAGCCGCTCCAGGGCAGCGCATCGAGCCGCGCGGGAATGCTGGTCTCGACAATGCGATCGGTAACGGCCGCCGTCGAGACTGCAGGTCCATCATTCGGCGCTGGGCTCTGCTGCAATTCCATCGGGTTGCTGGGTCACGGGAGGTGCGGCATTCCGCCTGCCACCTGCGACAACGTCTGCGGCAAGAGCAGGTTCCCTTAGGAACGTCGCCCGATGCCGGCCGTTTCTGCTGGAGCCGCAAGGAGTTGACGCATGGCTCATGTCAGAAAGACGACACATTCGCGCAAAACTGCAGCACACAGGAAGACCAGCGCGAGGCGCAACACCGCGCGCAAGGGCACAAAGCGTGCCGCGCCAAAACGCTGGTCGCAGCGCGTCACAAGGGAGAGCGACGCACTCGACCTCAAGCGCGGCGTGTTCACGCTCACGAGCCCGAAGCGGATCGCGGCCTCACTGAAGCGCTCTGCCGAACACAGCGCCCGTCGCAAGACCGGTGCCTATCGCTCTGCGCTGTCGATGCTGACGTTCTATATCAACCGCGCCGGCAAGACGTTGCCAAAGACGCAGCGCGAGCGGTTGGAGAAAGCGAAGGTGGAGCTGAAGCGGGCGTTTGGGAAGGAGTGATCCTTACGCCGCCCGGATATTCGCCATGAACCGGTCGAGCTCGGCGCGCAGCCGGGTGCTTTCGCTCGACAGCGTCTTGGCCGAGTTCAGCACCTCTTCCGAGGCCGAGCCGGTTTCGGCGGCGCCGCGATTGACCTGGCCGATATCGGTCGCGGCGGTCTGGGTGCCCTGGGCGACGGTCTGGACACTGCGGGCGATCTCCTGGGTCGCGGCGCCCTGCTCTTCCACGGCGCTGGCAATCGAGGTCGAGATCGACGAGATCTTGCCGATGGTCGCGCCGATCTCCTTGATCGCGGCAACCGATTCGGCGGTCGCGCCCTGCATGCCCGTGATGTGCGAGGAAATCTCGTCGGTAGCCTTGGCGGTTTGACTCGCCAGGGACTTCACCTCGCTTGCGACCACCGCGAAGCCGCGGCCGGCTTCACCGGCGCGGGCCGCCTCGATGGTGGCGTTGAGCGCGAGAAGATTGGTCTGTTCGGCAATCGCCGTGATGAGCTTGACGACCTCGCCGATCTGCTGGGCCGCATGCGAGAGTTTTCCGATGCGACCATCGGTCTCCTTGGCCTGCACCACGGCGGCCTCGGCAATACGGCTGGAGTCGCGGACCTGGCGGCCGATCTCCTCGACCGAGGCCGACAGCTCTTCCGTCGCGGTTGCGACGGACTGCATGTTGCTCGAGGCCTGCTCGGAGACACCGGCGACCTGGCTCGACAGCGTCTGCGTGGTCTCGGCCGTGCGGGTCAGCGTGGAAGCCGAAGATTCGAGCTGCACGGCGGAGGCCGAGACGTTTGACACGATGGCGCCGACGGCGCTCTCGAAATCATCGGCAAAGCGGATCAGCTCGCCGCGGCGGCTTGCTGCCTGCTCCCTGTTCTGGGCTTCGCTGGCGGCGGCATCGCGCTCGGCCTTGGCGACCGCCTGAACCTTGAACTCTTCGACGGCGCCGGCCATCTCGCCGATCTCGTCCTTGCGGCCGAGGCCCGGCAGCACGACGTCGAAATTGCCAGAAGCAAGCTCGCGCATCGCCTTGCACATCGCAATCATCGGCCGCGAGATGCCATTGCCGAGCATCAGGGCCAGCACAGCACCGATGGCAAGACCACCCAGCGCCAGCATCAGCATCAGCCGCTCGGTTTCCCCGATCGTCAGATTGGCGCTCGCCTCGATGCGCTGCTGATCGGCCGCCAGGTCCGACCGCAACTCGCCCGAGAGCTTGAGGATGGACGCGGCCGTCTTGGTCATCTCGCCGTTCGACTTGACGATGATTTTCACATTGTCGGAAAGCTTTGCAAACGACGCGCGGTACTGCTTCAGCAGGCCACCGATCTCGGTGACTCGGTCGGTGATCTTCTGGTCGTTGGCGTAGATCGAGACCAGCAGCGTCTCCAGAAACTTGATGCGGGCGACCACGCCGTCGGCGGCCTTCGGCTCCGGCTTGGCGACGAAGGCGCTGACCGAGGTGGAGACCGCGAGATATTGCGAGGTGATGTCCTTGGCCGTGGTCTGGACCGATGCGAGCCCGGCCAGCGCCGCAGTGTCGGCGAGGTCGTCGAACTTGAAGCGGATCTTGTTGCCGACGCTGTTCAACTCGTCGGTCGCAATCTTGTTGTTCTCACGCGTCAGCGTGATGATCTCGCCGAATATCTTTGCGAAGCGCTGGAACTCGGCCTCGAGCTTGCCGACCTGCTCGCGACGTGCAGCGCCTGTTGTGGCCGACATCGACTTGGCGATCGCTGCCTTCAGACTCTCTTCGGCCGCCTTGGCCGCCGTTTCGTCGTCCGGGGCACCGGTCAGCGTGTAGGCCCGGGTCAGCCCCTGATAGCTGATTAATTCGCGATCGAAGGTCCGCGCCAGGTCTGCTTCCGCCACGCTGGTCCGGTAGGACGCCACGGCACTCGCGATTCGCTCGAAGCCGAAATAGGCAAATGCCATGCTGACGGCGAGGATGGCCAGCACCGCCACGAAGCCGAGGATGATTTTTGCACGAAAACGCAAGGTGAAGAGCTTCGATGAGCTCGGCTTCGACTTCACGGACATTCCCCCACCCCATTCCATTCGCGGAAAACCAGGCGCAGCCCGGGAGCAGCCCGCTCCCCGACTCAAATGCACGGTAAATGGCAAAGGATAAGCCGCGGTAAACTTGGCGCGTCGCAACCCGCGGTTAGGTGACGCGGGGACGGACCGTCGCCACGGGAAAGACCGAGGCGAAATCGGAGCAAGTGCCCTACGCCGCCCGGATATTCGCCATGAACCGGTCGAGCTCGGCGCGCAGCCTGGTGCTTTCGCTCGACAGCGTCTTGGCCGAGTTCAGCACCTCTTCCGAGGCCGAGCCGGTTTCGGCGGCGCCGCGATTGACCTGGCCGATATCGGTCGCGGCGGTCTGGGTGCCCTGGGCGACGGTCTGGACACTGCGGGCGATCTCCTGGGTCGCGGCGCCCTGCTCTTCCACGGCGCTGGCAATCGAGGTCGAGATCGACGAGATCTTGCCGATGGTCGCGCCGATCTCCTTGATCGCGGCGACCGATTCGGCGGTGGCGCCCTGCATGCCCGTGATGTGCGAGGAAATCTCGTCGGTAGCCTTGGCGGTTTGACTCGCCAGGGACTTCACCTCGCTTGCGACCACCGCGAAGCCGCGGCCGGCTTCACCGGCGCGGGCCGCCTCGATGGTGGCGTTGAGCGCGAGAAGATTGGTCTGTTCGGCAATCGCCGTGATGAGCTTGACGACCTCGCCGATCTGCTGGGCCGCATGCGAGAGTTTTCCGATGCGGCCGTCGGTCTCCTTGGCCTGCACCACGGCGGCCTCGGCAATCCGGCTGGAGTCGCGGACCTGGCGGCCGATCTCCTCGACCGAGGCCGACAGCTCTTCGGTCGCGGTTGCGACGGACTGCATGTTGCTCGAGGCCTGCTCGGAGACACCGGCGACCTGGCTCGACAGCGTCTGCGTGGTCTCAGCGGTGCGGGTCAGCGTGGAAGCCGAAGATTCGAGCTGCACGGCGGAGGCCGAGACGTTCGACACGATGGCGCCGACGGCGCTCTCGAAATCATCGGCAAAGCGGATCAGCTCGCCGCGGCGGCTTGCTGCCTGCTCCCTGTTCTGGGCTTCGCTGGCGGCGGCATCGCGCTCGGCCTTGGCGACCGCCTGAACCTTGAACTCTTCGACCGCGCCGGCCATCTCGCCGATCTCGTCCTTGCGGCCGAGGCCTGGCAGCACGACATCGAAATTGCCAGAAGCAAGCTCGCGCATCGCCTTGCACATCGCAATCATCGGCCGCGAGATGCCGGTGCCGAGCAGGAAGGCGAGGACCGCGCCGAGCAGCGTGCCGCCGATGGCCAGCATCAGCACCAGTTGCTCGGTCTTCCCGATGGTCGCTTCCGATTCCGAATCCAGCCGCTGCTGTTCGGCGACCAGATCCGCCTTCATGGCAGAGGCGCCCCGAAGGATCGCGCCCGCCGAGCCGCTCATCTCGGTGACGAGCTCGTCGACCATCCTGGCGTTGGCGATCAGCTTCTCAAGCGCTTCGCGATAGGCGACAAGAATGGTCTTGGCGTCCTTCAGGCCGGCGACGATCTTGTCGTCCATGGAATAGACCGCGCCGAGCGAGTTCTCGACGAATTTCAAGCGGGCCAGCGCACTGGTCGCGATCGCCTGGTCGGACGTCAGCACGAAATTGGTCGCCGCCGCGCTTGCGGTCTGAAACTGGGCGTTGACCTGCTTGGTGCCGAACTCGATCGCCTGCGCCTCGGAATCGGAGGCATTGTTGCCGATATCGTCGAGCTTGTACTTCAGCAGATTGGCTTGGCGCGAGAGCTGGTTCTGCACCAGCAGCGTGCTGTCGCGCTTGGCCTGGAGGACCTTGGCGAAGGTGGCGGAGAAATTCGAGAACTCCTTGGCGAGCTTGTCGAGACTGTCCTGCCGCGCCGGCGTCTTGGCGCTCTTGACGGCCTGGTCGATGGCACTCCTCAGGCTGGCCTCGGCGTCGAGCGCCGCCTTGGCATCATCCTCCTTGCCGGTGACGACGAAATATTTGACGGCCGAACGGTAGCCGAGCAGCTCGCGGTCGATATTGCGGGCGAGATCGGCCTCCGAGACGCTGCTGCGATAGGACCCGACGCCGGACGAGACCCGTTCGAAGCCGAAATAGGCAAAGGCCATGCTGCCGGCGGAGATCACCAGCACCGCGGCAAAGCCGAGGATGATCTTGGCGCGGAACCGGAGGGTCGGAAATATGCTGCGCTTGGATGGCGACGCGGTACGCCCGGACATTCCCAACCCCCATTTTCTATTCAGCCATCGTCCGGAGGCGCCCCGCCCCCAAGACCCGGATGCGCAAAACTAGGGCAGAATCGATAAAGGCCGGTAAATTCGTCACGTTCGCGCAATCAAAGGCCCTATCGGCCAAAGGCCGACCGGACGGACCGGGGCGATCAAAATCCTAGTTGCCAAGCCTGGGGGCCGCGGTCTCTAATTAGAAACAATCAAAATCAATCCCGGGAGGTATGTTCCGTGTCTACAGTCAAACTGACGGTGAACGGCAAGGCCGTTGCTGTCGACGTCGAGGACCGCACGCTGCTGGTCCAGCTCCTGCGCGACCATCTCAACCTCACCGGAACCCATGTCGGCTGCGACACCAGCCAGTGCGGCGCCTGCGTCGTGCACATGGACGGCAAGGCGGTGAAGTCCTGCACCATGCTGGCGGGCCAGGCCGACGGCGCCAATGTCACCACCATCGAAGGCATCGCCAAGGGCGACGAGCTGCACCCGATGCAGGCCGCCTTCCGCGACAATCACGGCCTGCAGTGCGGCTATTGCACCCCGGGCATGATCATGTCGGCGATCGACATCGTGCACCGCCATGGTGGCCAGCTCGACGAGCCCACCGTCCGGCACGAGCTCGAAGGCAATATCTGCCGCTGCACCGGTTACCACAACATCGTCAAAGCCGTGCTGGATGCAGCCGGGCGCATGAAGGTCTCGCAGGCGGCCGAGTAGAGCGGCCCGCCTCGAAAAAAGAACCACCGCTGCGGCTTTCGAGGGAAAGCGCAGTCAAGATAATTCCGGTCGGGAGGACCAGACATGGGTGTTGAAGGCATCGGCGCGCGCGTCGTGCGCAAGGAAGACAAGCGTTTCATTACCGGCAAGGGCCGGTACGTCGACGACATCAAATTGCTGGGCATGACCCATGCCCATTTCATCCGCAGCCCGCACGCACACGCCAAGGTGAAGAACATCGACTCTTCCGCCGCGCTGAAGATGCCGGGCGTGGTCGCGGTCCTCACCGGACAGGAGCTGGTCGACGACAAGGTCGGCAACCTCATCTGCGGCTGGGCCATCACCTCCAAGGACGGCAGCCCGATGAAGATGGGGGCATGGCCGGCGATGGCGCCGGAGACGGTGCGCTTCGTCGGACAGGCCGTGGCGGTCGTCATCGCCGACACGAAGAATCTGGCGCGCGACGCGGCCGAGGCCGTGGTCGTGGATTATGAAGAGCTGCCGGCCGTCGCCGACATCCAGGCCGCGATCAAGTCCGGCGCACCGCAGCTTCACCCTGAGGCTCCCGGCAACCAGGTCTATGACTGGGTGATCGGCGACGAGGGCGCGACGGATGCCGCCTTCGCCAAGGCCGCCAACGTCGTCAAGCTCGACGTCACCAACAACCGCCTCGCCCCGAACGCGATGGAGCCGCGCGCGGCGATCGCCGATTACGATGCGGCGGAAGAGCACTTCACTCTCTATACGACCTCGCAGAACCCGCACGTCGCTCGCCTCGTGCTGTCGGCGTTCTACAACATTGCCCCCGAGCACAAGCTGCGCGTGATCGCCCCCGACGTCGGCGGCGGCTTCGGCTCGAAAATCTTCATCTACCCGGAAGAGATGGTGGCGTTGTGGGCCTCGAAGAAGGTCGGCCGTCCCGTGAAATGGACCGGCGACCGCACCGAAGCCTTCCTCACCGACGCGCATGGCCGCGACCATGTCACCCATGCCGAGATGGCGCTCGACGCCAACAACAAGATCATCGGCTTGAAGGTGAAGACCTACGCCAATTTCGGCGCGTATATGTCGCTGTTCTCGTCGTCGGTGCCGACCTATCTCTACGCGACGCTGCTGTCGGGCCAGTACAACATCCCGGCGATCCATGCCGAGGTGGTCGGGGTCTACACCAACACCACGCCGGTCGATGCCTATCGCGGCGCAGGCCGCCCCGAGGCGAGCTACCTGATCGAACGTCTCATGGAGACGGCGGCGCGGCAGCTCAAGGTCGATCCGGCCCAGTTGCGCCGCACCAACTTCATCACCCAGTTCCCGCACCAGACGCCTGTGATCATGGCCTATGACACCGGCGACTTTAATGCCTCGCTCGACGCCGCGATGAAGGCGATCGACTATGCCGGCTTCGCCGCCCGCAAGGCGCAAGCCAAGTCGCAAGGCAAGCTGCGCGGCATCGGCGTCTCCTGCTACATCGAGGCCTGCGGCATTGCACCGTCGAAGGCTGTCGGCAGCCTGGGCGCCGGCGTCGGTCTCTGGGAATCGGCCGAAGTGCGCGTCAACCCGGTCGGCACCATCGAGATCCTCACGGGCTCGCATAGCCACGGACAGGGTCACGAGACCACGTTCTGCCAGCTCGTCGCAGAGCGCTTGGGTGTTCCCATCAGCCAGGTCTCGATCGTCCATGGCGACACCGACAAGGTGCAGTTCGGCATGGGCACCTACGGCTCGCGGTCGGCGGCTGTCGGTCTCACTGCGATCCTGAAGGCGATGGAGAAGATGGAATCCAAGGCCAAGAAGATCGCAGCGCATGCGCTCGAAGCGTCGGAAGCCGACATCGTCATCGAGAACGGCGAGTTCAAGGTGACCGGTACCGACAAGGCGATTGCGCTGCCGATGGTTGCGCTCGCGGCCTACACCGCACACAATCTGCCTGACGGGATGGAGCCGGGCCTGAAGGAAAGCGCCTTCTACGACCCGACCAACTTCACCTTCCCGGCCGGCGCTTACATCTGCGAGCTCGAGGTCGATCCCGGCACGGGCAAGACCTCCTTCGTCAACTTCGTCGCGGCCGACGATTTCGGCCGGCTGATCAACCCGATGATCGTCGAGGGCCAGGTCCATGGCGGCCTTGCCCAGGGCATCGGACAAGCGCTGCTCGAGCACGCCATCTACGATGCCAACGGCCAGCCGGTCACGGCCTCGTTCATGGATTATTCCATGCCGCGCGCCGACGATCTGCCCTCGTTCAATCTCTCCCACACCACGACGCTGTGCCCGGGCAATCCGCTCGGCATCAAGGGTTGCGGTGAAGCCGGCGCGATCGGCGCCTCTGCGGCCGTGATCAATGCGATCACGGATGCGATCGGCAAGAACAACCTGGAAATGCCCGCAACCCCGGACCGGGTGTGGCGCACGATCCACGCGGCTTAAGAGGGAGCATCAAAGATGTATCAGACCACTTATCATCGCGCCTCCTCGGTCGACGAGGCCGCCGCTCTCTTCGCCAAGGGCAGTGAGGCGAAATTTCTCGCAGGCGGCCAGACGCTGCTGCCGGTGATGAAGCAGCGGCTCGCCAGCCCCTCCGACGTGATCGATCTCGGCAGGATCAAGGAGCTGATCGGCATCGAGGCCTCCGGCGACACTCTGAGCGTCAAGGCCGCCACGCCGCATTACGAGGTCGCGACCAGCGATGCTGTGAAGAAAGCGATACCCGCGCTCGCCTATCTCGCCTCGCTGATCGGCGACCCCGCCGTGCGCTACCGCGGCACGATCGGTGGCTCGCTCGCCAACAACGATCCGGCCGCGGATTATCCGGCCGCGACGCTGGCACTCGGCGCAACGATCAAGACCAACAAGCGCTCGATTGCGGCGGACGACTATTTCAAGGGCCTGTTCACGACAGCCCTTGAAGACGGCGAGATTATCACCGCCGTCTCGTTCCCGGTTCCTGCGAAAGCCGGTTATGCGAAATTCCCGCATCCAGCCTCGCGCTTTGCGCTGACCGCAGTCTTCGTCGCGCAAATGAAGTCGGGCGAGATCCGCGCCGCCGCGACCGGCGCTTCGCAGAGCGGCGTGATGCGGGTGCCTGCAATCGAGGCAGCGCTGAAGGCGAACTGGTCGCCGACAGCAATCGATGGCGTGAACATTTCGGCGAGCAATCTGCTGGCCGACATTCACGGCAGTGCAGAGTACCGCGCCAACCTCATCAAAGTGATGGCGCAGCGCGCCGTAACTGCCGCTGGCTGATAGCGCCTCAACACAAATCTTCTGCGGCGCGCAGCAATGCGCGCCGCATTTATGATGCGCCCATGCGTGAAAAGCGCTTGCCTCGCTGGCGTGAAGGCGAGAAAAGTTAATCAGCCAATTAACTCGCCCCAGAGAGGAACGTCCGGCGCGGCTGCCGACCAATCGGCATCCGCCGCCCGCGACCCAAGGAAAACAAAACCCGTGCTCGACAAACCCGCCAAGAACACATCCGTCGGCACTTCAGGCCCGCTCGCGGGCTTCCGCGTCGTCGAATTCGCCGGCATCGGACCCGGCCCGTTCGCCTGCATGATGCTGGCCGACATGGGCGCCGATGTCGTCACGCTCGACCGCGTCGGCGCCAAGAAGAGCCTGAAGTCGGTGGCGGGCCGCGGTCGCAAGGTGATCGAGCTCGACCTCAAGGACAAGGAGTCCATCGCACAGGTGCTCGACCTGCTCGCCAGCGCCGACGCGCTGGTCGAAGGTTTTCGTCCCGGCGTGATGGAACGGCTGGGGCTCGGCCCCGATATCGTGCTCGCGCGCAATCCCAAGCTCGTCTATGGCCGCATGACCGGTTGGGGCCAGGAAGGCCCGCTTGCGAATGCCGCCGGCCACGACATCAACTACATCTCGATCACAGGTGCGCTCGCCGCGATCGGACCTGAGGAAGCGCCGGTGCCGCCGCTCAACCTGGTTGGCGATTTCGGCGGCGGGGCGCTCTATCTGGTCGTCGGCGTACTCGCCGCACTGCTGGAAGCCTCGAGGTCCGGCAAGGGCCAGGTTGTCGACGCCGCGATGTGCGACGGCGCGGCATCGCTGATGTCGTTCTTCTTCGACATGAAAACGCTCGGCCGCTGGACCGAAGGTCGCAACCGGAACTTCCTCGACGGCGGCGCCCACTTCTACGGCGTCTATGAATGCGCCTGCGGCCATTTCGTTTCGATCGGCTCGATCGAGCCGCAGTTCTACGCGCTGCTGCGCGAGCGCGCAGGCCTGCCAGATGCCGATTTCGACGCGCAGATGGATCCCAAGGCCTGGCCCGCGCTGAAGGAGAAGCTGGCTGCCGTGTTCAAGAGCAAGACGCGCGAGGACTGGTGCAAGATCATGGAAGGCAGCGACATCTGCTTCGCGCCGGTGCTGACCATGTCGGAAGCGACCGAGCATCCGCACATGGTCGCGCGAAACGTGTTCGTCGAACGCCACGGCGTGAAGCAGCCCGCACCGGCGCCGCGCTTCTCGCGCACGCCGTCCGTGGTGCGCGAGCCGGAGGGCGCGGAGATCACGGTGGTGATGCAGGCGTGGAAAGCGGCGAAGTAACCCCGTCGCACGATCCTGTAGGGTGGGCAAAGGCGCTCTTGCGCCGTGCCCACCATCTCTCCACGAATCCGGTAGAGGTGGTGGGCACGCTCACGCTTTGCCCACCCTACAGCAGCGCGGCTGACGGCCTAAGCCGCATCCTCCACCTTCAGCACTCCGCGCCGTATCTGATCCTCCTCGATCGACTCGAACAGGGCCTTGAAATTGCCCTCGCCAAAGCCGTCGTCGCCCTTGCGCTCGATGAACTCGAAGAAGATCGGGCCGATCGCATTGGCCGAGAAGATCTGCAGCAGCACCTTGGTCTGGCCGCCGTCGACCACGCCCTCGCCGTCGATGAGAATGCCGTTCTTCTGCAGGCGCGCGACATCCTCGCCATGCCTCGGCAGCCGCGCATCGATGCGCTCGAAATAGGTCTCGGGCGGCGACGGCATGAAGGGCAGGCCCGCGGCGCGTAGACCTTCGATGGCCTGATGGACGTCGCGGCAACCGCACGCGATGTGCTGGATGCCCTCGCCGCGATAGATTTTCAGATACTCCTCGATCTGGCCGGAATCGCCGGCGTCCTCGTTGATCGGAATCCGGATCTTGCCATCGGGGCTCGTCAGCGCGCGCGAGAACAGGCCCGACGCCCGGCCCTCAATGTCGAAGAAACGAATCTGGCGGAAGTTGAACAATTTTTCGTAGAAGCCGGTCCAGACATCCATGCGGCCGCGATGGACGTTGTGGGTGAGGTGATCGAGATAGAACAGGCCCGCACCAACCGGCCGCGGATCGCGTGCGCCCAGCCACTCGAACTCGGCTTCATAGGCCGAACCGTTGGCGCCGTAGCGATCGACGAAATAGAGCAGGCTGCCGCCGATGCCCTTGATCGCGGGCACATCGAGCGTCTTCTGCGCCGATGACACATCGGCAGGCTCCGCACCGAGCGAAACTGCGCGGTCATAGGCAAGCTTCGCATCGACCACGCGGAACGCCATCGACGGCGCGCAGGGGCCGTGCGCGGCAACGAACTCGTAGCCGTGGGTGCCGGGCTCCTCGTTGACGAGATAGTTGATGTCGCCCTGGCGATAGACCGTGATCTTCTTGGTCTTGTGCCGCGCGACGGGCGCATAGCCCATCAGCTTGAACAGGTCATGCAGTTCTTTCGGATTGGGATGCGCATATTCGACGAACTCGAAGCCGTCGGTGCCCATCGGATTGTCGGCGGTGATCGTGGCCGGCGGTGCATCGTGCGGAAACGGACCCATGCTGCTCTCCCAATCTGCTGCTGGGATGAACTATCCTTCACGGGACGCGCAATGAGCGTGCAAATTGAACGCGTTTTGGCTATCGTACGCACGATCCGTGCACAAAATTGACAAATGACGCATGATTCCGCTGGATGCCTTCGACCTCAAGATCCTGGACGCACTCCAGGATGACGGCCGCCTCACCAACCAGGAGCTTGCCGAGCAAGCCGGCCTCTCGGCTTCGCAATGCTCGCGCCGGCGGATGCGGCTGGAGGAAGAGAAGATTATCGCCGGCTATCACGCCGACCTCTCCAGCGAGGCGCTAGGCTTCGGCGTGATCGCCTTCATCCAGGTGGGACTTGCGACCCACTCGCCGGACAATTCAAAACGCTTCCGGGCGCTGGTCAACCGCATCGACGAGATCCAGGAGGCCTATTCGCTCACGGGCGACGCCGACTATGTGCTGAAAGCCGTGCTGCGCGATCTCAAGGGGCTCTCCAACCTCGTCAACGACGTGCTGATGCCGCACCAGAGCGTGGCGCATGTGCGCTCCTCGATCGTGCTGGACCGGCTGAAGGAAAGCTCGAAGCTGCCGCTGAAGGATTTGAAGGCTGGCTGAAATCGAGGGAACTACGCCATTCGCGCCGCGCGCGCGATCTGCGATGATCCCGGCCGGCTTTCGGAGATTCACCCATGGCGCTCCAGCTTCGACCGAACTGCGAATGTTGCGATCGCGACCTGCCGCCTGATGCAACGGATGCGCGGATCTGCTCCTATGAATGCACGTTCTGTGCGGATTGCGTGGAGACAAAGCTCTCCAACGTCTGCCCGAACTGCGGCGGCGGCTTTGCCCCGCGCCCGATCAGGCCGACGCAGGAGTGGCGCCCGGGCGTATGCACGAGCAAGCAGGCGCCGTCCGACAAGCGGGTGCATTTGAAGTACAGCGTGGAGGACGTCGCCGCGCATTGCGCAAGGGTCAAGGACGTGGCGCCGGAGAAGCGGTGAGCTCTCTCCACGTCATTGCGAGGAGCTCGCGACAAAATTGCGAAGCAATTTTGCGCTGATGCGACGAAGCAATCCAGACTGCCGCTGCGGAGAGATTCTGGATTGCTTCGCTGCGCTCGCAATGACGGAGTTTGTCGCGATAACGGAATTCACTCCGCCGGCACAATCGTCCCCTCGACCTCGCCGAACCCGACGCGATAACCATTCCCCTGGCACCAACCGCGCATCACCAGGCTGTCGCCGTCTTCCAGGAACGAGCGTTTGACGCCGCCGGGCAATTCCACTGGCTCGGTGCCGTTCCAGCTGATCTCCAGCAAGCTGCCGCGCTGGTTCTTCTCAGGGCCGGAAATGGTGCCGCTGCCGAGGAGATCGCCGACATTCATCGCGCAGCCAGAGGAGGCGTGATGCATCAGCTGCTGCACCGAGGACCAGTACATATACTTGAAGTTGGTCCGGCTGATGCCGGCAGGCGCATTGGCGCCGGCGCCATGCAAGGAGACGTCGAGCTCCAGATCGTAATTCTGCGGCTTTGCCTGCTTGAGATAATCGAGCGGCTCCGGCTCCTGCGTCGGCCCCTTCAGGCGGAACGGCTCCAGTGCTTCGCGCGTCACCACCCACGGGCTGATCGAGGTCGCGAACGCTTTCGCCAGGAACGGGCCGAGCGGCACATATTCCCATTGCTGGATGTCGCGCGCGCTCCAGTCGTTGAGCAGCACGAAGCCGAAGATCATCTCTTCGGCCTGTTGCTCGGTGAGCATACCGCCCATGGCTGAGGGCTGGCCGACCACGACGCCCATCTCCAGCTCGAAATCGAGCCGCTTGCACGGGCCAAAACTCGGCACTTCCGCATTCGGCGGCTTCAACTGCCCGCGCGGCCGCTTCACCTTGGTGCCCGAGACCACGACGGTGGACGCGCGGCCGTTATAGCCGATCGGCATGTGCAGCCAGTTCGGTTGCAGCGCATTATCCTTGCCGCGGAACATCACGCCGACATTGGTGGCGTGCTCTTTCGACGAATAGAAGTCGGTATAGCCGGAGACCGCGAACGGCAGATGCAGTATCACCTCGCGCATCGGCACCAGCGCCTGCTTGCGCAGCTCCTCATTGTCGCGCAGCTCCGGATGATCGTGGCGCAGCAGCTCGCTGATCCGCGCCCGCGTCCCGGTCCAGACTTTTGGCCCGAGCGCCATGAAGGGATTGAGCGAGGGGCCGGAGAACACGCCGAGCGGACCGACATCGAGCCGCGAGTCCTGCTCGAGCTCCCAGAGATCGAGCACATAGTTGCCGATCGCAACGCCACCGCGCGGCGTCGGATTACGCGCGGTCGAGAACACGCCATAGGGCAGGTTCTGGATCGGGAAGTCGGAGGCGGGGTCGACCTCGATGAAGGAACGGAGGCTGGGATCGTTGGGGTGGGGCACATGAATCTCCGGACTTGAGACCGTCATGGCCGGGCTTGTCCCGGCCATCCACGATCTTTCCTCTGCGCATCAAGACGTGGATGCCCGGGACAAGCCCGGGCATGACGGCGACATAGTTGGACGGTCACGGTCTATTCGGATCGAACCGCTTCTCCAGTCCCTTCCAGCAATCCGCGTAATCGTCCTGCAGCGTCGACGCATTCGCGGCATGCGCTGTCACGCGCTGCGGGTAGCGGGTCTCGAACATGAAGGCCATGGTGCCCGTGAGCTTGACCGGCTTCAGCTCGCCATTGCTGGCGTGCTCGAAGGCGTCGCGATCGGGGCCGTGCGGTAGCATGCAATTGTGCAGGCTGATGCCGCCTGGGACGAAGCCCTGCGGCTTGGCGTCGTAGACGCCGTAGATCAGACCCATGAACTCGCTCATGATGTTCATGTGATACCAGGGCGGACGGAAGGTGTTTTCTGCGACCAGCCAGCGCTCGGGGAAGATGACGAAGTCGATATTCGCGGTGCCCGCGGTCTCCGAGGGCGACGTCAGCACCGTGAAGATCGAGGGATCGGGGTGGTCGAAACCAATCGCGCCGACCGGCGAGAAGGTGCGCAGATCGTATTTGTAGGGCGCGTAATTGCCGTGCCAGGCGACGACGTCGATCGGCGAATGGGCGAGCTGCGTCTTGAACAGCGAGCCGCCCCATTTCACGAACAGCTCGGTCGGCCTGTCCATGTCCTCATAGTGCGCGACCGGCGTCAGGAAGTCCCGCGCGTTCGCAAGACAGTTGGCGCCGATCGGCCCGCGCTCCGGCAGCGTGAAGGCGCCGCCATAGTTTTCGCAGAGATAGCCGCGCGCCGGACCATTTGGAATCTCGACACGGAATTTCACGCCGCGCGGGATCACCACGATCTCGCCGGGCTCGGCGTCGATGCGGCCGAATTCCGTGACGACGCGAAGATTGCCCTGCTGGAGCACGAACATCAACTCGCCATCGGCATTGTAGAAATGCTGGTCCACCATCGACTTGGTGACGAGATAGACATGCGCGGCCATGCCGGCCTGCGTATTGACGTCACCGGCGGTCGTCATGGTCTGCACGCCCTGGAGGAAGGTCATGTCCTCCTTCGGCAGCGGCGCCGGATCCCAGCGCAGTTGCGCGATCGGCAAATCGTTCTCGTGGCACGGCGCCGAGCGCCACAGACCGGCATCGGCCTTCTCGAAGCGACCGGAGTGCTTCACGGAGGGGCGGATGCGATAGAGCCAGGAGCGCTCGTTGGTGCCGCGCGGCGCGGTGAAGGGCGAGCCCGAGAGCTGTTCGGCATAGAGGCCGTAGGCGCAGCGCTGCGGCGAGTTGCGCCCGATCGGCAGCGCGCCAGGCAGCGCTTCGGTCTCAAAACTGTTGCCGAATCCGGACATGTAGCCCGGCGTCACCTGCGCCGAGCTGCGGATGATCTGATCGGGTGAGGTATTGACGTTCATGACTATCCTCCTCCTTGCAGGGCCGCCCACATTTCCTGGTCTCGCTTGTCGGTCCAGATCACGGGATCGTCGATCCCCGATGCTTCGTCATAGGCGCGCGACACATTGAATGGCAGGCAGTGCTCGTAGATGGCAAAACTGTGGAATTTCGGGTCCATCACTTCGCGCGTCGCGGCCATCGATTCCTTCAGCGTCCGCCCCTTGGCGACCGAGACTTCGGCCGCGCCATAGAGCGAGGTGACGAAGTCGCGTGTCATGGCGATGGCCTCGCGCACGGTGGCTGTGCCCTTGAGCGCATCGCCGCGGCCCGGCGCGATCGCCTTGGGATTGAAATTGCGGATCTCGTTCAGCGTCAGCGGCCATTCGCGCAGATGCGCATCACCGCAATAGCAGGCCGAGTGATATTCGATGAGATCGCCGGAGAACATCACCTCGGCATCCGGCACCCAGGCGACGATGTCGCCGGAGGTGTGGCCGGCACCGAGCTGCATCAGCCGCACCTCGCGCTTGCCGAGATAGATCGACATCTCGCCTTCGAAGGTCAGCGTCGGCCAGGTCAGGCCGGGAATGCTTTGGGCATCCTGGAACAGGCGGGGAAAACGGCCATACTCGGAATCCCAATCCTGCTGACCACGTTCCTCGATCAGACGATAAGTCTCCTGCGAGGCGACGATTCCCTGCGCCTTGTAGGCGGAGGCGCCGAGCACGCGCACGGCGTGATAATGCGACAGCACGACATATTTGATCGGCTTGTCGGTGACGGTGCGCACACGCTCGATCACCTTGTTGGCCATTGCGGGCGTCGACTGCGCGTCGAACACGAGGCAGCCGTCGTCGCCGACGATGATCGCCGTGTTCGGATCGCCTTCGGCGGTGAACGCGTAGAGATCGGCGCCGATCTCGGAGAAGGTGATCTTCTTCTCGGAGAGATCGCCGGTGGATGCGAAATTCTTCGCCATCAGTTCATCCTCAAGTCTTGGGTTACTGTTGCTGCTGTTGTTGCTGCTGGCCGTCGATCATGCGGCGTTTCGCCAGCACGAGCGCTTCCCGCAGCACGTCGATATCGCCGATATGGTTGGCGAGGATCAGCACCAGCGCCGCGTCGAAATCCGCGCTCTGCTCGTCGGTGAGGCCGCGATGAGCCTCGACGATGGCGCGAAAGGCATCGTCGGGCCGCGCAAAATTGGAGCTGGTGGAAAGCGGCATATCAACCTCAATTCAGACCTGCTGCTCGCGATAGCGCGGCCGTGATCGCCTCACGCGTCGGATGGCGGAAGCGCGCTGCGACGTAGCCGTCGGGCCTGAGCAGATAAGCGGAGCCCGGCTCGGCATCATAGCGCTTGGCGACGAGGCCCGAGGGATCGGCAAGTCCGCTCTCGCCGCCGATAAGAATATCCTTCACGCCATCGGGTGCATCAATCGCTGCGCCATTGCTGAACGACAGCAAAGTGAAATCAGTTCCATCCTGGCGGAACGCATCGGTCAGATAGGCTTGGCCCGCCACAGGGGCGTCGAGCATGGAACAGCCGGGCCGCGGGCCGGCATCCCACGCGTCGGCATCGGGTGACGACAGCGGCGAGTCATAGCTGCATGGCACCGACAGCCGGCCGCCATTGACCATGCGCTTGGCGAACTCGGTTTCCTTGGCGAGCGACAGCACCGCCTGGCGCAGCCGGGCTTCCTGATGCGAGTTCGGCGCCATGAAATCGGTCGAGCGGGTGGATTCGCGGATATTCTCGTCGGCAGCCCCGCTGCGCTCGACATGGTAGCTTTCGAGCAGGCTTGCGGGCGAGGTGCCGCGCAGCACGCGGTCGAGCTTCCAGGACAGGTTTTCGGCGTCCTCGAGTCCCGAGTTCGCCCCACGCGCGCCGAAGGGCGAGACCTGGTGTGCGGAATCGCCCGCAAAAATCACGCGGCCGTGGATGAAGCGATCCATGCGTCGGCACTGGAATTTGTAGAGCGAGATCCACTCGAACTCGAACTTGTCGTGGCCGAGCATCCGCGCGAGCCGTGGCCGCACGTTCTCAGGCTTCTTCTCGACGACGGGATCGGCATCACGGCTGAGCTGGAGATCGATGCGCCAGACATCGTCGGGCTGCCGGTGCAGCAACGCCGAACGTCCGGCATGAAACGGCGGATCGAACCAGAACCAGCGCTCCGTCGGAAACTCCGCCGTCATCTTGACGTCGGCGATCAGGAACTGATCCTCGAACACCTGTCCGGCGAACTCGGCGCCGACCATCTGCCGCAGCGAGGACCGCGCACCGTCGCAGGCGACGACATATTGCCCATGCAGGCGATAGGCGCCTTCGGGCGTCTCGATCGTCAGCGCAACGGAATCGTTGCGTTGCTCGACCGCCGTCACCTTGTTGCGCCAGCGCAGGTCGATCCCTGGCAGATCGCCGATGCGATCGACCAGATAGGCCTCGGCGTAATATTGCTGGAGATTGATGAAGGCCGGCCGCTTGTGACCGTCCTCGGGCAGCAGGTTGAACTGATAGAGCTGAGACTCGCCGTGAAAGATGCGGCCGACGCTCCACACGACGCCCTTGTCGACCATGCGGTCGGCAACGCCGAGCCGGTCCCAATATTCCAGCGAGCGCTTCGAGAAGCAGATCGCGCGCGAGCCCTCGCCGATGCGGTCGGCATCATCCAGAAGGACGACGCGCTGGCCGCGCTGGGCGAGATCGATCGCCAGCGACAGCCCGACGGGCCCTGCGCCGACGACCACGACCGGATGCTCGGCCGGATTTTGGCCCGGGCGGTCCTGGTCGGAGTGGCGGCGATAGCCGAACTGGGTTTTGGCCTGATGCGTATTGGCGCCTGCCATACACTAACCTCGGCTCTGGTCAGGAGAGGACCGATCTGCTAGATAGTCTCACGTGCAACTATTTTGGACCGGAGCCGGCCGGCCGTCAACTGGAATTCGGAGCGCTCTTCTTGGCGAGGACATCCAGCGACATCGCGTTGAAGACACGGCAAGCCGACGAGGCTTCATCGCGGCCCAAGGCGCGACCCAAGTCGCGGCTCGATCTGTTCAGATTCGTGCCGTTCCGCCTCAACCGGCTGGCAGCGGAGGTCAGTTCCGCGCTCGCGGTCGAATATCAGGAACGTCACGGCCTCGACATTCCGGCCTGGCGCGTGATGGCCACGCTCGGCTTCCGCAACGATGCCTGTAGCGCGCAGTACATCTCCCAATGCACCCGCACGCACAAATCCACCATCAGCCGCGCGGTGACGGCGCTGCTGCGTGACGGCCTGATCGAGCGGGTCGAGAACGAAGCCGACCGCCGCGAATTCCGCCTGCAGCTGACGAAGAAGGGCCGCGCGCTTTACGAGGAGCTGTTCCCGCAATTGCTGCTGCGGGAAGACGAGATCCTCGCCTGCCTGTCCGCGCAGGAGCGCAAGCAGCTCTCCGCGCTGCTCGGCAAGATCGAGGATAGCCTCGACCTGATCCAGACCAGCGAAGAGGCCGACGCCAAGCAGGCGTATTAATCACTTCGCAAACGACCGCGTCGGCGGCAAATGCAGCGCCCAGGCGTCGACCTTGTCGCTCGCACGCGGATAGATCTCGGTCACGATCGGATCGTGCCCGGGAATATAGCGATCGGGATGGCCGGCGAGACGTTCGATCGTCTCCCAGCCCACCGCCATGTCGCCGACATTGTAGACGATCGGGAACGGGCTACGGCGCTGCAGATTGGCGTAGTAATGCGCAGCGTCGGACGCCAGCACCACCGGACCGCGCGCGGTCTCGGCCTTGACCACCTGCAAGCCGTCGGAATGGCCGCCGACACGGTGCACGGTGACACCAGGCGCGACCTCGCCGTCGCCGGAATAGAAATGGACGCGCTCGCGATAGACATGGCGCACCATCTGGGTGACGTGCTCGACCGAGAATGGATGTCGCAGCAGTCCGTTGCACATGCAGCGGCCGGTGGCGTAAGCCATCTCGCGCTCCTGGAGATGGAAGCGCGCGTTCGGGAAGCGGTCGAGATTGCCGGCGTGATCGTAATGCAGATGCGTCACAATAATGTCGCGAATGCTCGATGCGGCAACGCCAAAACGCTCCAGCGCATCGACCGGATTGAGCGTCAGCTTGCGCGCGCGCGAGGTCGCCTCCTCGGCATTGAAGCCGGTATCGACCAGAATATCGCGGCCCTGCCCTCGGATCAGCCAAACGAAGTAGTCGAGATCCTGCGCGGCGCTATCATGCGGGTCGGGCGCCAGAAAATTCATGCTGGGGGTGCGCGGCGACATGGTCGCATAACGCAGAGCATAGATCTCGTAGGCGTTTCCCATGA
The DNA here is from genome assembly GCF_040548225.1 of Bradyrhizobium sp. S3.12.5. Taxonomy (NCBI): domain Bacteria; kingdom Pseudomonadati; phylum Pseudomonadota; class Alphaproteobacteria; order Hyphomicrobiales; family Nitrobacteraceae; genus Bradyrhizobium; species Bradyrhizobium sp. S3.12.5. The sequence continues at coordinate 106,583 of NZ_JBEPRF010000017.1, forward strand.
CTTTGATCCCGGCTTTTGCTTTTTCTGAATGGACCTGCCGCGCACCAAGCCATTGCCCGCAGCAAAGGTCAAACGTCTGCGGCGGACGCAGGGCGCAATGTGAGACCAATCACATTTTGGTCGCGAGTACCGGCCTAACATGACAGCAGGAACCCTGAACGAGAATGCGTCGAGTAGAGCCGTGACCGCCGACTTATTCCCCTCGCCGCCGGCCCGTGCATCGCGGTCAATTGTCGCGATAGTGCCGAATCTCCAAGCGGTTGACGCCCCGACTCCCCGGTTTGATAATGCACATTGCGTAAGTTAAGGTCGCCGCGGCGCAAGCTGGTAACGGCGCCTTTTTGGCTGGACCGCGCTGATTATGAAAATTCGCCTGCTTTTTCTTCTGCCATTGCTTGTCTCGCTCATCCCGACCGCCCCGTCGCACGCGGCCGGCGACCGCTACGCGCTGGTCATCGGCAATGCCAAATATCCGGACGCGGACACTCCGCTGAAGGAGCCGATCAACGACAGCCGCGATGTCGCCGACGAGCTCAAGCGCGACGGCTTTTCGGTCGAGGTCGGCGAAAACCTGACCGGCGACGGCATGCGCCGCGCCTTCGACAAGCTCTATGGCAAGATCAAGCCGGGCTCGGTGGCGCTGATCTTCTACAGCGGGTTCGGCATCCAGTCGGCACGCCAGAGCTACATGATCCCGGTCGACGCACAGATCTGGACCGAGTCCGACGTCCGTCGCGACGGTTTCAGCATCGAAGCGATCCTGGGCGAGCTCAACACCCGTGGCGCCGGCGTCAAGATCGCGCTGATCGATGCCAGCAGGCGCAACCCGTTCGAACGGCGGTTCCGCAGCTTTTCAGCGGGTCTGACCCCGGTCATCGCGCCGAACGGCACGCTGGTGATGTATTCGGCGGCGCTGGCGTCCGTGGTGTCGGACGCCGGAGGTGATCACAGCCTCTTTGTTCAGGAACTGCTCAAGGAAGTCCGCGTCCCCGACCTGATGGCGGAGGAGACGCTGAACCGCACCAAGATGGGCGTCACCCGCGCCTCGCGCGGCGAGCAGGTGCCGTGGATCTCGTCCTCGCTCGCCGAGGATTTCTCGTTCATTCCGGGGGCCGCGGGATCGCGCCCGACGGCGGCGACCCCGCCACCGGCGCCTCCCGCACCGCCGCCGGCTGCGGTCGCCAACAACCCGCCTCCGGCTCCGCCCGCCCCGCCAGCACCACCTGTGGCTGCGAACAATCCGCCGGCGCCGCCTGCATCTCCGTCACCGCCGCCGGCACCGAAGCCGCAGGTTGAGGCCGCGCTGCCTCCGCCGCAAGCGCCGGTCAAACCGGCCGAGCCAGCTCCGGCGCCGAACGCGGATGGCGGGCCGAGCGCGGCCGTGCTGGCTGAGGATCCCACCATCAAGGGCCTGACGGCCAAGATCGCCACCAATCCGGACGACGTGAATGCGCTGTACCGGCGCGGCCAGGTCTATGCCAGCAAAGGGGCCTACAGCCTCGCCATCAGGGATTTTGACGACACGCTCCGGATCAATGCGAAGGACGTCGAGGCGCTGAACAACCGCTGCTGGACCCGTGCCGTGGTCGGCGACCTCCAGGCCGCGCTGAAGGATTGCAACGAGGCGCTGCGGCTACGGCCGAATTTCGTCGATGCGCTGGACAGCCGGGGGCTGGTGAACCTCAAATCCGGAGCGGTGAAGAATGCCATCGCCGATTTCGACGCCGCACTGAAGATCAACCCGCGGCTGACCTCCTCACTCTTTGGACGGGGGATCGCCAAGCAGCGCAACGGCTCGGCCCAGGAAGGCGCGCTCGACCTCGCCAATGCCAAGGCGATGGATCCGAACATCGCGCAGGAATTCGCAAGTTACGGAGTGCGTTGATATTTTTTGATTTGAGGCCAGCGGCGCCTCGAACCCGTGGCGGCCCGGCAAAGACTAACCGAACGGACGCCGCAGGCGGCCTTGCCGTGGGGGCCATTTGCAGGAATTTTGGAACCGCGCGGGCTCGCGCTGGAGGGACTGGCAATGAGATTGGCTGCAAAGGGACTGACCGCAATCCTCTCCGTCATTACCATCGGCGCCGCGCTGTCGCTGACACTCCCGCCCGCCTTCGCCGGCGACGACGGCAACAGCAAGAACGTTACCGAGGACGAGATCGTCCGCGCGCTGGCGCCGCCGCCGAAGAAGCCCCTGACCCGCGGCCTCTCGATTGCCCCGCAGGCCGATCCGGCGCCGAACCCGGCGGAAACCAAGCTGATCCAGTCCGTCCGCGGCCGCGCCACGCGCTCGCTGTCGTCGACCGAGCGTGAGGAAATCGCCTCCGCCGCCAAGGACAAGCCGAATATCGATCTCGAAATCACCTTCGACTACAACTCGGCCGACATCAGCACCAAGTCGCTGCCTTCGGTGCAGGCGCTGGGCCGCGCGCTGACCAGCCCCGACCTGAAGGGCTCGACCTTCGTGGTCGCCGGCCACACCGACGCCGCCGGCGGCGAGGGCTACAATCAGGAGCTGTCGGAACGCCGCGCGGATTCGATCAAGCGCTACCTTGTCGAGAAGTACAGCATCGCAGCAGCCGACCTCGTCACCGTCGGCTACGGCAAGAGCAAGCTGAAGGATCCGAGCCAGCCGATGGCCGAGGTGAACCGCCGCGTGCAGGTCGTGAACATGGAAAACAAGACTACCGCATCGAAGTGACCACGACGTAATCCGTTGAAGTGACAAGTCGTGATGTGGTGTAACGTCTTGCTCCCGGCGCGCGTCCCGCAGCCCTGCGGGACGCCGCTTCGTTTAAGGGAAACGTTCCCAGCAACCCCGAGCCAGGCCAGGATGATCCGGCGATGAACATCTCCGAATATATCAAGCCTGCGGGAACCGTGGCGTTTATCGTTGCGCTCGGCGTCGGCTATTACTGGTTCGAGCATCGGCATCGCCCCGAGGCGAAGGAGACGCCGGGCGAGGCGCTCGTCATCGTGACGAAGTCGACCAATGCCTGCTTCTCCGATCTGGTACGCGTCACCGGCTTCTTCGTGCCGAGGCGCGAGGCCGTGGTCATGGCGGACCAGGAAGGATCGAAGGTCACCGACCTCTTCGTCACTGAAGGCGCTGTCGTCACCGACAACCAGGAGCTGGCACGCCTGACAGCGCCGCCGCAGATCCCGGGCCAGCCGCAAAGGCCGGGCCCGCAGGGTCCGATCTCGCTGAAGGCGCCCGCGCCAGGTCTCATCACGGAAGTGCGGACCATTGTCGGCGCGCCGGCCTCGCCTCAGGCGGGACCGATGTTCCGCATCGCCGTGAACAACGAGATCGAGCTGGATGCACAGGTTCCGGCCGTGCACATGCCAAAACTCAGCCCCGGTGCGACGGTGCGGATCAGCCGGGACGACGCCGCCGATCTGATCGGCCGGGTCCGGCTGGTTGCTCCCGAGATCGACCGCGCCACGCAGCTCGGCCGCGTCCGCATCAGCGTCACCAACAATCCGTCGCTGAAGGTCGGCGTGTTTGCCCGTGCCTCGATCGACGCCAAGCGAAGCTGCGGCGTCGCGGTTCCCAAGACGGCGATAGACCATCTCACCGTGCAGGTGGTCAAAGGCAACACCATCGAGACACGCCGGGTGCGCGTCGGGCTAACATCCGACAGCCAAACCGAAATCCTTGAAGGGGTCGACGTCGGCGAAATCGTCGTGGCCGATGCCGGCTCTTCGCTCCATGACGGCGACCAGATCAAGACCATGTTCGCCGATGAACTCGATCGCACGCGGGTACGCTGATGGCTCTCAATATCTCGGCATGGTCGATCCGCAATCCGCTGCCGTCGGTGGTCTTCTCGATCATCCTGCTGATCCTCGGCTGGACGTCCTTCACCAAGCTCGCGATCACGCGACTGCCCTCTGCCGACATTCCCGTGATCTCGGTCGCGGTGGCGCAGTTCGGCGCCGCGCCCGCGGAGCTCGAATCCCAGGTCACCAAGACGGTTGAAGACGCCGTCTCCGGCGTCGAGGGCGTGCGGCACATCACCTCCTCGATCACCGACGGCGTGTCGGTCACCACCATCCAGTTCGCGCTTGAGACCAATACCGACCGCGCACTCAATGACGTCAAGGACGCGGTGACGCGCGTGCGCTCGAACCTGCCGCAGAACGTCACCGAGCCGCTGATCCAGCGCGTCGACGTGATCGGCCTGCCGATCGTCACCTATGCCGCGATCTCGCCCGGCAAGACGCCCGAGCAGCTCTCCTATTTCGTCGACGACGTGGTCAAGCGCGCGCTACAAGGCGTGCGCGGCGTCGCCCAGGTCGAGCGCATCGGCGGCGTCGAGCGCGAGATCCTGGTCTCGCTCGATCCCGATCGCCTGCAGGCGATGGGGCTGACCGCCGTCAATGTCAGCCAGAGCCTGCGCGGTACCAATGTCGACGTCGCCGGCGGCCGCGCCGAAATCGGCAAGAACGACCAGGCGATCCGGACCCTGGCCGGCGCCAAGACGCTCAGCGACCTTGCCGGCACCATGGTCCCGCTGTTCGGCGGCGGCGAGGTCCGGCTGGACGATCTCGGCACCGTCACCGACACCATCGCCGACCGCCGCACCTTCGCCCGCTTCAACGGCGAGCCGGTGGTCGCGCTCGGCATCAAGCGTTCCAAGGGTGCTAGCGACGTGAAGGTCGCCGAAGCCGTGCAGAAGCGCATTGACGCGCTCAAGGCGGCCTATCCCGATGTCGACCTCAAGTTGATCGACACCTCCGTCGAATACACCAACGGCAACTACGAGGCGGCGATCTCGACCCTGTTCGAGGGCGCCATCCTCGCCGTGGTCATCGTGCTGTTGTTCCTGCGCGACCTGCGCGCCACCATCATTGCCGCGGTCTCGCTGCCGCTGTCGATCTTCCCAGCGTTCTGGGCGATGGACATCCTCGGCTTCTCCCTCAACCTCGTCAGCTTCCTCGCCATCACGCTATCGACAGGTATTCTGGTCGACGATGCCATCGTCGAGATCGAGAACATCGTACGGCACATGAACATGGGCAAATCGCCCTATCGAGCAGCACTGGAAGCCGCCGACGAGATCGGCCTCGCCGTGATCGCGATCTCGCTGACCATCATCGCGATCTTCGCGCCCGCGAGCTTCATGTCGGGCATCGCCGGACAGTTCTTCAAGCAGTTCGGCATCACGGTCTCGGTACAGGTGTTCTTCTCGCTGCTCGCGGCGCGCTTCGTGACGCCCATGCTGGCGGCCTACTTCCTCAAGCATGGCAATCATGAAGAGCCGCCGCCCGGCCGCATCCTGCGGACCTATCACGGCCTCGTATCGTGGTCGGTGAAGCACTATTTCATCACGGTGCTGATCGGCTTCGGCATCTTCGCGGCCTCGATCTGGAGCATCACGCTGCTGCCGCAGGGCTTCCTGCCGGCGCAGGACAGCGCCCGCTCGCTGCTCGCCCTCGAACTGCCGCCGGGCACGCAGCTCGCCTACACCGAAAAGGTCACCGAGGACATCGTCGCACGCCTGCGCAAGCGGGCCGAGGTGAAGAGCATCTTCGTCGACGGCGGGCGCGTCCCGCCGGGCACCCAGGAAGTCCGGCGCGCTGCGCTGATCATCAATTACACGCCCAAGAACGACCGCAACATCACCCAGCGCGAGCTTGAATTCTCGATCAGCCAGGAGCTGGAGAACGTTCCCGATATCCGCTTCTGGTTCCTGGACGAGAACGGCCTGCGCGCAATCTCTCTGGTCGTGACCGGCGTCGATGCCAACATCGTCAACAACGTCGCCAGCGAGCTCGCGACGCAAATGAAGCGGATTCCGACCATCGCCAACGTGATCTCGGAGACCTCGCTGGAGCGTCCCGAACTGCGTATCGAGCCGCGCGCCGATCTCGCCGCACGGCTCGGCGTCTCGACCGAAAGCCTGTCGCAGACCATCCGTGTCGCGACCATTGGCGACGTCGGCCCGGCGCTTGCCAAGTTCGACGTCGGCGACCGCCTGGTCCCGATCCGGGTGCAGCTCGAGGACGCCGCGCGCGGCAATCTCAAGACACTGGAGCAGCTGCGCGTGCCGCTCGGCGAGCACGGCGAGAAGGGTGGCGTTCCGCTCTCGGTCATCGCCGACGTCAAGCTCGACCAGGGTCCGACCAGCATCAACCGCTACGACCGCGAGCGACAGGCCACCGTCGCCGCCGACCTCGTCGGCTCAGCGGCGCTCGGCGATGCCACCAAGAAGATCTACGACCTGCCTGTCATGAAGAGCCTCCCGAAGGGAGTGAAGGTCTCACCCTCCGGCGACGCCGAAAGCCTCAACGAGCTGTCCGACGGCTTTGCCACCGCGATCACGGCCGGCCTGATGATGGTCTATGCGGTGCTGGTGCTGCTGTTCGGCACCTTCCTGCAGCCGATCACCATTCTGTTCTCGCTACCGCTCTCGATCGGCGGCGCGATTGCGGCACTGCTCGTCACCGGCAAGCAGCTCACCACGCCGGTGTGGATCGGCATCCTGATGCTGATGGGCATCGTCACCAAGAACGCGATCATGCTGGTGGAGTTCGCGATCGAGGCGATCCGCGACGGCAAGCCGCGCGACGAGGCGATGATCGACGCCGGCATGAAGCGCGCCCGCCCGATCGTGATGACCACGATCGCGATGGCCGCAGGCATGATGCCGAGCGCACTCGCGGTCGGCGCCGGCGGCGAATTCCGCTCACCGATGGCGCTCGCGGTGATCGGCGGCCTGATCTTCTCCACCATCCTGTCGCTGGTGTTCGTGCCCGCGATGTTCATGGTGATGGACGACCTCGGCGCCCTGATCTGGCGCTTCGGCAAGCGGCTGATCGTGCACAGCGAGGACGCGGAGACCGTCGATCATCATGCGGTCCCGCCCTCCGGCGCGGCGCCCGGAGAGGCGGCATCGGTGCCGAAGGGCGTCGTGCATCCTGCGGCGGAGTGAGATTGAACGGGAGCGAGATGAAGTTGCCATGACGTTGCGCATTCCGAATGGCAAGAACGCTACTATCGACATTCGGAAGATCGACGGTTACTGCCTAAATCCCTTGCATCCGCGCGGCCGACATAAAGCGAGGGTTTTCAGCGACGCGCTCGGTCTCCAACAGGAAGATGCACCCTGGCTTCGCGATGCGCTGCTTGATGCTGCACTTTCGGGCGATGCGTCCCAGATTGCGACAGATCGTTGGGGCAGTCACTGGCGCATGGACGTGCTACTCAGGCGACATCGGAAGCAGGCTGTGGTAAGAACGGTTTGGATCATACGGGCCGGTGACGACCGGCCGACATTCGTCACCTGTTGGGTGCTATGATGAGCGCAGTAAGCGGTAAGAAAAATCGAACGCCGACGGTGCTGGACGTCGTTGCATTGCTGACTAACCTCCCGGAGAACCGGTTGGCGCGAGGAAACGTCGGCACAATCGTCGAAGAGCTCGACAACGAGACGGTGCTCGTCGAATTCAGCGGCGATGATGGACGACCATACGCGGTCGCTCCTTGCCAGCGATCAGAGCTTCTAACTTTACATTATGTGCCGGAAGCAGCCTAGCTGCGGTCCCTACTCGTTCCGCGCGATCGCCGTCAGCTTGGTCATGTTCCGCAGCAGGATGCGGCCGCGCTGGAGGTCCAGGATCGCTTCCTTGCGCCAAGCCTGAAGCTGGCGGTTGACGCTCTCGCGGGCGGCGCCGACGAAGACGCCGAGCTGCTCCTGCGAGATGTGCACCTCGGAACCGAAATCCGCGGCGAGCGCGCAGAGCCGCCGCGCCAGCCGCACCGGCAGCGGCTGCAACATGGATTCCTCCATTCGCTCGCTCTGCCAGCGGATGCGCTGGCACAACAGCGCGATGATCTTGATCGCGACCTTCGGCTCGCGCTCGAGGAAGGCGAGGAAGTCTTCGCGCCGCAGCACGAACAATTCGCTCACCTCGCCGGCGGCCGCGTCCGCGGTGCGGCTCTGGCCGTCGAGCACCGCGACCTCGCCGAACAGGTCGCCCGGGCCCATGAAATTCAGCGTCAGCCGGCTGCCGTCGGAGGCGCCGGTCTCGATGCGGACCTGGCCGCGGCGCACCCCGAACAGCGCGTCACCGGGGTCGCCCTTCTGGAACAGCACCTCGCCATTCGCCAGATGCTGGGTGTGGCAGAGATGGGACAACCGCTGGAGTTCGTCCGTCCCGAGATCGGCGAACATGGCATTCATTTTCAGAATGACCGCAAATTCGGCCTGCTTGCTCATTTCAACGTCCTTGTGAATTTCTTTGGCAAATCGCTTGGAAGCATCGGCGTCAGAATCGCGTAAAACCGCGTTGGGCAAGTGTGTCATAAGTCACATAACTTTGCAGCACCTCCCGATTATTTTTAGCCGCTTGGAGCGGCTTCCCGTCCCGGGATAAACTCAGGCGTAAAGGGCGGGCAATCTGCCGGTTTCGGCGCCACTCGTCCGTCGTTGGAAAGTCGACATGAGAGCAGTGAAATTCGCCGGCGCAGCTTTGGCCGCAATCGTCATCGTGATCGCACTCCTGCTGGTGATCGGGATCCCCTCCGGCTTCCTGACCGCGACGATTGCCTCGCGCGTCGAGCAGGCGAGCGGCTATCGCCTGTCGATCGACGGCACCACCAGGATCAGCCTGTGGCCGACGCTGAACATCACGCTGAACGACCTCACGCTCCAGGACCCCAAGGACCGCAGCGGCATCACGCGCGTGACGATCGACAGCGTGCAGGCCGACATGTCGCTCGCAAGCGTGTGGTCGGGTCGCCCTGACATCAGCGAGATCGTCGTCACCCATCCGGTGCTGTACCAGCCGCTGCTGCGCGAGCGCCTGCCGAATGCCGATGCGTCGCAAAAGCCGCTTGCGCTCGACATGGACGGCGCGAGCATCGACCGTGTCAGGATCGTCGACGGCGAAGTCGCATTCGCGCGCGCGCGCGATCGGGTCGACGGCCGTATCAGCGCGATCAATGCCGACGCCGTCATGGGCCGCGACCGCAAGGTCAACGTCGCCGGCACCGCGCGCGTCGGCGAGCACCCGACCAAGTTCGACATCAAGGCCACCACACCGGCACCGCCGATCGAGCGGCAGACCATGCCGGTGGATTTCGCCATCGATATGCCTGACGTGCTGAAGTCCCAGCTCGCCGGCCATGCCGAGCTGCGGCTCAACGGTGCGATCGTGATGGTCAACGGCGTCAATGGCACGTTCGGCGATGGCGCCTTCAACGGCTGGGCCTCGGTCGACATCGCCAGCAAGCCGCTGGTGAAGGTCGATCTCGACTTCCAGCGGCTGGCGATCCCGCTGTCGAAATCGCCTGATGGCGCGGCCGGGCAGCCCTGGAGCGATGCGCCGATCGACGTGTCCGGGCTCAACTATGTCGACGCGCAGATCAGGATCTCGGCCAACGAAGCCGTCATCGGCGACGCCCATCTTGCGCCCCTGGCGCTCGATGCAAAGCTCGCCGGCGGCATCTTGAAGCTCGGCACCGCCAATCTCGGCGCCTATGGCGGACAGGTTTCGGGCGAGGTAATCCTCGATGCGACCAGCGGCGCGCCGAGTTTTGCGATGCATTCCGACCTCGTCGGCGTGCGCGCGCTGCCGCTGCTGCAGGGCCTCGCTGAGTTCGACCGGATCGACGGTAAGATGCAAGCCAAGCTGGCTCTGCGCAGCGCCGGCACCAGCCAGCACGCGCTGATGACGAACATGCAGGGCACGGCCTTCGTCAGTTTCCAGGACGGCGCCATCCGCGGCATCAATGTCGCGCAGATGATCCGTTCGCTGACGTCGGGCACGCTCTCGGGCTGGCAGGACAGTGAGGCACAGAGCACCGACCTGTCGCAGCTCTCTGCCTCGTTCCGCATCGACAAGGGCCAGGCGGTGACGACCGACCTCAACCTGATCGGGCCACTGGTGCGCGTCACCGGCACCGGCACCATTGCGCTCGACACCAAGATGATGGGCTTTCGCGTCGAGCCGAAGCTGGTGATGACGACCGAAGGCCAGGGCCGCGCCTCCGATCCCATCGGCTTCGGCATTCCCGTGATGATCACCGGCGCGTGGTCGCAGCCGCGGATCTATCCTGACATGGCGGGCGTGCTCGACAATCCGGATGCCGCTTACGCCAAGCTGCGCGAGATGGGCAAGGGCCTGTTCGGACCCGATGGCGCCGGGCTCGGCAACATCCTGAACAGTTTTGGCCTCGGCGGCGCCGCTGCGCCGGGTGGCGGCAATACGGCCGGCAATGCCAACCCGCAGACGCAGCAGCAAGGGCAAGGACAGGGGCAGAACAATCTGCTCGGCGGCCAGCTCGGAGAGGCGATCGGCAATCTGATCCAGCAGGGGCTCTCGGGCGGCGCCGGAAACGGCGCCGGCCGAAGCCGCAGCCTGCCCGGCGGATCGGCCACACCGGCACCCCAGGCTTCGCCGGCCCCTCCGACCCAGGACCCGCCCGAGGCGCAGCAGGACAGCCAGCCGATGAACGACGTGATGCGGCAGCTGTTTAATCGGTGATTGCGCCACACCCGCCCTTGACCGCCCCCTTGCCGGTCCCAAGGCCCAAATTGTGGTAGAAGGATCCATAGCGCCGGCGTCGGTCGCGGCGCGAGAGGATCCGGATGGCGGGAGCGAACAACAAGACCTGGTTTCTGCGCGAGGGCCTGTTCGCCAAATATGTCATCTCCCTCGTCGGCCTCGTCGTGTTCGTGCTCGCCGTCAACGGCGCGATGGAGACCTGGATCTCCTATCGCGCCATCAACACCTCGCTGATCGACGGGCTCGAGGACAAGGCGCAGGCCGCCGCAAGGCGCATCGAGCAATCGGTGTCCGAGCTCGAGCGCCAGATCAGCTGGGTGACGACGGCCAGCCGGGACACGCTGGAGAAGCGCCGCGCCGACTACGCCCAGCTGCTGCAGCAGGTCGCAGTCGTCTCCGAGCTGCTCCAGCTCAACGGCGACGGCCGCGAGGTGCTGCGCGTCTCGCGCCAGTCGACCACGACAAACGGCAATGCGGACCTCGTCCGCGACATGCGCTTCACCGATGCGGTGGCGCGCGGGGTGAGCTACTCGGCGCCCAGCTTCGTCGACCAGAAACCGGTGATGTCGATCTCGGTGGCGCATTCCGGCTTCAATGCCGGCGTCACCGTGGCCGAGGTCGATCTCGGCTTCCTCGCCGATTACCTCACCGACGCCCAGGTCGGCAAGGCCGCGTTCGCCTATGTGGTCGACGCACGCGGCCGCGTGCTGGCGGCCTCGTCGAAGGGGCCCGACGTCGGCAAGGACCTGTCGAAGCTGCCGCAGGTCGCGGCTGCGATCGCGCCCGGCCGCGCGCCCGATACGTCGGGCACCGACTTCAACGGCCATTCGGTGTTGACCGCCGCGAGCACCGTGCCGAAGCTCGGCTGGAGCGTGCTGTTCGAGCAGCCGACCGCGCAGGCGCTGACGCCGATCCGCGACCAGCTCGTGCGCATCGCGCTTTTGATCGGCATGGGCCTGCTGGTCGCGATCCTCGCCGGCACGCTGCTGGCGCGCCGCATGATCATCCCGATCACGGCGCTGCGCGATGGCGCGCACAAGCTCGGCGAAGGCGACTTCAGCCACCGCATCGACGTCCACACCTCCGACGAGCTGGAAGAGCTCGCCGGCCAGTTCAACCGCATGGCCGGCCAGCTCCAGGAGACCTACACCGACCTCGAAACAAAAGTCGAAGAGCGCACCCGCGACCTCGCGCAGTCGATCAACGAGCTGAAGGTGCTGGAAGAGGTCGGCCGCGCGGTCGCATCCTCGCTCGACCTCAACGCCGTGCTGCCGACCATCGCCGCCCGCGCGCTCGAGATCAGCCATGCCGACGCGGTGCTGATCTACGGCCATGATGCCGAACGACATCGCTTCAACCTGGTCGAGGCCGACGGCATCGACAGATCGGCCGAAGGCGACCATGTCACGATCGAGGAAGGCGAGAACATCTTGAGCGAGGCCGCAGCGCGCGGCGAGCCGATCGCGATTGCCGATCTCGATCACGCCGCCGGGCAGCCGCTGCGCGACGTCGCGGTCAATGCCGGCTTCCATGCGGTGCTGGTGGTGCCGCTCGTCGACCAGCAGGGCACGCTCGGCTCACTCGTTGTGCTGCGCCGCGCCCGCGGCGCGTTCGAAGGCAGCCTCACCGGCCTGATGCGCACCTTCGCCAACCAGGCGGTGCTGGCGATGCGCAATGCGCGCCTGTTCACCGAGGTCGACCACAAGAGCCACGCGCTGGAGACGGCGCACGAGACCGTGCGCGCCCAGGCCGACCAGCTGCGCGAGCAGACCGAGCAGCTGAAGAACTGGAACAAGTCGCTGGAAGAGCGCGTCGCGACCCAGCTCGGCGAGATCGAGCGCATCCGCAAGCTCGAGCGTTTCCTGGCGCCGCAGGTGGCGCAGCTGATCGCCTCCTCCGACAGCCCCGAGGGGCTGCTCACCAGCCAGCGCCGCGAGGTGACCGTGGTGTTCTGCGACCTGCGCGGCTTCACCGCGTTCACCGAAGCGACCGAGCCGGAAGAGGCGATGAACGTGCTGCGCGAATATCACGCCGCGCTCGGCAAGCTCATCTTCAAATATGAGGGCACGCTCGACAAATATGCCGGCGACGGCGTGATGATCCTGTTCAACGCGCCGATCCAGTTCGAGGACCACACCGCCCGCGCCGTGAAGATGGCGGTGGAGATGCGCGACACCATCGGCCCGCTGACCGAGCGCTGGCGCAACCGCGGGCATAGCCTCGGCTTCGGCATCGGCATCGCGCTCGGCTATGCCACGCTCGGCCAGGTCGGCTTCGAGCAGCGGCTGGAATATGCCGCGATCGGCAGCGTCACCAACCTAGCCTCCCGCCTCTGCGGCGAGGCCCTCGCCAACCAGATCGTGGTGAGCCGCCGCGTCTACGGCATCGTCGAGCAATCCGTCGAAGCCCGCGCGCTGGATGATCTCCAGCTCAAGGGTTTTAACCACCCGGTGCTCGCGATGGAGATTTTGTCCTGGCGTGAAGAGGAGGCGACGGTGGTGGATGCGTCGGCCGCGCGGCGGAGAGGGTGAATTCGCGCTGACCGCCTGCTGAACTTGTAAGAGATCCTTACAAGTTGGCTCCGCGCGAACGCAAAAAGTCGAGAACAACCCCATGCACAGTAGCCATGGCTCTGAGCCGCATGGCGAATTTCACGCAATTTGCGGATTTGGCGAAATTCTCTTTGACACGTCGGGCAAAACACCGGCATGATGGCATCATCGGGCGTTTGCGCGTGAGGTCACCAAGCACTGATGTGCTTGCCCGTCGGGTCACAGTCGTCCCACTCAAGCAACTGCGCTGTCGTTGATCTCGCGAATCGTGCTGACGAGGCGGACGACCTTGGCCTCGTCGAACAGATGCTCCGGCCCTGTCGGCGCAATCGCGGTGAAGGGCGGTTCGTACAGCAGCGACGGGTCCATCATGCCTTGATCGGTCAAATGCTCGACCACCATGTTGATGAACTCGATTTGGGCCGCGGTCGCGGTGCCGCCGGCGATGAATCCACCGAATGCCTCGCTGACCGCAGCGCGATCAAGTCCTACGAGTGAGCGCACAAACCGTCCAAAGCCGTGGCTCGTCTCACGCGCGCGCTCGATGTCACCGGCCTCGCCAACGCCGGCATCCAAGAGCATCTTCTCCAGCTCGCTGAGATCGGACGGGGTCAGCGGCTTGCCCTGCCGTAGCTTGTGCAGGACGATATTGTCCTGATGCGCGCGCAGGAAGTGGCGGGCCTTGCTCCTGAAGCGGGCAAAGTCAGCCTCGCCTACTTGGGGCAATTGCAGTTCGACGCCTTCGCCGATCTCGTCCGCGAAGTTTGAATAAACCAGCGCCTTCTTTCCCTTCTCGATGTGCTGCACGAGGTCACGGAGGCGCAAACGTACCAGTTCGAGGAGCGGCACCGTGACGCCTTCCCACCATTGGTCGCTCTGGATTTCTTCGATCAGCTCGGCATGCTGCGCGATCGCGGGAATGGCGGTCTGTTCCTCCAGGGCGGACGCGATCTCGAGAAGCTGCTTGCGGAGCGTGTCGAAACGCTTTGAGCCCTTGAGCAGCGTCAGTTCGAGCTGGAACATCAGGAGGTCAAAGCGTTTGGCGTCCTCGGTGCCCAGCATGTGGCTTGACGGCAGCGGCGCGACTTCGTCGACCAGCTCCTTGCGCTTCTCGTCATCGATCGCGTGCCATGCATTCGGCTCGCGAAACTTTTCCACGGAGCGGCGGTGCTGACGCACGATGAAATTATCTTCGTTCATTCCGCCAACGATCTCTTGCAGCGTTTTGGCGGCGGACGCGCGAATGTCCGGCTCGCTCGGCGGCGCCTCGTCGCCCGGCTCGTAGGGAGCCTGTGCGCCAGCAGCAAAGCCGTCTGCCTTGGCATGCTTCTCATCCAGCGCCCGCACCAGATCGACCCGTCCGGCAAACAGACGCTCGGAGAGCGAACGCGCCGCGCCGGTCTCCTTCAATTCGGGATTGGCACCGAAGAACTCGATGTTCTGGCAATAGTCGAAGACACGGAAGAACTCCTTGTCCTGTCCGGGACCGAACAGATCGGGACACAGCCGCGTGCCGCGGCCGATCATCTGCCAGAACTTCGTCTTCGACCGCACCGGCTTGAAGAAGACGAGGTTGACGACCCCAGGCACATCGATGCCAGTGTCGAGCATGTCGACGGAAATCGCGATATGCGGCGCCTTGGCCTTGATCGAGAAATCATCGATCAGGCTCTGGGTGTAGGCGCCGGTCTGATGCGTGATAACACGGGCGAAATGGCCGGCCAGAGCCGGATATGCGGTATTGAAGCGCCCTTCGATGAACTTAGCGTGCGCCTCGTTCTTGGCAAAGACGATGGTCTTGCCGAGGCGGTCACCACCCTCGACCTTCAAGCCGTTCTGCATGAGGTGAGCGATCACGAGATCAACCGTCTCCTCGTTGAAGAGACGCTTGTTGACCTCGGCGGCTTCGATAGTGTCTGGGACGTCGTCCTCGCCCCATTCCAGCATGTCCCACTGGTCTTTTTCCTCGGGGCTGAGATCGTCATAGCACAGACCAGAACGGACGATCTTCAACGGCACAGAGATCGTCTTTGGCGGCACGAGATGCCCCTCAGCCACCGCCTCCTCCAGCGAATAGGCATCGGTCGGGACGCCGTCTTCGAGATCGAACAGCGAGTAGGTGTTGCGATCGATCTCATCCTTTGGCGTCGCGGTGAGGCCCACGAGGAAGGAGTCGAAATACTCGAAGATGGCACGGTAGCGCTGGTAGACCGAGCGATGCGCTTCGTCGATGACGATGAGATCGAAATGGCCGGGGCCGAACCTAGCCTTTCCTTCCTGCTTGCCGTCGATCAGGCCCATCATGGTCGGATAGGTCGAGATGAAGACGCGGCCTTCGCTGGTTCGCTCGGTCACGAGATTGACCGGAGCGGAATCAGGCAGATGCGCCTTGAAGGCACCGGCCGCCTGATTCACCAGCGCGACGCGGTCGGCGAGGAACAGCACGCGCTTGACCCAGCCGGCGCGCATCAGCAGATCGACAAGCGCGATCACGGTGCGCGTCTTGCCGGAGCCGGTCGCCATGACGAGCAGCGCCTTGCGCTCCCCGTCCTCCTCGAAATGCTTGGCGATGGAGCGGATGGCCCGGTGCTGGTAGGGCCGCTCGACGATTTTGCGGTTGATCGGCTCTGGGCCAAGCGATCTGCGGCTGGCCCGGCGCTGGATCAACAGTTCCAGTTCATCGTGCTTATAGAAGCCGCCGATCTTGCGCGGCGGATAGCGGGTATCGTCCCAGATCCAGTGCTCGTAACCGTTGGAGTAGAAGATCACGGGACGCTGGCCGTAGCGCGCTTCCAGACAGTCGGCATAAAGCTTGGCCTGCTGCTGGCCCGCGCGGGCATCTTTGCGGGTCCGCTTGGCCTCGACCAGGCCGAGCGGCTTGCCGTCCGCGCCCCAAAGCACGTAGTCGACGAAGCCGACGCCCTCGTTGTTGGGCATGCCCTCGACCCGGAACTCGGTGTCGTCGGGTTTGTCGAGCGCCCAGCCCGCCTCGCGCAGCAGGAGGTCTATATAACGATCCCGGGTCTCGGCCTCGTTGTAGTCGTGGATATCAGGCTTCGCTTCCGCGGCCTTGCGGGCCACGGCGACCTCGGCACGGACTTTCTTCAGCTCTTCGTCAAGGTTCTGCTTGTCGAGCAGCAGCTTGGTCAGCTCGCCGTTCTTGGCGTCGAGCTCGGCCTGCTGGGTCTTGAGCTGGACGAACGCCTTCTTCAAGACATCGTCGCGGCGCGACAGCACCGACGGATCGAAGACGAGGCTATCCGCCGGCTTAACCTTGCCATACGTGCGGGCAAACCAGAAGCAGACGTGAAACAGCTCCTTCACCGCGCCCGTGGCATCGCCGGAGCTGATGCGACGCTCTTCATGGACCGCGCGGTTGCGGAGCGTATTGATGTACTTCGCTTTGGCGAACACCGCCTCGCCCGCCGCGCGGCGAAAGCTCGGCTCATGCAGCAGTGCGGCGATGTTGTCCTGATAGGGCAGCTTGAGATTGGGGTCGGATCGGAACGCCCATTTCACGGCAACCTCGACGGTCTTGCCGGCAAAGAACGCCGCCGCAGTCGGCGACACCGCCGCCTGGCGCTCGGCTTCCACCGCGGCCTCGTGCACGGTGGGGAATTCAGCGGCGAGGAAGGTAAAATTCGACATCGGCCGGCTCAGGCGGCTTCCGCCGCCGCGCGGGCCGGACCGGCCTGATCAAGACTCTGAGGCAATTTGGCTCCCCTGCACCTACCTGTCTGCCCGACAGGCCTCAACGGCGGGGATATCGTCCCATCCGGGCGAGCCGGATGCAACCCCTACGGGATCGTCCGCCAACCGCGCGCGCCGGGACGTGCCGCCAGGCGCCCTGCTACTTGGCCGCGTCGAGTTGCTCGATATCCTCTTTGAGGAGGGTGTTCACCAGCTCATTCAGCGAAGTTCCCTTCGCATCGGCCAATTCGGACAGATAGGCCAGCACATCCGGCTCCAGATGGACGGGCGGCACGATGCGCCCGCCTTTCCGGAAGAACTTGCCGCGCTCGGCGGTCGAGAAATCATATTCGTCCTTCATCGGGTCACCCATTTTCGTAGGACCTGATCTCGCGGCGGGTCGGGCGGCGCGCCGAAATGATGCGGATCGCGGCCCGCTTCCGGTCGCAGGTGAGGTGACGACCCCGGATTTGAGGTCAGCCAATCATAGTCGTCCAGAGAACGCTCTTGCCTGCAACGACGAAAAAAGATGCCCGAGCACTTCTAATGATTTGGCATGCGCCTGTCGATTCTGATCCACCATCTCGACCGCTCGACAAAACTCCTCTTGAGCAGCAACTGGCGGCACAAAAACTCGAACCTTGCTCAGGTTAGACTGGTTAATACCCGAGATAGTAGATTGCGTGATGAAACGGGCAAGCTCTCTTGCTCGGACGAGCGGGAGGGAAAGATAATGGTACAAGTAAGGAGAGCGAATAGTTCCCTTTCTCGGTCGCAGCCTAACGAATGATGATTCGTATAGGAGCGGCTCACCGGAAAAGGGAATCAGGCAGGGTTTCGCAGCGCCTTCAATGTTGAGGGATCGGCGAGCAATAATGAGATCTGATTGGGAGAGTCCATATTTTTGAACATCTGCCGAGGTTGCCATTACACGTCTTAAGCTTCCTCGTTGAACGACGCCATAGAAGGCATCGCTCATGTGAACCATCTCGGTACCGGCTTGAGTAGAGCTATAAAGGTCCGCCGGATAGTAGGCTCCATTTTGGAGGTCCACTATCTCGCCAAGCATCTTGGTGGAGCGATCGGACATGAGAGAGATTTCTCGTCCAAACATCTCCATGAAAAGCGACTGCACAAGATCATCGAGTAGCTTGAGGGCTCGTCTACGTATCCGGCGCAGATTATCGGCCGCGTCTAGGATCGCTGCGATCCGCCGCTGGTCCGCAAGAGATGGAAGTACAATCGGCGTCGCAGCTATCTCACCGGTGCGAATCCTCGGCAGTTGACCTGGACTAGAGCCAATCGGAGCCGTCTCAAGAAAATGATCGCTGCGAAGAAATCGCGCAATGTAGTCGCGATCAACATCAGGTCGGACTATGAAAACATACTGATCAACTGAGCAAATTCCGTCGAATTCGGCAATCCAAACTTTGTTCAGATACGGGCGCAAGTAACCGTAGACGATATCGCCTGAAAAAAACCGAGCGCGCCTTCCTGTCAGATCCGATAAATCAATATGCTCTGCCCCGACACGGACGCCGGTGTCCCGCTCGATGTGCTCTAACCCGACGAAAATCGAAGATCCTGTCGGCTTATCCTTTGGATGTACAATCTCGCTCCTAAAATCTAGCAGATCTCCCAATTGGCAAGTCCGAGCGAACGTGAGGCCAATGTCCGCCTTTGAGTTCACGTCGAAATTCCCTCCAGCTCGTTCAATCCTTTCGCAAGCTCCTTCTCAAGCTCCCTCAATTCCGCAATGATCTCTTTTGGCGGACGGTGGTCGGCCACCTCGTGAACCACCTCTTTGTAGCGATTGATGGAAAGATCGTAGCCCGCTGCAGCAATCTCGGCCTTAGGCACGGTGAAACTCTGAGCAGTCCGTGGCTGTACACGTTCGGTGCTTCCCCGCTCCTTCCAACGCGCAGCGATGTCAGGCAAATTGCTCTTCACATGCTCGTCGGCATCGAGCTTTGCCTTCGGTCCGATCTTGTCTGCAGGCAGTAATGCGTTACGCTTGTCATCGAGAGAGAACCCGTCCCCTTGGCAATCGTAGAACCAAACGTGATCGGTGCCGCCGGAATTGGTCTTGGTGAACAGCACCATCGCCGTCGACACGCCGGCATAGGGCCGGAATACGCCGGACGGCAGTTTCACGATGCCGTCCAGCTTGTGATCCTCGACCAGCATTTTACGAATCGCCTTGTGCGCGGTGGACGAGCCGAACAGCACGCCGTCCGGCACGATCACCGCCGCGCGCCCGCCGGGCTTCAGCAGCTTGAGGAACAGCGCCATGAACAGAAGCTCTGTCTTCTTGGTCTTGACCACCGCCAGCAGATCTTTGGCCGTCGTCTCATAGTCGAGCGAGCCCGCAAACGGCGGATTGGCGAGCACCAACGAATAACGATCGATATCGCCAGCATGCTCCTGCGACAGTGAATCCTTGTAGCGGATGTCCGGGTCCTCGACGCCATGCAGCGTCATGTTCATCGAGCCGATGCGCAGCATCGTGCCGTCGAAATCGAAGCCGTGGAACATCTCCTCGTTGAAATGGTCGCGGCTTGCCTTGTCGTGAAACAGCTTCGGATGATTGTCGCGCAGATATTCGCCGGCCGCGACCAGGAAGCCGCAGGTGCCGCAGGCTGGATCGCAGATCACGTCTTTCGGCGTGGGCGCGGTCATCTCGACCATCAACGCGATGATGTGGCGCGGGGTGCGAAACTGGCCGTTCTGCCCTGCGGTCGCGATCTTGCCCAGCATGTATTCGTAGAGATCGCCCTTGGTGTCGCGGTCCTCCATCGGGATATCGGCGAGGAGATCGACGACCTTGGCGAGCAGCGCCGGCGTCGGAATGGTGAAGCGCGCACCCTTCATGTGAGTGGCGTGCGCGGTGCCTTCTTCCGCCATGTTGCGCAGGAACGGGAAGACGTGTTCGGAGACGATGGTGAACATCGTCGCGGGGTCCTTGTTCTTCAGCCGCGACCATCGCATCTCCTCATAGGCGACGCCGCCGCCCTTGCCGATGCCGTCCTTGCCTTTGGGGAAGATGCGCCGCTCCATCGGCTTGCCGAGGCGGTTGGCCTTGTTCTCCTCGCGGGTATGGGCCTCGTCGAGGCCGCGGATGAAGAGCAGATAGGTGATCTGCTCGATCACCTCGATCGGATTGGCGATGCCGCCCGCCCAGAAAGCGTTCCAGACGTTGTCGATCTTGGAACGGAGTTCACCCGTGAGCATTCCCTGCCTCGATTTGCGTTCGCCGGAGGTTGCATTAGCAAATGCGGCGGGGGAAGCGAAGCGCGGCTTTGGTGGGAATGGCAGGGGCTGTGGAGGACTGGGAAGGCGAGCCAGCGTATTGTATTGTGATGCGGCTGGCAGCTTCCTTGCTGCCATCCTTCGAGACGCCCGCCAACCGACAGGAAAGCTGTGGGTCGAGCCATCGCTCGGCACCCGAACAGAATGCTCAGGATGGCGCAACAGCGCACCTGTGTCGCCCCACCAAGACCGAGAGCACGTCGATTTCACTGAGCAAGCGAGATGAACCTTAACTGGCTCTCAGATTGGCCCAGTCACTTCTCTTGAGACTCTTGAGGCCGTTTCTCAAGCTTAGGATCGTCGATGCGAGTTCTGTCGCCGGGACCGGACGGCTGAACAAGTATCCCTGCGCCTCGTTGCATCCTTCGGCCTTCATCTGGTTCAACTGCTCAATTGTCTCAACGCCCTCCGCCGTCGTCGTCATGCCGAGGCTCTTCCCGAGGCTGGTGATCGCTCGGACAATCAATTTCGATCCCTTTGTGGCCGTCACGTCGCGGACGAACGATTGGTCGATCTTGAGTTTGTCAAAGGGGAAACTGCGCAGATAGCTGAGCGAAGAGTAGCCGGTACCAAAATCATCCAAAGCGATGCGCAGCCCACGCGCCTTCAGCTCATGCAGCGTCGCAATGGTTTCGGCGCTGTTGCCAAGGAGAACCGATTCAGTGATTTCGAGCTCAAGTCGATGTGGCGCCAGCGCCGAAGTATCGAGTGCTTTCGCGATGAGGGCCGCGAGCCGTGGGTCACGAAACTGAGTGGCCGAAACATTGACCGCAATCTTGAGCTCGTTCGGCCAACTCGCCGCCTGGGCGCAGGCACGATTGAGCACCCATTCCCCAAGCGGAGTAATGAGGCCAATCTCTTCGGCGACAGGGATGAACTGGTCCGGCGGCACCATTCCCCTCTCCGGATGTCGCCAGCGCAACAATGCCTCAAAGCCGCTGATCCGGTCCATGCGCAAATCATAGATGGGCTGATAGAACAAATCGAATTCGTCCTTGTCCATGGCTTCGCGCAGGTCGATTTCGAGCGCTCTTCGGGTTTGAAGACTCGTGTCCATTGCCGGCTCGAAAAACCGCCATGTTCCCCTGCCGTCCATTTTGGACCGGTACAACGCCATGTCCGCATTTTTCAGCAGTTTCTCGCGCGTCGTGCCGTCACCCGGTGCCAGGGAAATTCCGGCGCTGCAGCCGACGATGACCCGATGTCCGTTCAGCTCATAAGGCGCTCCGACATGCTCGACGACACACCGGGCGAGGTGCGCAGCATCGTCAGCGTTTCGGACTTCAGATTGGATGAGCGCAAACTCGTCGCCCCCCAGCCGCGCAACCGTATCACCCTCTCGGACGCACGCACTTAATCGGGCCGCAACCGCGCAAAGCAGCGCATCACCCACCGGATGTCCCAAGGTGTCATTGACCTGTTTGAAATTATCCAAATCAATACAGAACACGGCAAACCCCGCACCTCGGCCCGCCTCTGCAACAGCTTGTTCGATCCGCTCGGCGAACAAAGACCGGTTTGGCAATCCCGTCAGAGCGTCATGCCGCGCCATGAACGCGATCTGAGATTGCGCCCTTTGTTGTTCGGTCACATCTTCACAGCTGATGAGCCAGCCGCCGTCGGATGTGGAGCGACAGGCGATCGAGACAACGCGGTTGCCGCTGAGCTGCTGAAGGTAGGAGCCGTGTTTCCCGCGCGCCAACAACTCCTCGCTTTCCGCGCGAAGGTCAGCCACCGTCTGGCTGCCATGATTGCCGGCGGCAACACTCAGGCGGAGGACATCCTCGAATGTCATCCCTGGAAGCACGAGCTCCGGCGAAATATCGAAGATCTCGCAGAAGCGCCGGTTGACGACCTGCAGCCGTCCTTCTCCGTCATAGAGACAGAGGCCTTGCGACATGTGCGAGAGCGCCGCATCCAATCTCAGATTGGTCGCGTGCAGCTCGGCTTTCTGCTGTCTCAAACCGGTAATGTCGCTGAAGACGAGGATGACGCCGCCCTCCTGGGTCGGGCTGCGGCTGACCCGCAGCCATCTTCCATCCGGGAGTTGGGCCTCGCTCTCCACCCCTTCGACCTCGTTAGCGTCCTCTTGCAGCATGAGGTCCGTTGAGCGCTGGGTGCCGGGCGCACGGGCCGTCCGCAACGGATGGACCAGCTGCGGAGAGCAGCGAATGAATTCGCTCGCTCTGGAATTGGCCAACGCGATCTGGCCGCTTTGGTCGAGGAGGACGACGCCCTCGCGGGAGTGCTCGAGCGCATCGGAAAGCCGCGCCTGCGCCGAACGCCGCTGCGCCACCTCCCGCTCGACCATCGCCCTGATATTGTCCCGCATTCGGCCCATGGCGGTTAACAGCGTACCCAACTCGTCGCCGCTGCCTTCCGGAATGCCCGTGTTCAAATCGCCATCGGCGATGCTCTGGGCCGCTTTGGATGCGATGGCGACGGGACCAATGATCCGCCGTGCCAACAGCCAGGAAAAAAGACCGGACAGAAGAAGGGCGACGGTCAGTCCTGCGACGTTGAGTTGTATATCCCGCTTGATCGCAGCAAGCGCTCGCTGACGAAATAGAAAGCCATCGCCGGCAGTATAGTTCACCAGCAATTCGATCTGCTGATTCACAGTGCTCGAATACTGATCAACACCATTGACCTCATGACCGCTCGCTTCCTGAAATTGACCTCGACGAAGCGCGATCCAGGCATTTGCCGCCTCCTGGACCTTGGCGGCTGCTTGTGCGGCGCGCTCGGACTGTGACCGCTCGGCCGCGATGGTGACGTCTTCCGAAAGCGACTTGGCCAGCTCCTCGATTTCGGCATCGAGCCGCGCCTGGACCGCTAGGTCTTTTGTGAGCAGCCGTTGTGCAGATGCCACGCGCATTCCGGCGAAATCGGCGCCAGCCGCCCGCGCGTAGTTGATCGACATCAATGACTCGTCGAAGGTTTTCGCAACCAGGTCACCGGCGTGCCGGATACCGAGTGTGGCATACCCTCCCAAAGCTGCCGCAATCGCGCTCATTGCAAGACAGAAGATCAAGATTCCGGTTCTGATCGAACCGCGCGCGACAAGCCGCGACACCCGAGCGATTATCGACCGAAAGGTCTCGATAACCGCGTTCGGTTGACGCGCAACGCTGCCGACGAAAGGACCCATCACAGTGTCTTTCGCTGTAAACACCTAATCGCAAACATATCGCGCGGAGGCAGCAGCGGCTCCGCCTAAAATTTCCCTAGCAATGACTGCAAGGGATGCGGAAATCGTTAAGATCAACCTGTGATAAGTATGGGGGTACTCACGCGGCTCGAAAGATTCGAGCCCGGACGGATTCTTGGTAAAGTTGAAGTTTCAGCGGGGTTGAAATAATGGCGAGGTTTTTGCCTTTGCGCGCAGGCGGGCTCGGTTTTCAGATCACGGCCGCAATTGTAGGGGGTCTCTTCGCGGGAGCCGCTTTGGGCGCGGCTCCTTACACGATCTCGCAAAAGGATCGGGAGTTTAGGCCGAGAGAGATCATCATCAAGCGCGGCGAAACTTTACGGTTCGTTAACGACGACGGCGAGCTCCTCCACCACGCCTATTTGAGCGCGGACAGCTTTGATTTCGATACCGGGGATCAGCAGCCGGGCAGCCAGTTCGACGTCGTTTTTTCCGTGCCTGGTGACTACACCGTGCTGTGCGGCATTCATCCCAAGATGAAGCTTGGCGTGCACGTCACCAAGTAAAGACCCTAGAGAATCGTCGTGTTGAAGATCGCGGCGTGGCCAACATAATAGGCGAACAGCGTGACCGTCAGCGCCGCGCATAGTCCTGCCGGGGCGAGCCACGGCGAGCGATAGTCTGACGCGGCCTGCCGGGTATCGCAAACGATCGCGACCAGGACGACGATGATCGCCGAGTGGCCGATGACATCAAGCTTGCCGAATTCGAAGCATGCGCTGATAAACATGCCGAGCAACATGGCCGCCGCAATGCGCCGGACTAGCGGTGTCCAAGCCAAGGCAAAAGCGAGGGTGAACTCGACCATTCCCGCGGCCCGCATGTAGAACTCGCTTTCGAACCCAAGCGTGATGCCGGGATGCTCGATCAGGAGCGGAAAACTCCATTCCGGATAGGCCCACTTCTCGATCGACGCCCACATCAACGTGACGGCGGTCGCATAGCGCACCACGTCGAGCGGCGAAACGCCGAAGAGGTCCTTTTGCAGCCCGGTGAGGGCGAGGTAGGCCGCAAACCCGAGAAAGATCGGATAATCGGCCAAATGAAAGGTGCCGTAGTCCCGTACCGCGAGCGCGAACAACACCGCGATCCCGGCCGCAGATAGCGGCATCGTGCGACGCGACAGCAGGCCGGCGGCGATGGCAAGCTGCAAAGGCCCGACCAGCGCGGACGTCGTTTTCAGTTCGGGGGTCAGGATGATACCTCCGACCGCCCAGAGCGAGACGAAGAAAAACCCGCAGACTGCGCGCATCATCAGCTCGGTATGCAGCTCCAGCGTCTCCGTGAAGCGGTTCAGCGAGCGGGCCATCAGCTCACCCAAAGATGTCCGCTCCACCACACAGCCGGAAAAGAACCAGAGCAAGGCAACGCCCAGGAGGAGCTCAAAATCCTGGCACAGAACGTTCTCAAGGCCGCGCGGCTGGCCGGCAGCGTCGTAGGCGCAAAACCATTTGACATGGGCGGCTGCCTCTTCCGTCCCCAGGATCCAGACGCAGAATCCGGCGATTGACGTGGCAAACAGGTAGATTGCTCGGGAGGCCGAAACGGCATCTCGTCCCAGAGACCTGAACATTTCAAAAAACCGCCCGTCTTAAACGCACATCCTTAACGATCTATTCACCCTAGCATAAATTTTAAGGTTTGTGGCGCCTGTCGCATCCGCTGGTTGTTTGGTGGTTAATGGGGGCGGCACCGGGGCTTATTTGAACGGCCAACCCACCGCAAATCCCTTCAAACTTTACGGATCTTGAGGACGGGCCTTCAACCCAGGGGGCGTACTAAACGGCGGACAAGCGGATGATTGGAGCAGTCCATGTTCGGAGCGTTAAGTGCGGCAGGTGTGGCGGTGGGCTCGGTCCTGGCCCGCGGCGCAAAGCGGTACGCAGTGCGAGCCGAAACCCTGGAGGCCTGGACAGGCGCCCTTCTTATCTTCGGTTTTGGCCTGTTGGGGTCGGCATTGCCGCACCTTCATTGAGCCCCTTCTCGGCCGGCCCGATCAGGGAGCTCGTTGTCCGGGCACCTCGGGGAAAGGCACTGCCGGGGACGAGGCGGTAAGGGTTTGAAGAAAGGCGATCAGATCGCTCTTTTCGTCCGCCGTAAGGAACAGTGGCCGGATCGAAGGCGATCGGCTAGGTCGATCGATCCCACCATTGTTATAGAGCTCGATCACCTGTTCGAGCGTTGCCACAGAGCCATCGTGCATGTAGGGCGCGCGGCGCGTGACATCGCGCAAGGTCGGCGTCTTGAACGCGTATCGCAGCTTTTGCGATGTCGGAAACAGTCGGCCGCGCCCAATATTATCACCTGTTGCAGTGCCGATATCCTGGAACGATCCATCTGTAAAAGACGGCCCGCTGTGGCAGTTTGAGCATCGTGCTTTGCCGTTGAAAATCTCGAAGCCGCGTTTCGCCGGCGCGCTGATCGCGGCGTCATCGCCCGTGATCCACCTATCGAACGGCGACTCGCCAGCGACAATGGTGCGTTCAAAGGTCGCCAGGGCGGCTTCGATCCTGGGCCGCGTGATTGCACGATCTCCGAACGCGTTTGCGAATGCATCACCATAGGCCGGTGCGGTGGAGAGACGCTCGATCAGCTCCGATTCCGTCAGATTCATATTCGCCCGGCCAGTGATCGGACCAAACGTCACGGCCTCGATATCCCTGAATTTCCCGTCCCAGCCCAACGGTTCACTGAACGCCACATCGATCAGAGTGGGCGAACGCAACGGCAGACCCCTCGGGTCCTCCCCGATCGCATGCGCGAGGCCATCACCCCACGAAAGTGACGGGTTGTGGCAAGTCGCACAGGAAACGGTACGGGATCTCGATAGCAGTGGGTCGAAGAACAACATCTGCCCAAGACCCGCTTTCGCCGCGGAGTAGGGATTGTCATCCGGAAAAAGAATGGTTGCGGGCCGACGGTAGCTGGCACGGATCTCCGTAGCCTCGCCTGGTTTCTCGGCGGACATCAAGGCAAAACGCTGGCCCAGCGGCAAAAGCGCCGCAAGTAAAGCCAGGCTGACCCAGACCTTCATCGGCTCCTCGGACGGAAATACCGGATCTGTATATGAAGTGTTAGTCAACGAAGCTTTAATGGATGACGGCAGATCCGAACGAACGCGCCGACAGTGGATCGAAGACGATGACCGCATAGGCGCTCAACAGGTAATATGATCATGGTCCGGTCAGTCCGCGCGACTGCCAATAGGCAATGGCGCACCCAGGACGCAGTTAGGTCGGGAGGCTGTTAGTTAGCGCCGCATGCGGCCCGCTTATTGCGGGCTCCACAAGGATGAGGATCTGTTTCGCGTAGGTGTTGGATGATGCCGCGCAGACGGACGTCTTGCAACTCTCACATCCCCCGCTTCGGCCCGATCGCCTCAAACGCGGCCTTCTGCTCGTCGCTCAGGTCGAACTCGAAATCATCGAGCGCATCGCCGACGCCGCCCACCGCCTGCTGCATCCTCTCGAGCCGCGTCTTCACGGCGGCGAGGCGGGCCTGTGGTGTTGATGCAGCCTTTGTCGGACAGGGACTAAGCGTCTCCATGGTGCGCAGCGTGGTGTCCTGGAGCACGTCGAGGCGGGCGCGTCCGGTGTCGTCGAGCTTCAGCGTGGATGCGATCTCGGCGGCGGGCCATTGCTGCTGCACGAGCTGCTCGTATTGACGCTGCGCCTGCACATCGTAGCGGGGATCGTTGTTCGGATCGCAGGCTGCGGCGGCTTGCGCGTCCTTGTGCTGGGCGGATGCAACCGCCGCACGACGTTCGTTGGTGAGCTTCTCGAGCTTTGCTTTCTGGCTGTCATCGAGGAGATCGACGAATTTGGCGAGCGGCGCCGCGAGCGCGTCCGTGGCCTTGATCATGGCATCAAGCCGGGCTTGCATCACGCCGAGGCGCTCCGGCGCGGTCATCGGCGCCTGCGCCGGGCACGAGGCGCGGATGGTGTCGCGCGCGGAGGCCCAGGCGGCGCCGAGATCGTCGAGCGCGGTGCGCTGCATCTCGTTCGGCTGCACCGCGGCGGCGATACGGTCGACGGGCAGGCCGCCGGTGTCGCTGGCGTCGCAGACCGCCTCCACCGGCGGCACTCGTCGCGCACGACGTCCTTGCGGCGCGGTGTAGGCGGCGAGCTCCGGAGCCGCATAGGGCGCGAAGATCGCGGCATAGATATCGCCATAGCCATAGAGCGACAGGCTGGTGGCATCGCCGAAGATTACCGCATTGGTGAGATCGTCATGCGCGAACGGCCAGAACACGGGACCGACCCAGCCGTAGCTGCCGTCGGGATGGCGCCACCAGCCCTGCGGACGGCGGCCGCCGTGCCAGCCCGACAGCGCGGCCTGCGCCGTGAGCGCCGCGCGCATAATATAGGGGTTGGCGGGCTGACCGCGCTCGGCTCCGTTGGGAATCTGGCGCGGATCCTGCGACCTCAGCGCAGCGGAGCGATAACGACTGCCGCGCACCGCCATGCGGGCGTGGCGCAGCCGCGACAGGCCGATGACGTGGCCGACGGCGAAGCGCGCGATACCGAGCGGCCCGCCGCGGAGTCCGAACTGCGCCTGGGCTTGATTTGGCAACAGCACTGTCAGAATCGCGAGGACCGCGCCGGCCAGCGCCAAACGCAGGCGGAATCTCGACCTGATCACCAAGCCGACCACCGAAATGATCACTTCTTGGCCCTCCTCCAGCGCCAAGCCCAGATCGCGTCGCATCGAGAAACTCGCCGGGGAACCAAATGTTCCGCGGCGAGACGGGCAAAGCGTCGCCGTCGTCTTACCTCGCCCCGCTTGCGGGGAGAGGTCGGATGACATCGCAGATGTCATCCGGGTGAGCGGGTACAGGTCTCTCGACGATTCCGCCCGTGGAGAGAGCCCCTCACCCCGCCCTCTCCCCGTAAGAACGGGGCGAGGGAGAAGGAGAAGCCGCCTCACTGCGCCCTTTGCGGAACCAAGACGGTCTGGCCGGGGTAGATCAGATTGGGATTGTGGATCTTTGCGCGGTTGGCGTTGAAGATCACCGCGTAGCGCGCGCCGTCGCCGTAAGCGAGACGGCTCAGCGCCCAGAGGCTGTCGCCGCGGGAGACCACCCGGCTGCCGCCGGCTTCCGCCGTTGCAGTGTTGAGGACGTCCGCGGGCGAGGCGGACGCGACCGTGGTACCGGCCGCCGGCATCCTCGCCATCGCCTTTGGCTTGGGCGTGCCCATCATGCGCGGCCGAGCCGCGGACCGGTCCAAAGCCGAGGCCAGGCGCGGCGCCGGCAGGGACGCGACGATGTCCGATTTGTCGTTTTCAGCCGGCTTCGCTGCCGCTGCGACGCGCGCGGGCGGCGGCGCGGCTTCGGCAATCGTCACCGGCATGGTGCGGCTGGACTGCATGACGGAGCCGTCGGGCGCCCTGGCGCGCAGCGTCAGCTCGTAGCTGCCGGCGGGAAGCTTTGGCGGGGTCATCACGAACTGGCCCGAGGCATCGGCCACCACGCTGTCGAGCGGCTGGCCGTCACGCATCAGCTCGACCTTCGAACCCGGCGCGGCCCGGCCCGCGATCACCGCGGCCTCGCCTTGATCGTCGACGCGCGCGACGTCGAAACGGGGACCGGCATCCGCAACTGGTGGCTGCGGCTTGGCCGGCGCGATATCGGCCAGCGCCGCGACCTGCTTCTCGGTCTCGGCCAGCGCCCCCGCCTTCGCGGTGCCGGGCGGTGCCGGCGAGGCGGACGGCGCGGGCGGTGCAACCGCGGCGAGTTTCGGTTGTTCGGAGTTCAGCTCAGTCTTCGGCTCAGTCTTCGGCTCAATCTTGGCCTCAGGCTTGACCTCAGGCTTGGCGACGACCGCGAGCTCGGTGCCCGCCCCGCCCGGCAGCAGACGGCGCAGCTCGGTCGGGCCGATCACCAAGACGGTGCCGGCCACCGCGAGCAGACAGAATGCAATGAAGGCCTTGGATGCGGTGATCATCAGTCCTCAAACCTTAATCGAAATCTTGGGTCGCAAATCGGCTCCGGCAAAGTGCGCCGATTTGGCTGCGGCAGCAAGACGGTCAATGGGATGAACCGAGGTAGCCCCGTCGGCGTCAAATGGGCGAAGCCGCACTGCGGCATATTTTTTGAGGATTTTTCCCGTGAACGGATTTTGCCGCTTCGCATCATTCCTGGCGCTTGCCCTGACGCTCGCCGCCGCGTCCGCGCTCGCCGCCTCCGGCCCGCCGCCGGGGTTCGTCCTCACAGACAATGCCGATCTCGCCTTCACCTCGCCCGACGGCGCCACAGGGATCGAGCAGTACATGAAGGACGCCGGGGATTTCGACGTCAAATGGCAGGTCTGGGCCCGGCGAGGAGCGCAGATGACCGAGCTGAAGCCCGAGCAGGGCTATGGCGCCGGCTTCCGCTTCAGCAGCGACTCGCAATGGCTGGTGCGGATGCAGAAGACCGGCTCGGGCGAGCAGGATCTGTTTCTCTACCATGTCGAGAACGGCGCCTTCGTAAGCGCCACCAAGAAGTCGCTGAGCGATCTCGCCTGGGATTATTTTCACAGCCGGCGCGACACGAAGAACTTGAAGCTCGACTACCACATCTCGGCCAATCTCATGAAAGGCAGCGAGGATGCCTATCGCTGGCTCGGCGTCGACTGGCCCAACAACCGCTACC
Source organism: Bradyrhizobium sp. S3.12.5 (assembly GCF_040548225.1). NCBI lineage: Bacteria > Pseudomonadati > Pseudomonadota > Alphaproteobacteria > Hyphomicrobiales > Nitrobacteraceae > Bradyrhizobium > Bradyrhizobium sp. S3.12.5. The sequence goes on from NZ_JBEPRF010000017.1 coordinate 136,494, forward strand.
TCCTGATCTCGCTGTCGGGCGAGATGGACAAGCATCCGAAGAACGTCGCCGTGAAGGGACTGGCCGACTGGAAATGCCGCTATGACCTCAAGACCGGCAAGTTCGACGTGCCGGCGATGTTCGCCAAAGGCAACGCGGAAGCGCTGCACTGGGAGATCAAGCGGTGAGGGCATTATGGTCCCTTGCGCGAACGGAACCAACCCCCTGATTCCGCTCCGATTCACATCTCACTAACCTTCGCTGGTAACGGGGTCTTGGAGGTTTTGCGGCATCCTGCATCCCACGGGAGGGCTGGATGGGCGCATCAATTCGATGGACCGCGCGACTGCGCGCGCTGCTTCGCCAATGGCGAGGCGCGCCGCTGACGTGGCTGATCGTCGGCGGCTTCGTGCTGATGGCGGCGATGGCCATCGGCACTGGGCTCACCGTCGACCGGTTCCGGCAGAACGCCATCGAGGGCGGCCGCGACAGCCTGGAAAGCTCCGTCCGTCTGCTCGCCCGCCATTTCGACCGCGAGTTCGAGGACTTTGCGGTGCTGCAGAAGAGCATCATCGCGGAACTCGAGAGCCATGGCATCGAATCCGCCGACATGTTCCGCAGCGAGATGGCGACGCTCGCCGTGCACGAGGTGCTGCGCACCAAGGCCAGCGGCTGGTCCGACGTCGCCGGCGCCAATGTGTTCGATGCCAACGGCGTGCTGATCAACTCGTCGAAGCGCTGGCCGGTCGCCGACATCTCGGTGTCCGATCGCCGCTATTTCAACCGGCTCAAGAACGATCCGGCTTCGCAGGAAGAGATCGAGGTCGTGCCCGGCCGGCTCGGCAAGGGCCCGGCGATCGTGTTCGCGCGGCGGGTGTCGGGCCCCCACGGTGAATTCTTCGGCCTGGTATCGCGGGCGATTGCGCCGGAGCAGCTTGAATCCTTCTTCGCCTCGACCGGCCTCGGCGAGGAATCCTCGATCGCGATGCACCACCAGAACGGCCAGCTGCTGGCGCGCGTTCCGCATGTCGACACCATGATCGGGCAGAACTACCGCACCGGCTCGCCGGAGCAGATGGCCGTGTTCGAGCGCAGCTTCGTCACCACGGAGCTCGCCAGCCCGATCGACGGCAAGGACCGGATCGTCGCCTCGCGCATGCTGACCGGCGAGCCGCTGGTCGTGGTCGCCACCAAATCGCTGGATGCGACGCTCGCCACCTGGCACACGCAAACCAAGTTCTTCGTCACCGTCGCCGTGCTGTCGATCGGCCTGCTCGTGCTCACGCTGTTCCTGATCTTCCGCCAGGTGACGAGGCGCGTCTCGCTGGAGAAGCAGCGGCTCGACACAGCGATGAACACGATGACGCAGGGCTTGCTCATGTTCGACCAGGACGAGCGGCTCATCGTCTGCAACCGCCGCTACATCGAGATGTATCGGCTCTCGACCGCATTGGTGAAGCCCGGCGCCCATTTCCGCGACGTGATCCAGCATCGCGCCGACACCGGCTCGTTCGACGGCGACGTCGATTCCTATTGCGACGACATCCTGAACAGCGTCGGACGCATCCAGAGCAACGTCGTCGAGACCTCCGACGGCCGCCTGATCGAGATCAAGAACCAGCCGGGTGCAGCCGGCGGCTGGCTCGCCACGCATGACGACGTCACCGAGCGCATCCGCGCCGACGAGCGCATCGCCCATATGGCGCATTACGACGCGCTGACCGACCTGCCCAACCGCGTGCTGATGCGTGGCCATCTGGAACGGCGGGTGGCGGAGCTTGCCCAAGGCAAGCCGTTTGCAATCCTCTATATCGACGTCGACGAGTTCAAGGGCGTCAACGATTCGCTCGGCCACGAGGTCGGCGACGAATTGCTGCGCCAGGTCGCCAACCGCCTGCGCGCCTGCGCCAGCGGCAACGATCTCGTGGCACGCCTCGGCGGCGACGAGTTCGCTATCATCAGGGCCGGGAGCTGCGACCAGGCCGGGCTGACCGCGCTCGCCGAACAGATCCTGGCGTCGCTGCGCATGCCGGTGGATTGCAAGGGCCAGGAGATCGCGACCGATGCCAGCATCGGCGTCGCGATCGCGCCCGACCACGGCGACAATCTCGATGATCTGCTCAAGCGCGCCGATCTCGCAATGTATGCCGCGAAATCCGAGGGCCGCGGCACCTTCCGCATCTTCGTGCCCGAATACGACGCCAAGGCCGGGCTGCGCCGCCAGCTCGAGCTCGATCTGCGCCAGGCGCTCGGGCGCGGCGAGTTCGAGGTGCACTACCAGCCGCTGGTCGATCTCTCCGCCAATGTCGTCACTGGCTGCGAGGCGCTGCTGCGCTGGCGCCATCCCGAGCGCGGCATGGTCTCGCCCGCCGACTTCATTCCGGTCGCGGAAGACACCGGCCTGATCGGCGAGATCGGCGAATGGGTCTTGAGGCAGGCCTGCACCGAGGCCGCATCCTGGCCCGGCGACATCCACATCGCTGTCAACGTCTCGCCGGTGCAATTCCGATCCAGGACACTGGCGCTGAAGGTTGCCGCAGCGCTCGCCGAGTCAGGCCTTGCGCCGGGGCGCCTCGAGCTCGAGATCACCGAAACCGTGCTGATCCGCGACGACGAGGAAGCGCTCACGGTCCTCCAGCAGCTCCGCGAGCTCGGCGTGCGCATCGCGCTCGACGATTTCGGCACCGGCTATTCGTCGCTGAGCTATCTGCCCCGCTTCCCCTTCGACAAGATCAAGATCGATCGCAGCTTCATCAGCGACATCGGCGAGCCCGAGGATTCCTCGCCGATCGTGCAGGCCGTGGTGCAAATGGCCGCCGCGCGCCACATGGCGACGACCGCGGAAGGCGTCGAGACCGAAGCCCAGCGCGAAGTGCTGCGGCAGCTCGGCTGCAGCCAGATGCAGGGCTGGCTGTTCAGCCCGGCGGTGCCGGCGGCGAAGCTGAAGCAATTGCTGTCGAAGCAGGCGGCTGCGGCCTGACCTCGGCTGCTTCGCCTGCATTGATCTGTCCGCGGCCTCCCCGAAAATAGGATCAAACGCGCCGGCTCGCGGTTATGGCCTTGCTGAGACGGCCGGAAGCTCCGGCCGGCGGGCGGTCGGCCAATCGCATCGCGCGCATCGCGGACGCTTGCGTCTCGCGCTTTGCGCAGGTGCGCAGATCGAGCGAGGCGACATGGCAATGTTGGTTTTGCGAATGGTTCTTCTTGCTGCGGCGATCGCCCTGATCGGCGCGCCCGCGGACGCGCGCGATGACGGGCGCTACGCGAACTCTCCGCTCAAGGGCTGGTTCGAGAGCCTGCACAGCAGGGGCGGCGGGCCCTGCTGCGCGGACGCCGATGGCACGGCGCTCGACGACGTCGATTGGGACACGAGCAACGGACATTACCGGGTCAGGATCCAGGGTGAGTGGATCCAGGTGCCTGACGACACCGTGATCACCGAGCCGAACCGCATCGGCCGCACCATCGTCTGGCCCTACTACGTCAACGGTCGCGCCTTGATCCGCTGCTTCATGCCGGGAAGCATGACGTGAGGCCGCAAGCCACCTTGCATTCGCGCAACCGTTTCATATCTCATCGGCATGATGAAGCTCACACTCGTCCAGGACCAGGCCATACAGGCACTGACGGCGGGCGCCGTCGGCGCCGAGACGTTCGATCGCCTGTTTGCAGGCATCCGTTTCGACAAGCTCGACGGCACGATGCTCTACGCCTTCGCCAAGGACGAGGAGATCGCGTCCGACATCGAGGACGGCTATTCGATCTATATCGCCACTGTCGCATCGCGTGTGCTGAAGCGACAGGTCGATGTCGTCGTCGTGATGCCGAAGGTTCTGCAATAGACCGCACCGACGTCGCTCACAGATCGGTCGGCGCAGGCGTGACCTCGCGATAAATCCACGCTACCCTCTTGGGACAAGAACAAGAGGAAACGCCAATCGTGTACGACTACATTATCGTGGGCGGCGGCTCGGCGGGGTCCGTGCTGGCCCACCGGCTCTCCGCCAGGAGCGCCAACAAGGTCCTGCTGTGCGAAGCCGGACAGGACACGCCTCCCGGCAGCGAGCCGGCCGAAATCAGGGACAGCTATCCCGGCACCGCCTATTTCGATCCGCGCTTCCACTGGACGGAATTGAAGGTCACGACCCAGGTCGTCAGCCACAACAATCCGAACGAAGCGCGCCCGCCCTTGCGCAAATACGAGCAGGCGCGCGTGCTCGGCGGCGGCTCCTCGATCAACGGTCAGATGGCCAATCGCGGCGCACCGACCGATTACGACGAATGGGACGCGCGGGGGGCCTCGGGCTGGACATGGGCCGACGTGCTGCCGTTCTTCAAGAAGGTCGAGCGCGACCTCGATTTCGATGGGCCGTATCACGGCAAGGACGGCCGAATTCCCGTGCGCCGAATTCCGCGCGAGCACTGGACCCGGCATTCCCAGGCATTCGCCGACGCCTTCGAGCAGGCCGGCCATCAATATCTGCCCGACCAGAACGGCGAGTTCGTCGACGGCTATTTCCCGGTGACGCATTCCAACCAGGCCGAGCAACGCGTCTCGGCCGCAATGGGCTATCTCGATCGCGACACCCGCAAGCGTACGAACCTGACGATCTCCACCAACACGCAGGTGAACGAGCTGCTGTTTGAAGGCACGCAATGCGTCGGCGTGAAGGCTGTCGTCGACGGACGCGAGCAGGAATTCCGGGGACGCGAGATCATCCTCTCCAGCGGCGCGATCCATTCGCCGGCGCATCTGTTGCGCGCCGGCATCGGCCCGGTGGGTCACCTCAAGGATATGGGCATTCCGGTCCTGATGGGGCTCGCAGGCGTCGGCCAGCGCCTGATGGATCATCCCTCGATCTCGCTATCTTCCTTCGTCCGCCGCGGCGCCCGCATGAACGAGCATACCAGGCGTCACATGCAGCTCGGCCTGCGTTATTCGTCGGGGCTGCCGGGCGTGCCGAAGGGCGACATGTTCGTGGTCCTGCTCAGCAAGTCGGCCTGGCACGCGGTCGGCGCGCAGATCGGCTCGGCGCTGACCTTCGTCAACAAGACCTATTCCGAGACTGGACAGGTCAAGCTTGCCTCGCGCGATTCCGCCGCCGAGCCGGTCGTCGAGTTCAATCTGCTGTCCGACCGGCGCGACCTCGAGCGCCTGATGAGTGGCTTCCGCAAGATGGCGGCCATTCAAATGAGCGACGCCGTGAAGGCGGTGACCGACAAGCCGTTCCCGGCCGCCTATACCGACAAGGTCCGCAAGATCGGCGTGGTCAACACCAGGAACAGGATTTTGACCGGGATCGCCGCGACCCTGATGGATGGACCCGCGGCGCTGCGCCACTATCTGATCGACAATTTCGTGGTCGAAGGCTTTACCTTCGATGACGTGATCAACGACGACGAGACGCTCGAAGCCTTCGTGCGCAAGGCCACTATCGGCGTCTGGCACGCCTCCTGCTCGTGCCGCATGGGACGGGCCGACGATCCCATGGCGGTGGTCGATGCCCAAGGCCGCGTCAAAGGCATCCAGGGCCTGCGCGTCGTCGACGCCTCGATCTTCCCGGTCGTGCCGTGCGCCAACACCAATTTTCCGGTGCTGATGTCGGCGGAGAAGATCGCAGCCGCGATGATGCAGTGATCTCAGGCGATGTCGCGGCGACAGCCAATGCGAAGATCCGAACCTAAGTTGTCGTTGCGAGGTTGAGCGGGCCTGCTGCACCGAGCTCTATCATCGGCACACGCTCTCGTTCAGCTTCGAGCTTGGCGCGGTGCTCGGTCCACGCGCGCTGGTGTTCGTTGTGCACGATCAGCCGAGCGAGATTAGCGACCGAGAGACTTTCGTGTCTCGATTGCAGGATGGCCCGTCCAAGCGGGCGCGTCTGGCCGATGGCATCGGCCGCATCTCGCAACCGCGAGAGCAATTGGGCCGCTTCTGCATATTGTTCGCTGATCCGAGCCCGGTGGCTCGGAACGGCCAGATAGTTTCGATAGATGCTCAATTGCCAGAGAACCTCCGGCATTTCATCGCGAACAAGCGCGGCCCGACAACGCAGCCGGCTGTCATCGAAGAGCTTCACTTCGCCAAAAAAGACAGTGAGTTGTCCATTGACCCGTTCGATTGAGACCAGATCCATGCGCGACGCAGTCTTCACATTGCCCCAGGCCGGCAAAGCCATTTCCAGATCGATGACGCCGTCATTTTCCGGAACGCTCAAGAGCTTATCGACAAACTTCTTCTCGTCCCCAGTATAGTCCTTGGCCGCATCAATCCACGCCTTCAGAGTCTGAATGCCTTCATAGGGGAACTCTTGCCCGCCCGGGCGAGTCAGAGTGGAGCCGGTAAGCACGACATACTCCTGCCCGACTGTCCGTCTCTCAGCCTCAGGCAGGACGTACTTTGCGTGCACGGCCAGTGTGGGCTGCTTTTGTCTGTTGAGGCCGACGCGCGCGATCGATTGTCCGAGCCGGTAGAAATTCAGATAATTGTTGCGAATGGCAAGTCGCAGCCCATGCGTGCCCGACTCTTGCCCACTTGGTCGCCACAGCATCAGCAGATCATTCCACCAACCCTCCTGCCCGGAGTTGGTCAAGCGTTTCTCGAAAGTATCGAGGTCGAATTTGCGAACGAATGAACCCATTGCCTGCCTTTGCGATCCGCCGTTGATGATCCTGTGAGAGCGGTACTACGGCTCGCGGCCAACCTCAGTCCATTCGCCGTCATTCACCAGTTTCACATTTTCGAAGAGACCTGGGAATCGATGGCGCTCGAAGGTATGGATCGGGACCAGCCATTTGGGTGCAACCGCTGCAGCAAGACGCTTCAAATCCCGCGGGCTGGCGTGCCCTGACGTATGAATGACTTCGAAAGGTATGCGACGGGCTTCACAATCTGCTCTGAGCGCCGCGCCCGGAGTGCCCTCCGCAAGATATCCGTCCCATTGCGACCAGAACAGGCTGGCCCCCGAAAGGGCATTGGCCCGATCGAGATCATCCATCATCCAGCCGCGAAACAGCATGACCGATCGCGACGCCTGCTCAGCCAATTGCTCGGGCCAAAGCCTGAATCCGCGGTAGCTGTCGACCAGCGCGGCAATTCCCCTCGCCTTCAGTTGCCGCCGCTGCCTTTCCGGAATGTAGACTGCAAGATTGGACCAGCCGGTCGAGGGCCTCGGAATGCTCTGTTGCCCGGTCGCTTTCAGGATTTCCGCCGCGTAGGCGTCGATGATGAGCGTTCGCCCGCACCGCTTGGCCGCACGGTAAACCGTAACGACCCGATCGATATTCTGCGCCGAACAGGCGACCAGCGCCACACCCGCGGTGTCCTTGAAGCGGTCGGCGAAAGTCAATTCCAAGGTATCTTCCGTCGGGAAGGTCCCGTCGTCCGGTAGACGGCCGAGGCTCGACCCCTCCATCAGCATGATATCGATGTTGCGAGGCGGGTTGCCGATCAGGGCCTCAAACAGGCTGCCCTTGCGGCCGTGCGCCCGGAGGTCGCCGGAATAGAACAGGCGTTTGCCGTCGGCCTCGATCTCCATGGCATAGGCGTCGAAGCCTGAATGATCCACCAAGCGCGGCGTGACGCTGAAAGGTCCGATTGTCATTCGTCTCGCGTGCTCGAGATGGTGAACCGCATCGAGCGCAACGGCATCTGGAACGAAATCGGTGGCCGCCCGCATGATGCTTTCGGTCGCCCTCCCCATCACAAGCGGGATTTCGCGGCTGGCCTTGGGAACGAGACCCCAGTGATCCCGGTGCCCGTGCGACAGAATGATGGCCAATGGCCGGTCCTCGCCTCCGCCCAGCCCTTCGACATCGGGTAGCGGCGTCGAGGCCAGATCCGATGCCGCAAGAGGGAGTCCGAGATCAAGAAGAATTCGATTCCCCGCGCTTTCCAGCTCAACACACGTTCCGCCGATTTCGCGCGTTCCTCGGTGGATTTTCATTCGCACTGAGTGGACCCTCGTAGGTTTGAAGCCGAACGTTCGTCGTGGCCTTGGGAGCCTGTAAGACTTGCGGATCTCGCTGCGACGCGTCCGCCTCGCAATAGTCTTCACTCCGAGGATTCAAACGAGGCTCGAAGAAATTTACTTATTATGGAATATTCCAAAAAAATATTCTGCTGGCATCAAGAGGCATTTCCTTGCCAAGTGTTCGGCTGCTCCGGAGATTGGCGTGTTGGACGATATCATCACATTTGCAATCGGTGATGTACACGGCTGCTTTGACAAGCTGGTCCGCCTTCTGGAGGCCTGCGATATGATCAAAGGCGGACGGCATGCTCGGTTTGTATTCATTGGCGACTATGTTGACCGTGGGCCGGACGCAAGAAAGGTCCTCGATGTCCTGATCGACAGGCAGGAGCGCGGAACTGATCATGTCGTCTGCTTGCGCGGCAATCACGACGACATGCTGCTACGAGCCGCCGCAAGAGAGCGGACGGATGCAGACCTGGTCAATTGGTGGGCCAATGGCGGGGAGCAGACGCTGGATAGCTATGGTGTCGGAGATCCGTGCGAGCTTCCAAAGGAACATCTTGCCTGGATCGACGCGCTTCCACTGACGTTCACGGATCGTGGCCGACTTTTTGTCCATACCGGAATTCGACCCGGTGTGCCGGTCCCGGATCAAACCGAGGATGATGTATTGTGGATCCGCGAGCCGTTCCTGTCGTCTCGTGCCAGTCACGGGGCGTTCGTCGTTCACGGACACACTCCAACTGAATCCGGCCTGCCGGACTTGCGTCCAAACCGCCTCAACATCGACACCGGTGCCTGCTTTGGGCGAGCGCTCACGGCCGCATCGTTTACCGCTGACCGGCTCCTGCCGACGCACTTCATCGACAGCGACGGAGACGCCTGGCCTGCGCGATAAGGACCTTGAACACTCGTCTCCGGGGCGAAGCGCAACACGCAACGATGCGCTGCGCAGCATCCGGCACACCGCAAGCGGAGCAGAATTGCGCTACGCCGCGCGGAGATCGCCGACGAAGCGGTCGACGTCGCGCTTGAGATCGTCCGACAGGCGCGCCAGCATCTTGGCCGAATCCAGCACTTCGCCTGCGGCGGCACCGGTCTGCCCGGCGGCTTGCGACACGCCGGAGATGTGGCGCGAGACCTCGTTGGTGCCCTGCGAGGCCTGCTGCACGTTGCGGGCGATCTCGCGCGTTGCGGCGCCCTGCTCCTCGACGGCGGCCGCGATCGCCGCCGCGATCTCGTTGACGCGCTGGATGGTGGTGCCGATCGACTGGATCGCGGTCACCGACGACTTGGTCGCGCCCTGGATCGCGGCGACCTGACCCGTGATCTCCTCGGTCGCCTTCGCGGTCTGCGTGGCGAGGTTCTTCACCTCGGATGCGACCACCGCAAAGCCACGGCCGGCGTCGCCCGCGCGCGCCGCCTCGATGGTGGCGTTGAGCGCAAGCAGGTTGGTCTGCTCAGCAATGCCGGTGATCAGCGCGACGACGTCGCCGATGCGCTGGGCGGCGTCGGCCAGCGCCTGCACCTCGGCATTGGTGCGATCGGCTTCGCTGGCGGCGGCACCGGCAATGCTGGAGGATTCCGCGACCTGACGGCTGATCTCGCTGATCGAGGCCGACAGCTCTTCCGTCGCCGCCGCAACCGTCTGAACGTTGGAGGAGGCATCGCCCGACAGGCTCGCGACCGAGGCCGCCTGGGACGAACCCTGCTCGGCGGTCGACGACATCGACTGCGCGGTGGCGTTGAGCTCGCCGGAGGCCGAGGCCAGCGTGTGCAGCGATTCCGTGACGGTCTTCTCGAACTGCTCGATCAGGCCGTCGACCGCAAGCTGGCGCCGCTCTTTCCGGCCCTGCTCCGTCGATTGCTCCTGGGCGAGGCGATCGCCGGCGATCATGTTCTCCCTGAACACCGACACCGCACGCGACATTTCTCCGATCTCATCGCCGCGCTCGATGCCCGCGAGCGCGATCGCATAGTCACGCTCGGCAAGCGAGCGCATCGCCTGCGTCAGCGTGCGGATCGGCGCGCTGACGCGGCGGTTCACCAGGATGAAGCCGAAAGCCGTAATGGCGAGCGCAACCAGCATCATCCCGCCATTGAGCGCGAGGCTCCATGTCGCCGATGTCATCTGTTGACGGGCGCGGGCGACCATTTCGGCGAGCGCGGCCTGGCCGGCCTCGACGCTATAGTTGAGAATCGCGGTATTGAGCTTGGACAGATCCTCGACCTTGATGTCGATGGTCTGGTTGTTGCTCAGCGCCTTGATGAAGCCCTGCTGGCGCTCGGTCATGGCGGCAGCCTCGCCCTGCTTCGAGCGCGCGATCACGTCGGTGAGGCTTGCCGGCGCGTCAGGGCGCGCGGCGACTTCCAGCACCTGGCTCCAGGCCTGCTTGGAGCGGCCGGTATCCTCGGCAGCGCCGACCATGTCGGCGGCACTCCAGGGCTTGCCGGCCGCAGCCGCAGCTTCAAGACGGATTGCGACGGAGCCACCGTTTGCACGCGCCGACCAGGCCGACTGCTTGATTCCCAGGAGATGATCGACCACGGGATCGGTGAGCTTGAGCGCGTTCTCGAGCTCGGCCGTCAGCGCCAGAATGGCATCGAGATAATCTTGCGCGGCTTTGCGGAACTCGTCGCCGACCCTGGCGTCACGCGTGGCCTTCGGCTGATGGATGGCGCCTTCCGCCTTGGTTCGCAACGGCACGAGTGCGTCGTGGATCGCGACCAGCTTGCTCGTGGCGGCGGCCAGGCGAGAATCGCTCACACCCGTGAGACGCTCGAGCACGTTCTTGTAGGCCGTTTCCGACAATCCCCGGTTGGTGGCGATGCGGTCATCGGCATTGGCATTGGCCGGGGCGTCCGCGACCAGACCCGACAGGAACGTTCCGCGCTCGAGCCGGAAGCCGAGCAGGGTCGCGAACAGCTGCTGGTCGGTGCTGGCGAAGCGCTCGACCTTCTGCGCCGCGCTGTTGCGCGCGATGGCGCCAAGCAGCCCGGTCGAGAGCTGCCCGACCAGGAACAGGCCGAGGACGCCGATGATGGCGCCGAGAACCGAACGAATGGAGGGATTGCCGAACAATGCCATGGGGAGCGCCGGGTCTCTGAATCTGAAAAAGATGCAGAAAAATACCGGCCTGCTCCTAAGATTTGGTTCACCAGATGCGCCTACCCCGCTGGCCAGGCGCGAGCCAGGCTCAATTTGCCCCTGTTGGAGGCGGCGACCTCAGGTCCCGTAAAAGTTCACATTCGTCGCTTTGCGGCGTGCACTTCGACGAGCTCGGCGTCCGGATGCGTGACGATGGTGGTGAACATGATGCCGCTGATGATAAGCGACCAGGCGGTGTCCCAATAAATCCAAAACACGTGCCAGCCTCCGTTTCGGTGTCCTCCACCGGCGAGACCGGGGTAACGGCGGGGCGCGGCCGCCGTTCCCACGCGATCATGCGGCGGGGATGCCTGCGACTTGAGCAGGCGAAGCGCAACCTCTCCTGAGTTTGTCAGCGAGACCTTGCGATCGGTTTAACCGGTGTGGCGCTTTGCCACGACATCGCCATACCGAAGGCCCCTGTGAACGAGTTCATAGGGTCGTCGCCGTTTGCAGTGCACGATGGCCGAACCTTCGACGGACGGATTTGGCCTGATGCGCAAGCAACTCGTCGCCTGGACCATCCTGACCTCGGCCTTGGTGGCCGTTGCCGTGTGGACCGTGCTCGGGCCACCCGACCATCCGGCCGGCCCGCATCTGCCCTCACGCGACCTGACGGCGTCGGTGCGGTAGACACGAACCAGCATCCCACTTCGCTCGAAAACGCCTTGTCTCTCGAAAGCGCCTTGCAACCGATACCATTTCGGCATCGATCAATCCCAATTGGAATTTGGTGCAACGGAACCCCAGCCGCTATCCTCTGCCGCAAAACGACAAGCCATACCGGCTCAGGAGGACGGCCCATGATCAAACCGACACGCCCCGCATCCCGCGCGGCGATCGCCACCACGCTCTTCACCGCTCTTGTCAGCGCTCTTGCCCTCGTTTCCGGAGTCCGTGCCGGCATGGCCGAATCCTTCGCCTATGTCGGCAATGCCGACAGCAACGACATCAGCGTGTTCAAGATCGCCGAGAACGGCGAGATGACGCCGGTGCAGACGGCCGCCTTCACCGGCGTCGAAAAACCGGGATCCTCGACCCCGCTCGCGATCACGCCCGACCACCGCGTGCTGATCGCCGGCGTCCGCTCGCAGCCCTTCCTCGCGGAGAGCTTTGCGATCGATCCCAAGACGGGCCTCCTCAGCCATATCGGCAACGGGCCGCTCGCCGACAGCATGGCCAACATCGCCACCGACCGCGGCGGCAAGGTGCTGTTCAGCGCCTCCTATGGCGGCAACAAGGTCGCGCTAAATCCGCTTCAAGCCAACGGCGTCGTCGGCGAGCCGAAGCACGTGATCCCGACCGGGCTGAACGCACACGCCTTGCTGCCCTCGCCCGACAACCGCTTTGTGTTCGCGACCAATCTCGGCTCCGATCAGGTGTTGAGCTTTGCGTTCGATGCCGCCGCGGGCACGCTGACGCCGAGCGATCCGCCGGCGATCAAGACGCCGGAGAAATCCGGGCCGCGGCACTTCGTGTTTCATCCCAACGGCAAGTTCGTCTATCTCATCCACGAGCTGAACGGCGACGTTGCAGCATACAGCTATGAGGCCAGGAGCGGCGCGTGGAGCGAGATCCAGCGCACGACGGCGCTCCCCGAGGGCTTCAACGGAAAACCCTGGGCCGCCGACATCCACATCACCCCCGACGGCCGCTTCCTCTACGCTTCCGAGCGCACCACCAACACGCTCACCGCCTACAAGGTCGATGCATCAAGCGGCAAGCTGACCACGATCGGCAGCGTGCCGACCGAGAAGCAGCCGCGCGGCTTCAACATCGATCCGACCGGCCGTTACCTCGCCGCGGTCGGCGAGCTGTCCGACGGCATGACGGTCTACGCCATCGACCAGACCAGCGGCGCACTCAGCAAGCTGAAATCCTACGCCACCGGCAAGAAGCCGAACTGGGTGGAGTTTTTGACGCTGAAGTGAGGTGGCGCTGCCCCTCCTCTCCTAGGGTAGCTTCTACAAGAGGCCGTCATGCCCGGGCTTGTCCCGGGCATCCACGTTCTTCGTTCCACGTGGCCAAGACGTGGATGGCCGGGACAAGCCCGGCCATGACGAGTCCGGGATGCGCGACCACCGGCGAACCTCTTTGCTTTCGCAGCGACTAAATCAACGGGCGGCTTCCTGCCGCCTGCGCTGCGGCATTTCTCATCCGGTCAGCCCATGGCCCGCCGCAATCGCTTCTGCTATCGATTGAAGCCTTCTTGGCGGCCAACCGGAATGACCGATGCGTTCATTGCCTGCGCGTTCCTCTTCCCTGACCTTCGTTACGCTCGCCGGACTGGTGCTGGTCTCCGCCCAGCCCGTGCTCGCTGCCGATGACGACGCGCCCAAGGGGCCGGCGGTCACGGTGCTGAAGGCGGCAAAGTCCTGCTTCTCCGACATCGTCGAGGCCACCGGCTCGATCATCGCGCGCGAGGAGACCTCGGTGCGGCCCGAGCGTCCCGGGCTCAAGGTGACCGAGGTGCTGGCCGAAGCCGGCGAGACCACGACGGCCGGCCAGGTGCTGGCACGGCTGGCGCTGCCCGAAGGCGGCACGCTGCAGGTCACCGCCCCCGTTGCCGGCGTCATCGCCACCTCGACCGCGCAGATCGGCAATCCCGCCTCGGCCAAGGGCGAGGCGCTGTTCACCATCGTGGCGCGCAGCGAATATGATCTCGTCGGCCTGGTTGCGACCAACGATGTCAGGAAGCTCGCGGTCAATCAGCCGACCACCGTGCGCATTGCCGGCGCCGGCGATATCGAGGGCAAGGTGCGCCGCATCGGACCGACCGTCGAGCCGAACATCCAGCAAGGCATGGTCTATATCGGCATCTCCTCGCAGAAGCGGCTGCTGCTCAATGCGAGCGGCCGCGCGCTGATCAAGACCGGGCAGAGCTGCAACGTCGCGGTGCCGCTGACGTCGGTGCAATATTCATCCGCCGGCACCGTGGTGCAGGTGATCCGCCGCAATCGCGTCGAGACCAAGCGCGTCGAGACCGGCTTGATGTCGGGCGGCAATATCGAGGTCCGCGACGGCCTCACCGAAGGCGATATCGTCGTCGCCCGTGCCGGCGCGCTGCTGCGCGAAGGCGATCCCGTGCGCCCGGTGATGGCGAGCGAAGCGGCGAAGTAGCAACGGTCTCGTAGGGTGGGCAAAGCGAAGCGTGCCCACCTCTTCTATTGAAATGTTGGAAAGATGGTGGGCACGGCGCAAGGGCGCCTTTGCCCACCCTACGAAGCTGCCGCTAGAAACTAGCCGCCGGCTTGGTTGAACTGCACGTCCTCGAGCAGCGAGGACGAAACCGTCGGGACCTGGTCGCCTTCGGAGGCGCGGGAGATGGCGACGCGGGTCTTGTTGAAGACGCTTTCGGCGCTGCTACCTTGCGCATTGAGATTGTTGAGGAGCTCGCTGACCAGCGTGCTGTGCTCGCCCTTGCCGTCGTCGACGACCTTGCCGGGCGAGGCCGAGGAGAGGATCAGCGCATTGTCGGGCGTGCCGATCGGCGCGAGGCCATGCGAATAGGAGCGGAAGCGGCGCTCATAGGGATTGCGGCGGGACGCATCGACGACGACGAGCTTGGCCTTGGCGCCCTGCTCCTTCATCATGTTGAGCACGCCCTCGATCGAGACGCCCTGGCGGCGGACGTCGCTCTCCTTCCAGATCACGGCATCGACCGGCAGCATGTAGCTCTCGCGGCCGGCCTGCACGCCGTAGCCGCCGAAGAACAGCATGACGACGGTGTCGTGCCTGATGCGGGACTTGAGGCGGTTGACGGCGCGGACCATGTCGTCCTTGCTCGCGTCCTCCACCATGTCGACGTCAAAACCGTTCTTGCGCAGCGACGAGGACAGCGCGCGCGCGTCGTTGATCGACTGCGTCAGCGGCGCGGTCGCGTCGGGATAATGACCATTGCCGATGACGAGCGCGAGACGCGAGGTCTGGCCCAGCGAGCCCGTGACCTGGTCGGTCGAAACGGCCTTGGCGGCATCGAGCGAACGCATATTCAGCGCAGCATGAGCGCCGATCGCCAGCGACACCGTGCCGATGAGGGCCGCGGCCACCGCAATCGTGCGTCGGGAAATGTCGAGCTGCCTTACATTCATCTCGGTTCATTCCTGTCAGTGCCAAAGACCGTCCATGCGCGCGCACACGGATTGAGTAGCGCGATGGCGTCTTTAGGTTTGAGGGATTGGCCGGGGGAGTGCCCCCGAATTGCGCGCAATTTGCGGCGCCGCACCAAACAAACCCTTAACCGGATATCACCGGCCCGGCAATAGATCGTCCCAAATTTGATCTAAGCCACTGAATATATTGGTTAATTACCCAAACAGATTTCTCCATTTTTGGCTCCCCGTAGCCTTCCGGGGATTGATTATGCAGCTCCCGTGCCGGGCTTTTCCGTGACGTCAGTCACATTTGTATTTCCCGCGAATCCGGGTAGCTTTTCAAAGACTTGTGGGGGACGGGTCATCGACCTGGCTCCCGTGAAAGTCCCCCGCGACCAGGTATTTCATGAGCTTTCATTATTTTGCAGGTGCCGCGTGCCGGGTGCTGACGGCGCGGAAAGACGGCCCCTCCCTTTATGACGTCTGCGATCCCGTCTTGTCGGGCCAAGCCAGCGGCGATCCGCATCTGGCGAAATTTTACAAGACCGCGCTCGGCAACCCGGCGCTGCGGGTGCTGCTGCGCCGCGCCGGCCTGAGCGATCTGCGTGACGAGGCCAAGCTGACCCGGCTGCGCGAGGCTTTGGCCCGCGCCCGCGACGATGCCGAACCCGACTGGGCGGCGGTCGGCCAGCCCATCGCCGATCTCGTCGACACCATCGCGCTCGACCATCCAAAACCGCCGCCGGTCAATTTCGTGGGCGCGATGCCGGCACAATCGCAGATCGACGGCGTGATCCGCGACTGCGCGCAGCATCTGCTCGGCTCGTACCGCAACAACGGTTTCCTGCCGACCTATGCCGCCTTCAACCTGATCGGCGATCCCGATTTTCGCGGCCGCGAGCTGATCATGGCGCTCAGCGGGCTGAACGCGCGTGGCTACAAGAATTCATCGCTGCTGTTCAACCTCGCCCGCGTCTTCATCGCGCGCTCGCCCGCGCGCGCCGTGGTCAATCCACCCTGGCGAGGAATCGCCGAGCCGATGTGGGAGCCGGTGCAGATCCGCCACCGCTCGGCCTATTACGATGCGTTCTTCATCGAGGCGCTGCTCGGCTATGTCGAAACGGGGCTCGCCTCGCCGGCCGACAAGACTGCAGCCGAGCGCGCCATCGCCGACATGGTCGATTTCTGCGTCAACATCAGCCGCGAGCAGGTCGAGGGCAGCGGCGGCCAGCGCTTCAACGTCATCACGGCGCTGGCACCGGCGCCGCATCCGCGCTTTTCGCGCTATTTCGCCCAGATCAAGCAGGACCTTGGCTTCGGCGTCTATGTGCCGGATTGCGACACCACGGCGTGCTCGATTTCGGCGGCGACGCAGGCCGGCTGCACCGATCCGATCATCGACCAGCCGCTGCTGGATTTCTACGCGGGCTATCAGGTGCATGCCGGTGTCAACGAGCCGCGCGTGACGGTGCCGCTCAACGACAATATCGACTACGAAGGCGGCGTTGCGACCTGGATCGACAACCTCAAGGGCGAGCGTCCTTACGGCAACGATCTCGACCCGACGCTCAATCTCGACATTCTCGAGGTGAGCTTTCGCAATCTGGCGCGCTGGAGGATTCTGGAGACACCGGCGCGGCTCGCGACCGTGCATCGCATCATCGGCTTCCAGAAGCGGCTGGCGGCGAGCGGTGCCTTCGCCAATCCGCGCTCGCACATCTATTATCTGCCGGAGCTCTACAGCGCCTATTTCGGCCGCTGCTATGCGGCCTTCCTGGCGCTGCCGCTGGCAGCCCAGGCTGCGATCGATCCCGACGGCGATTTCGATTTCATCCGCCATCGCGTGCTTTCCTACGTCAAGGGCGAGCTGATGGCGGCCGAGATGAACGTGTTCGACGCGGCACTGGCGCTGATCGCGCTCGGCCATCTCGGCGCCGACCCGCGCGCGTTCGCGCCGGCTCTGAACGTGATCGTCAACGCCATCGGCGAAGGCGGCCGCCGCGGCCCGTTCCGCGCCTATGAATGGAACAAGATGAAGACCCCGACGCGGATTTTGGTCGGCGGCCCGGAGGTGACGTCGGCGTTTGTGTTGATGGGGCTGGCGGTGGCGCGGCGGCGAATGGTGCGGGGGTAACACGCACTCCATCCGTGCCCCGGACGCAGCGCAGCGCCTCTTCGGCGGTGCGCTGCAGAGCCGGGGCCCACGACACCGGTACGCTCCCCCGCGATTTTCTGGGTCCCGGCTCAGCGGAGCGGCGTTGCACGTCGCACCGCGTCCGGGACACGAGCGCCATTCGTTCAATGACGGGAAGTTGAAAGCCTCTCCGTCAGGCATGTGCTGGCCGGGCGGCCCAAAGCCGACCACAATTGCGGGGCTAATCGAGATTTTCCCGAACCTTCGGACCGGCATGTTGCGAAAACTCCTGATTGCGCTGTCTCTGCTCGCTGTGCCGTCGCTGGCGCAGGCGGCTGACGTCACCGGCACCGCCAAGGTCCGTGATGGCGATTCCGTCCTGATCGGCAGCACGCGGGTCCGGCTTGGCGGCATCGACGCGCCGTCGGCCGACCAGCTTTGCCTCAACAACAAATCCGAGCGCTGGACTTGCGGCGCGGCAGCGCGCGACGAGCTCGCCAAATACACCGAGGGCAAGAGCTGGGTCTGCCATGCCCGCTCGATCGACCGGCGCGGCCGCACCGTGGCGCGCTGCGAGGTCGGCGGCGAGGACATCCAGAAATGGCTGGTGCGCAGCGGCTGGGCGCTGTCCTACGCCCGCGTCTCCCACGATTACGACGCGGACGAGGCTGCCGCACGTGAGGCAAAAGCCGGGATGTGGCAGGGCGCCTTCATCGCCCCCTGGGACTGGCGCGTGCGCAACAAGAAGACGACGATTTTGGGCGCCACCAAGCCGCCCGAAGGCGCCCATGCGGTGCTGCTCGCCTCGGCCTCGGGGCCGGTCGCGCCCTCGCCGGACTGCACCATCAAGGGCAACGTCAACACCGCCGGCGAGTGCATCTATCACACCCCGAACAGCCGCTGGTACACCCAGATCAAGATGAAGATCAGCAAGGGCACACGCTGGTTCTGCTCGGTCGAGGAGGCCGAGGCCGCCGGCTGCCGCGAGACGAAGCGATAACCCACCTCAGACCTGCATTTTACGTGCTTTTCTCAGGCTGCGCCGCCGCGTAGAAGAGTGAATCAGCGACCCACCAGACAGTCTTCACGACACAAGGAAGATAGCAATGACCGTTCGCGCGGGCCGGGAATTTCTGGCCATCCCCGGGCCCACCACGATGCCCGACGCGGTGCTGCAGGCGATGCATCGTCCGGCGATCGACATCTACTCCAGGGAGATGCTCGACCTGACTGAAAGCCTGCTCCGCGACATCTCGAATCTGTTCGCGACCAAGGGCAAATCCTACATCTACATCGCCAACGGCCACGGCGCCTGGGAAGCCGCGCTGAGCAACGTGCTGTCGCGCGGCGACAAGGTGCTGGTGCTGGAGAGCGGACGGTTTGCGATCGGCTGGGGCAATGCGGCCGCGCTGATGGGCGCCGAGGTCGAGGTGCTCAAGGGCGACTGGCGCCGTGCGGTGCGGCCACACGAGGTCGAGGAGCGGCTACGCCGCGACACCGAGCACAAGATCAAGGCCGTCGTCGTCGTCCAGATCGATACGGCCTCAGGCGTGCAGAACGACATCGAGGCGATCGGCAAGGCGATCAAGGCGGCCGGCCATCCCGCGCTGTACATGGTCGACACCGTCGCCTCGCTCGGCTGCATGCCGTTCGAGATGGACAAATGGGGCGTCGACGTCGCGATGTCCGGCTCGCAGAAGGGCCTGATGACGCCGCCCGGCCTCGGCTTCGTCTCCGCGAACGCGCGTGCGCTGGAAGCCCACAAGAAGGCGAACATGGCAACGCCCTATTGGAGCTGGAGCGAGCGCGAGGGCACCGAGAACTATCGCAAATATGCCGGCACCGCGCCGGTGCATCTGTTGTTCGCGCTGCGCCAGGCGATTGACCTTATTCACGAGGAAGGCCTGGAGAACGCGTTCCGCCGCCACGCCCTGCTCGGCGAAGCCGCGCGGCGGGCGGTCGGCGCATGGACTGAGGGCCAGGTGCTCGGCTTCAACGTCGCCGAACCGCATGAGCGCTCCAACACCGTGACCACAGTGACCATGACCACCGGCCACGATCCCGCGGTGCTGCAGCGTTATTGCAAGGAGAAGTGCGGCGTCGTGCTCGGCACCGGCATCGGCGATCTCTCGGGACAAGCTTTCCGCATCGCCCATATGGGCCATGTCAACGCCCCGATGCTGCTCGGCACGCTCGGGGTCATCGAGGTCGGCCTCAACGCGCTGAAGATCCCGCACGGCAAAGGCGGGCTCGAGGCGGCGGTGGCGTATCTCGGCGAGCAGGTGGCGGCGTAGGCTTCTTCGCCTCTCCCCGCGTGCGGGGAGAGGCCGGAATGGGCGCGCTTCCGCGCGCATTCCGGGTGAGGGGGACTCTCCGCGAACTCAACTCTCACCTCCCTCGCGGAGACTCCCCCTCACCCCACCCTCTCCCCGCAAGCGGCGAGGGAGCCGACCGCCGGTGCAAGCGGCCTTCTTTAAATCCCCCACATTCGATCTGATATAGAGGCCAGACACGCCCCTATATCGAGGATCGATTTGCCCAAAACCAGCAAAACCAGCACCGCTCCCGTCGCTCCGCGCCGGCCGCATTCCTTCACCCACCACGGCATCACTGTCGCCGACGACTATGCCTGGCTGAAGGACGCAAAATGGCAGGAGGTGCTGCGCGAGCCCAAGGTGCTCGATCCCGACATCCGCAAATATCTGGATGAAGAGAACGGCTACACCGAGAGCCTGCTCGGCCACACCGCGAGCTTGCAAAAGACGCTGGTGCGCGAGATGCGCGCCCGCATCAAGGAAGACGATTCCAGCGTGCCGTCGCCGGACGGACCGTTCGCGTATTTCCGCAAATTCCGCGAGGGCGGCCAGCACGAGCTGTTCGGCCGCATGCCGCGCGAGGGCGGCGAGGGCGATATCGTGCTCGACGGCGATGCGCTGGCAAAAGACCACAAATACTTCAAGTTCGGCGGCAGCCGCCACTCGGACGATCACAAGCTGCAGGCCTGGAGCGCCGACACCAAAGGCTCGGAATATTTTACGATCCGCGTCCGCGACTGGGCTACGGCCAAGGACCTCGACGACGTCATCGAGGAGACCGACGGCGGCGTCGTCTGGAGCAAGGACGCGAAGTCCTTCTTCTATGTGAAGCTCGACGACAATCACCGCCCGATGCAGGTGTGGCGGCACAGGCTCGGCACCAGGCAGGCGGACGACACGCTGGTCTATGAGGAACAGGATTCCGGCTGGTTCACCCATCTGCATGAGAGCACCAGCGGCCGCTTCTGCGTGATCGCCGGTGGCGACCACGAGACGAGCGAGCAGCGGCTGATCGATCTCACCCATCCGGAAGCGCCGCCGCGCCTTGTCGCAGCGCGCCAAGAGGGCGTGCAATATTCGCTGGCCGATCGCGGCGACGAGCTCTTCATCCTCACCAATGCCGACGACGCCATCGACTTCAAGATCGTCACGGCACCGCTCGCCTCGCCCGAGCGGAACAACTGGCGCGACCTGATCCCCTATCGTCCCGGCATCTACATCATCGATCTCGATCTCTATGCCGGCCATCTGGTGCGGCTGGAGCGCGCCAACGCGCTGCCTGCGATCGTGATCCGCGACCTCAAGACGACGGAGGAGCACGCCATCGCGTTCGACGAGGCCGCCTATTCGCTCGACACGATGGGCTCCTACGAATTCGACACGACAAATTTGCGCTTTGCCTATTCGTCGATGACGACGCCGTCGGAGGTCTACGACTACGACATGGCCAAGCGCACGCGCACCTTGCGCAAGCGCCAGGAAATTCCGTCCGGGCACGTTGCGAGCGACTACGTCACCACCCGCATCATGGCAAGGGCGCAGGACGGCGCCGAGGTGCCGGTCTCGATCCTCTATCGCCGCGGGCTCAAGCTCGACGGCGCGGCGCCGCTGCTGCTCTATGGCTACGGCTCCTACGGCATGGCGATGCCGGCCTCGTTCAGCGCCAACCGGCTGTCGCTGGCCGACCGCGGTTTCGTCTACGCCATCGCCCATATCCGCGGCGGCGCCGACAAGGGCTGGGGCTGGTATCTCGACGGCAAGCGCGAGAAGAAGACCAATTCGTTCGATGATTTCGCCGCCAGCGCCCGCGCGCTGATCGACGCGAAATATACCAGCGCCAAGCGTATCGTCGGCCATGGCGGCTCGGCCGGCGGCATGCTGATGGGCGCGGTCGCCAACCGTGCCGGCGAACTATTCGCGGGCATCGTCGCCGAAGTGCCGTTCGTCGACGTGCTCAACACCATGCTCGACGACACGCTGCCGCTGACGCCGCCCGAATGGCCGGAATGGGGCAACCCGATCGAGAGCGAAACGGATTTTCGCACCATCCTGTCCTACTCGCCCTACGACAACGTCGCGGCAAAAGACTATCCGGCGATCCTGGCGATGGGCGGCTTGACCGATCCGCGTGTCACCTACTGGGAGCCCGCCAAATGGATCGCCCGCCTGCGCGCGACCATGACCGGCGGCGGTCCGGTCCTGCTCCGCACCAACATGGGCGCCGGCCATGGCGGCGCCTCGGGACGCTTTGACCGGCTCGATGAAGTCGCGATCGTGTATGCGTTCGCGCTGTGGGCGGCGGGAATGGCGGAGGCGGAGGGCTGACCTCTCCCTCTCCCCGTTCTTACGGGGAGAGGCAAAGGGCACCGTCGCTTCGTGCCTCACACCGCCCCATGCGCCTCCACATAAAGCGCGTAGATCGAGTGGCAGCTCGCCATGTAGAGGCGGTTGTTCTTCGGCCCGCCGAAGCACAGATTTTCGCAGCGCTCGGGCAGCTTGATGAAGGCGAGCGCCTTGCCCTCGGAGCTGAACACCATGACGCCGTCGAGATCCTCCGACTTGCCCTTGAGCTGGTAGACCTTGCGGCCACCGACATCCGTTGGCTCGGACTGCAGTGCGCCGTTGGAGCCCCAGCCGCACCAGAGATTGCCGTCGCGGTCGACGCGAAAACCGTCGAGCGAGCCCTGGTCGGCGGCGTCGATCAGCTTGGTCTTGCCGCTGAGGCTACCGTCGTCGCCGACATTGTAGCTCCAGATGCTGCGATTGGGCGTACCCTTCCACTCGACGACATAGAGTTTCTTCTCATCCGGCGAGAAGGCGATGCCGTTCGGATTGACGAGGTCGGTGAGCACGGCGGTGAGCTTGCCGTCCCTGGCGATGCGGTAGACGTTGGTGGTGGCCTGCTCCGGCTTCTCCTTCTTGCCCTCCCACTCGCCGGCAATGCCGAAGATCGGATCGGTGAACCAGATGCTGTCGTCGGACTTCACCACGATGTCGTTCGGCGCGTTCAGCCGCTTGCCCTCGAACTTGTCGGCGAGCACTGTGATCTTGCCGTCCTTCTCGGTGCGGGTGATACGGCGCGTGACCGAGTGCTCACAGGTGACAAGCCGGCCCTGACGGTCGCGCGTATTCCCGTTGGCGTAATTGGCGTTGGCACGGAACACGCTGGTCTGCCCGGTCTTCTCGTCGAACTTCATGATCCGGTTGTTGGGAATGTCGGAGAACAGGAGATAACCGCCTTCCGGGAAATAGACCGGACCTTCGGCCCAGCGCAGGCCAGTCGCGACCTGCTCGAGCGTCGAGGAATAGAGCCGGTATTTTGCAAAACTCGGGTCGAGGATCTGGACGGCAGGGTCCGGATAGCGCTGAGCGGGCGTGAACGGAAACGATTGCGCACCGGCCGCGCGGGCAAGCAGCGTCGAAGCCGCCGCCGCGCCGGCGCTGGACAAGAGATTGCGTCGCGTGAAAGTCATAGGAGTCCTCCCTGCTTGATAAAAGGCCGGCACTTGATGTGGCCGGCCTGTTTCTTGACGTGATCGGTTTTGGCGCGAACGGCCTTACCGGCCATTCTTCTTCCGCCATTCCGCGAAGTCGGTGAGCGTCTGCGGGTCGGTCGCGGGATAAAGGCCGAAAATGCCGCGGCCCTTGCCGACCTCCTCGGTGACGAAATCCTCGAATGCCGTCATCTCGAAGGTTTCATTGGCGATCTCATCGGCGAGATGCGCGGGGATGACGATGACGCCGTCGGCATCGCCGAGGACGACGTCGCCGGGAAACACCGGCGCATCGCCGCAGCCGATGGGAACGTTGATCTCGATCGCCTGATGCAGAGTCAAATTGGTCGGCGCGGAGGGGCGATGATGGTAGGCGGGAATGCCGAGCTTGGCGATCTCGGCGGAATCGCGAAAGCCGCCGTCGGTGACGACGCCGGCGACGCCGCGCTTCATCAACCGCGTCACCAGGATCGCGCCGGCCGAAGCCGCGCGCGCGTCCTTGCGGCTGTCCATCACCAGCACGCTGCCTGCCGGGCAATCCTCGACCGCCTTGCGCTGCGGATGGGAGTGATCCCTGAAGACGTCGATGGTGTTGAGATCCTCGCGCGCCGGCATGTAGCGCAGCGTGAAGGCCTCGCCGACCATGGTCGGCTGGTCGCGGCCTAGGGGATGCACATCCTGGATCATCTGGATGCGCAGGCCGCGCTTGAACAACGCAGTGGCGACAGTGGCGGTGGAGACGGTCTTGAGCTTGTTGCGGGTGGCTTCGCTAAGTTTGGGCATGATGTGCTCTCTCTGATCGTCATTCCGGGACGCGCCACTTGGCGCGAGCCCGGAATCCATTTGGCCTCACATGTTGCGGCTCAATGGATTCCGGGGCTCATCGCTTCGCGATGCCCCGGAATGACGGGGGTTAGTAAATCGAAGGCTCGCCGACCGGCGCGCCGAAATCAGTCTCGAGGAAGTCGAAGTCGCAGCCGTCGTTGGCTTGCTTGATGTGCTTGGTGAACATCCAGCCGTAGCCGCGCTCGAAGCGGCGCTCGGGCTGCTTCCAGGCGGCGCGGCGCTTGTCGAGCTCGGCCTCGGGCACATCGAGATTGATGGTGCGCGCGGCGACGTCGAGCGTGATACGATCGCCGTTCTGCACCAGCGCCAGCGGGCCGCCGATGTAGGCCTCCGGTGAAACGTGCAGGATGCAGGCGCCATAGCTGGTGCCGCTCATGCGCGCATCCGAGATGCGCACCATGTCGCGCACGCCCTGCTTCACGAGTTTTGTCGGGATCGGCAGCATGCCCCATTCCGGCATGCCCGGTCCGCCCTGCGGGCCCGCATTGCGCAAGATGAGGATGTGATCCTCGGTGACATCCAGATTGGGATCGTCGATCGCCTTCTTCATCGACGGATAGTCGTCGAACACCAGCGCGGGACCCGTGTGCTTGAGGAAGCGCTGCGCGCAGGCAGAGGGCTTGATGACGCAGCCGTCGGGCGCGAGATTGCCCTTGAGCACGGCGAGCGCGCCTTCCTTGTAGATGGGATTGTCCACGCTGCGAATGACATCGGCATTATGCACCTCGGCGCCGTCGATGTTCTCGCCAAGCGTCTTGCCGCTCACCGTGATGCAGTCGAGATGCAGATGGTCCTTGATCTGGCCCATCAGTGCCGGCAGGCCGCCGGCATAGAAGAAATCTTCCATCAGATAGGCATCTCCGCTCGGGCGGACGTTGGCGATGACGGGCACCTTGCGGCTCGCGATCTCGAAATCGTCGAGGCCGATGTCCTGGCCGGCGCGGCGGGCCTGTGCGATCAGATGGATGATGGCGTTGGTGGAGCAGCCCATCGCCATCGCGACCGCGATTGCGTTCTCGAAGGCCTTGCGGGTCTGGATCGTCTTCGGCGTCAGATCCTCCCACACCATCTCGACGATGCGGCGGCCGCATTCAGAGGCCATGCGGATGTGGTTGGCATCCGCGGCGGGAATCGAGGAAGCGCCGGGCAGCGTCATGCCAATGGCTTCGGCAATCGCGGTCATGGTCGAGGCCGTGCCCATGGTCATGCAGGTGCCGTAGCTCCGCGCAATGCCGGCTTCGATGTCGAGCCAGTCCTTGTCGGAAATCTTGCCGGCGCGCCGCTCGTCCCAGTATTTCCAGCCGTCCGAGCCGGAGCCGAGCGTCTTGCCCTTCCAGTTGCCGCGGAGCATCGGGCCTGCCGGCAGATAGATCGCCGGAATGTTCATCGAGGTCGCACCCAAGAGCAGCGCCGGCGTGGTCTTGTCGCAGCCGCCCATCAGCACGACGCCGTCAACCGGATGGCTGCGCAGCAGCTCCTCGGCCTCCATCGCCAGGAGATTACGATAGAGCATGGTGGTCGGCTTCAGCAGCGACTCCGACAGCGACAGCGCCGGCAATTCCACCGGCAGGCCGCCGGCCATCAGGATGCCGCGCTTGACGTCGTCGACGCGCGACTTGAAGTGCATGTGGCAGGGCTGCGCGTCCGACCAGGTGTTGATGATCGCGATGCACGGCCGATCCTTCCACTCCTCCGGGGCGTAGCCCATCTGCATGGCGCGGGAGCGGTGGCCGAACGAGCGGAGATCATCGGGCGCGAACCAGCGCGCGCTGCGAAGCTGGTCGGGTGCTTTCTTCTTGATCATGATTGGGTGCCCCATTTCTGGACGGTGTTCCGCTCGATGGCGCGGAAGATCAGGTTCTCGACAAAGAGCCCGATGATAATCACCGTCAAGAGGCCCGCGAACACTGCGGGTATGTCGAGCAGGTTGCGGTTCTCGAAGATAAACCAGCCGAGCCCGCCCTGGCCCGAGGACACTCCGAACACCAGCTCGGCGGCGATGAGCGTGCGCCAGGCAAAGGCCCAGCCGATCTTCAGACCCGTGAGGATCGAGCCGAAGGCCGCGGGAATCAGGATCTTTGCGACATAGGGCAGCCCGCGCAGGCCGTAATTGCGGCCGACCATGCGCAGCGTGTTGGACACGCTCTTGAAGCCGGAATGGGTGTTGAGCGCGACCGGCCACAGCACCGAATGGATCAGCACGAAGACGAGACTGCCATTGCCGAGGCCGAACCAGATCAGCGCCAACGGCAGCAGCGCGATCGCCGGCAACGGGTTGAACATCGCCGTCACCGTTTCCAGGAAGTCGGTGCCGATGCGGGTCGAGATCGCGAGCACGGTGAAGATCGCAGCCAGCACGATGCCGGCCGAATAGCCCATGAACAGCACCTTCAGCGAGGTCCAGGCCCGCATTGGAATAGTGCCGTCCTTCACGCGGTCGGACAGCGTCGCGATGGTGTCGTGCAGCGTGGGAAACAGCAGGGGGTTGTCGAGGTAAACACCGTAAGCTTCCCAGATCGCGGCCAGAAACAGGATGATGACGGCCTTGCGAACAAAGCCGTCGTTCCACAGCAGCTCGGCCACACTCAGCTTGCGCTCGACCTCACCCGTGCCACTGACGGCAGCGACCGGCGCATGACGCAGCAAAATCTTCACTTCGCCCATGAGCGGCTCCCCTAGTGCGCGGTGGCTTCGCCGGCGAACAGGAGATCGTGAATCTCCTTTTCGAGCCGGCCGGCGCTGCCGTCGTCATTGCCCACCTTGTCGACGTCGACCACCTCGGCCTTGACACGGCCGGGATGCGGCGACAGCAGCAGGATGCGGTTGCCGATGCGGATCGCTTCCGCGATCGAATGCGTCACGAACAGCACGGTGAACCTGGTTTCGCTCCAGAGCTGAAGCAGCTCGTCCTGGCAGGTCCGGCGCGTCAGTGCGTCGAGCGCTGCGAAAGGCTCGTCCATCAGCAGGATGTCCGGCTCCATCGCCATGCCGCGCGCGATCGCGACGCGCTGCTTCATGCCGCCGGAGAGCGTGTGCGGATAGGCGTCGACCACGCGGGTGAGGCCGACCTTCTCGATATAGGCCCGCGCCCGCGCTTCAGCGTCCTTGCGCGACAGCTTTCGCGCGGTCAGCAGCGGGAACATCACATTGGCGAGAACGCTCTTCCAGGGCAGGAGCTGGTCGAATTCCTGAAAGATCATCATGCGGTCGGCGCCGGGGCCGCGGATCTCGCGATCGCCGATCGTCATGCGGCCCTCGCTCGGTGACATGTAGCCGCCGACGGCCTTGAGCAGGGTCGACTTGCCGCAGCCGGACGGTCCGAGCAGCACGAAGCGGTCGGACTTGTCGACGGTGAAGCTCACCCTCTCCGTGGCGGTGACGACGGCGCTGGAGGTCTTGTAGCGCAGCGTCACCCCACTGACGTCGAGCAGTGCCATCAGTTGCCCTTCAGGTCGTGCGCGACGGGGAGATAGTAATCGGTCCAGGCCTTGGGCTGGGTCTTCAGCGTGCCGGTCTTGTAGAGGTGGGCCGCGAACTTCATCGTGCCCTGCGGCTCGAGATTCCATTCCATCATGCCGGGTTCTTTCAGGAGATCGAGCAGCTCCTCCACCGAGGTCTTGTCGCCGGTGATCTCCTTGTAGATCTCGACCGCCTGCTTGGTATCGCTGCGGATCAGGTCCTGCGCTTCCTTGGTCGCGTCGCGCACGGCCTGGATGATTTTTGGATTGGCGTCGGCGAATTTGGTGGTGGTGAAGAACTGCGCCTGGCTGAGCGGGCCGCCCATCACGTCAGGCGAGTTCAGCACGATATGCGCGCCCGGCACGTTCTTCAGCTCGAGGAACGTGAAAGGCGGGATCGAGAAATGGGTGTGCACCTCGTGCTTGGGATTCGACAGCGCCGCATAAGCATCGGGATGGCCAAGCTGCACGGTATTGGCATCGAGCTTCGACCATTGGTCGGCGCCGAAGGCCTCTGCCGCCGCAATCTGAAGCACGATCGCCTGCGTCGAGACTTTCACGGTCGGCACCGCGATCTTGTCGCTCGGGCCAAAATCCTTGATCGACTTGATGTTGGCGTCACGGCTGATCAGCGTCATCGGCTGCGCCGAGGTCGCGACGATGCCCTTCACGCCGCCGCGGGTGCGATCCCACAGCAGCAGCAGATTGCCGGTGCCGGTGTTGAGAATGTCGACGCCACCTGCGAGCAGCGCATCGGTCTGCGCGCCGCCGCTGGAGAAGGTCACCCATTTGGTGGTGACGCCGGGCACGCCGAGCAAAGCCGCGTGCTTCTCGATCAGCTTCTGCTTCTCCATGATGTGGCTCGGCATGTAGAAAATGCCAGGCTGCCGCGACAGGGAGATCTCGGATTTCTGCTGCGCCTGCGCGGGCGAGGTCGACAGGACTGCCGCGGCGATCAGGGCGATGACTGCACTGCCACGCTGGAATTGCTTGATCATTGTTGTTCGTTTCCTCCGGCCGGCATTGACGCGCAACCGGGCTGATGCCCTAATGCATTAGTGTATCAAAGGCAAGTCCGCCGGAGCCGCAGCCATGGAATCAGCCCATCCCGTGCCGCGCGCGGCCGCCCGGCTCGACCGAGCCCGGCAGGCCGCGCCGCAGGTGTTCGAGCGGCTGCGCAATGCGATCATTGCGCTGGAATTGCCGCCCGGCGCGCCGCTGTCGCGTGCAGAGCTGGCCGGCCAGTTTGGCGTCAGCTCAACGCCGGTGCGCGACGCGCTGATGCGGCTCGAGGAAGAAGGCCTGGTCGACGTATTTCCGCAGCACGCGACCGTAGTCAGCCAGATCGACGTCGACCGCGCGCAACAGGCGCATTTCCTGCGCCAGGCGCTGGAGCTGGAGATCGTCCGGCTCCTTGCCGACAAACCTGATCCTGCCCTGATCATTCGGCTGGATCACGCCATTGCGTTGCAACAGCAATTCGCGAAGGCCGGCGACTTCGAGGCCTTCATTGCCGGCGATAATGATTTCCACGCCCAGCTCTATGCCGCCGCCCGGAAGCAGGACCTTTGGATGCTGGTGCGAAGCCGCAGCGGACATATTGACCGGCTGCGCCGGCTGCATCTGCCCTCGCCCGGCAAGGCCCAGAACATCGTACGCCACCACAAGCTAATCACGCGTGCAATCGAGGCGAAAGATGCCCAGGCTGCGCAGCAGCATCTGCGCAAGCATCTATCAGGCACGCTGAGCGAGCTGGATAGGATCCGCGAGCGCTATCCCGAATATCTCTCCGACTAGGCGGGCACCGAGGACCAGGCGGGCATCATTTGCACGCAGACATGCATATGACTTGCACGCAACCCCGGCGATCACACGTCGCAATGGGCGCGAAGTGCTTGCAGGCCAGGCACGATCCGCGCAACAGTTCCGTATTTGATGCTTTGATTTGGGTCGCAGGGAACTTCCCCCGCCCGATCCGGAGGTTTTTGACGTGGCCAACATCCTGATCGTGGATGACGACCCGGCCGTCCAGCTTACGATACGCCTGCTGTTGGAGCGGGCCGGTCATCACGTGACGGTCGCCGGCGACGGCCGCAAGGGGCTCGTCCTGTTCGAGGGCGGCCAGTTCGACCTGCTGTTCCTCGACGTCTTCATGCCCGGCATGGACGGGCTGGAGACGATGCGTCACGTGCGGGCGCTCCAGCCTGCTATACCGATCATCGTGATTTCCGGCCGCTCGATCACGCCGGACGCCTATGCGGAGCCCGACTTCCTGAAGATGGCGATCAAGCTCGGCGCGGTCGCCAGCCTGCAGAAGCCGTTCCGGGCGGATGTGCTGCTGGCGATGGCCGACCGTTGCCTGAAGTCGGGCGAGCCGGCGGGGCCCAATGTCAGCACCAGCCGCCAATGACAAGGGCCTTCGTTCCGTTCCAGGCCCGAACAGGCGCGGCCATGCGGGAAGCGGAGCGAATATTCCCATGAGGCTCGCAACGCGGCTCACGATCGCGATGATCCTGCTGGTGGCGGTGACCGTGGCCGCAGTGGGGTGGCTGGGCTATCGCAACACGACCCAAGCCGTCATTCCGCGGGTCCTGGAACGCGTCGAAGCCCAGTCACGCCTCCTGGCGACCAATCTTGAATCCTACGTTGCCGGAGCCCGCGGCGATCTCCTCGGCTATCGCTCCGCCGCAGCCATCAATGGCCTGATCCGCGCCCATATCGCAGGCGGCATCGACACTCTCGACGGCGTTTCCGAGCAAACCTGGCGCGAGCGCATCGCAGCGCGCCTCGCGGCCGAGATCGACGCCAAGCCCAGCTATGGGCAGTTTCGAATTATCGGCCTTGATGACGATCAGCGCGAGCTGGTCCGCGTCGATCGCTCCGGCCCGAACGGAACGGCGCGGATCGTCCCCAATAGCGAACTGGAGCGCAAGACCGAGCGAACCTATTTTCAGGACACAATGCGACTGGCGCCGGGCGAGGTCTATGTTTCTCCGGTCGATCTCGCCAGCCGCCACGGGGGAACCGCGGACCTTCACATTCCGACGTTGCGGGTCGCGACGCCGCTGTTCACGCCGGACGGCAAGCCGTTCGGCATCATCATCGCCAATATCGACATGCGCCGGGCACTGGACAGTGTCCGCGCGACCACGAGCACAGGGGGAGAAATCTACGTCGTAAGCTGGCGCGGCGATTATCTCGTCCACCCCGATCGTGCGCGGGAATTCGGCTCAATGCGCGGCCATCCCACCGACTGGCGCCAAGACTTTCCATTTTTTGCAGCGCTGGCCGGCAAGCTCGACGGATCCACCCATCTGACGACCGACGGATCGGGCCGGCCGAGCGGCGCGGCGATCGCGCCAGCACTGCTTGCAGGCAAGGAATGGATCGCGGTCGTCGAAACGATCCCCCCGCCCGTGTTCGGCCGGGTGCCGGCGGCCATTCAAAAGACCTCCTTGCTCGTCGGCGTACTTGCCGTGCTCGCCGCGGCTGCGCTCGCGGTGCTCCTGGCGCGCTCCTTGACGCGCCCGATCGGGCGTCTCACCGAAGCTGTGGAGGCCATCGGCAGCGGACGGCCGGCAGACATCCCCGTCGATGCCGGCGGCGAGACGGGCGTGCTGGCGCGGGCCTTTGCCCAAATGGTCGAAGAGACCCGGGTGAAAACCGCCGCGCTCGAACGCGAGATCGAGGACCATCGCCGCACCGAGGCCGCGCGAATCCATCATGAAGCGCGTGAGCGCCTGTTCAGTGCCGCGGTCGAGTCATCCGACGATGCGATCGTGATGCAATCGCTCGACGCCGTCATCACCGGCTGGAATCCTGCCGCCGAACGTCTCTACTTCTATTCGGCGAACGAGGCGATTGGGAAGTCCACCTCGATCATCGTCCCGACCGACCGCCGCGAGCAGGGCAAGGATATTTTGCAGCGTATCGCCCGGGGCGAGCCGATCGAGCGCTTCGAGACGGTGCGCCTGCGCAAGGACGGCACGCCGGTCGAGATCTCGCTCAGCCTGTCGCCGATCAGAGGGCCGTTGGGCGAGATCATGGGTGCCTCCGGGTCCGCGCGCAGCCTGACTGAAGCGCGGCGCGCGGAGCGGGCGCTACAGCAGCAACTGGAGGAGCGGCGGCAGCTTTTTGACACCTCGCAGGATCTGATCATGATCATGAACTCGCGGGGCCACATCGCGCAGATCAGCCCGAGCTGTGAGACCGTGCTCGGCTACAAGCCCGACGAGATGATCGGCCGCAGCGGCGTCGATTTCATCCATCCCGGCCATCTCGACCAATCCCGCGAGGAGATGCGCGCACTCCGGCGCGGCGGACATCCGAAGCTCGCCGACACGCGGTGCATTCACAAGGACGGCCACGAGGTCTGGCTGTCCTGGCTCGGCAATTGGTCGGATCAGGCCAAGCGTTTCTTCTTCGTCGGGCGCGACATGACCGAGGCGAGGCACGCCGCCGAATCCTTGCGTGACAGCGAGCAGCTTGCGCGCAACATCGTCGAGACCGCGCTCGACGCCTTCGTCCAGACCGACGATCGCAGCACCATCCAGAACTGGAGCTCGCGGGCCGAGGAGCTGTTCGGCTGGCGGCGCGACGAGGCGCTGGGCAAGAACGCGGTCGACCTGATCGTTGCGGAAAGCGAGCGCGAGAGGGTCAAGGCCGGCCTCGCCCGCTTCCTCGAATCCGCGGATGGCCAGACCCTCAACCGCCGCCGCGAGCTCATGGTCCGACGCCGCGACGGCAAGGAGTTCAAGGCTGAGCTGAGCGTCACGGCGCTGCGGCGCCGCGAGGGCGTCTTGTTCAACGTGTTTTACCGTGACCTCACCGACAAGATCGCCTCCGAGGAGCGTATCCGCCATGCCGAGAAGATGGAGGCGGTCGGCCAGCTCACCGGCGGCGTGGCGCACGATTTCAACAATATCCTCACCGTGATCACCGGGACGATCGAGATCCTGGCCGATGCCGTGGCCAGGGATCCGGGGCTTGCCGCGATCACGAAGATGATCGACGAGGCCGCTGGCCGTGGCGCCGAGCTGACCCAGCATCTGCTGGCCTTCGCACGCAAGCAGCCGCTGCAGCCGCGCGAGATCGACATCAATTCGCTGATCATCGACACCGCAAAGCTGCTGCGGCCGACACTGGGCGAGCAGATCCAGATCGAATCCGTGTTCGAGGACGAGAGCTGCGTCGCCGTGGTCGACCCGAACCAGCTCACCACGGCGATCCTCAACCTCGCGCTCAACGCGCGCGACGCGATGCCCGGCGGCGGCAAGCTAATCGTGGAGACGGGCGCCGCCTATCTCGACGAGGTCTATGCCAGCGTCAACGACGTCAGGCCCGGGCACTACGTGCTGATCGCGGTGAGCGACACCGGCACCGGCATTCCTTCCCATATGCTGGCGCGCGTGTTCGACCCCTTCTTCACCTCGAAGGGCCCGGGCAAGGGCACCGGGCTCGGGCTCTCCATGGTCTACGGCTTCATCAAGCAGTCCGCGGGCCACATCAAGATCTACAGCGAAGAAGGCCACGGCACCACGATCAAGATGTATCTGCCGCCGGGCAAGACACCGACGCCGGTCGCCGATGGCGTGATGCCAGCCTCAAGCGAGGGCGGTCACGAGACTATCCTCGTGGTCGAGGACGACCGGCTGGTGCGTGACTACGTGCTGGCCCAGCTGCATTCGCTCGGCTACGTCACCCTGCAGGCCGCCAATGCCGCGGAGGCGCTCACCATCGTCGCGAGCGGCAAGCCGTTCGACCTGCTGTTCACCGACGTGATCATGCCCGGCAAGATGAACGGACGGCAGCTCGCCGACGAGGTGCTGAAGACGCTCCCCGACCTCAGGGTGGTCTACACGTCGGGCTATACCGAGAACGCGATCATCCATCACGGCCGGCTGGATTCAGGCGTGCTGCTGCTGGCGAAGCCCTATCGAAAATCCGATCTGGCGCGGATCATCCGCAAGGCGCTGCAGGCGTAAGGCGCTATCTCGTGTCCCGGACAAGGCGCAGCGTGCAACGCTGCAACGCAGAGCCGGGACCCAGAACTGTCAGCCGTGGAGTTGGAGAGATGGGCCCGGCTCAGCGGCGCATCATTTCATGATGCACCGCGTCTGGGGCACGAGACCATTTTACGACGCGCGCTGGGCCGCGGTCATCACGATGCGGATCAGATCGGCGGCATTGCGGGCGCCGAGCTTCTTCATGATGTTGGCGCGGTGATCCTCGATGGTGCGCGGGCTGATGCCGAGGGTGCGGCCGGCTTCCTTGTTGGAGGCACCGGCGGCGAACTGCTCGAGCACCTCGCGCTCCCTGCGGGTCAGCGGCTCGCGTCCGGGGAAATGCAGCGAGCCGAACTTCGGCGATGCGTTCTCCGACTGCCGGCGCGCATAGGCGCCGATCGCTTCGTCCAGCCGGCCGACGATCTCGCTGCCGCGGAACGGCTTCTCGATGAAGTCGAGCGCGCCGCTCTTGATGGCGCCCACCGCCATCGCAATGTCGCCCTGGCCGGAGATCATGAAGATCGGCGCGGGATAGTCTTCGCCGTGCAGCTCCTTGAGAATATCGAGGCCCGATTTTCCGGGAATGTGCACGTCGAGCAGCACGGCAGCCGGCGTCCGGCTTCGCGCGACGGAGAGCAGTGCTGCGCCGTCCGCAAAACAGATCACCTCATACCCCGACGCCTTCAACACCATCGACAGGGTGTCGCGAACAGCCGGGTCGTCATCGACCACGAAGATCTCACCACGGGAGGTTTGTTCGACCATGTGCCATGTCCATTCGCCAAGGCGATTACCAAGTCCGTTCGGCGTTCAAGGACTCGCGTCCGCACCTAACGTTATGGCTTTCGGCGCAGATTCGACCCACCCCGCATTTGTACGGGACATGAACTTAACGCACAAGTAGCGCCATGGTGCCTTATTGCGGGGGACGGAGAATATCCATGCTAAATTACGCCGGCACACCCCCGCTCGCCGCGATGGCTGAAACCGACAGCCGTCAGTTGATCACGGCCGAACTTCGCTCCCTGATCGCGCGCATCGATATCAGTATGCGCCTGATCGACGCGGCGATGGAGCCGGATGACGATAGCGCTATCTTGAGCGCTATCTCGGGTTCCACCGAGATTGTCGTGCTCGACGACGTCACGCCCCGTTATGCCACGGCGAGCGCCGCTCTCAACGCCTGCCGGGCCGAGCTCGGCCGGGCCCTTCAGAAGCTGTCGGAATCTGGTAATCCGGACTAGGCAGCAATCAGCGCAGCCGATTTGCCGCAGCCGCTTGCATGGCAGCTCCGCGCCTCAGGCGCGGTGCCGCTCCACGATCGCGTCGGTCGCGACGCCGCCCCAGGTATGGATCGTCGGCAGCCCCATCGCCGTCTTGCCGAGATTGGCGAGGCTGATGCGCAGCGCCGCGAGATCCAACGGCTTCGGCAGGCTCTGAAGCTCGATCCCGACCGAGCGGGCGAAGCTGCGGGCGCCGCTGCGGCGCTTGCCGTCCATGCCGCTGATGACGATCACGGAGCCCGTGAATTTCGCCGCCGCCATCTCGCGCAGCACGTCGATGCCGTCGCCATCCTCCAGCACGAGATCGAGCGTCACGCAGTCGAAGCGCGCCGCGCGCAGCTTCTCGATGGCTTCCGCGACCGACGGCGCAACGACGACTTCGTGGCCGGCCTGCTTGGCGGCGACACTGATCAGGCTGCGCTGCGTGGCGTCGTCATCGACCACCAGGAGCTGAAGCGCGCGCCGTTCGGCGACGTCGGGAAGGTTTGACGGGATAGGGGAGAGAGAGCTTCTTGGCATGGCCGGACCCTGAAATTGCGACCTGTCATTGATACACGGTGCGCGCTTAGGCCACGTAAAGCCGGGCCTGCAAATTCGTTCGGATGTTTTCAGAAAATGTGAAGCAACGCCTCGGGAAGGAGCAACACGCTGCGTGTCGCGATCACGCCACCGCATCATGGCCGCTGGCCGCGCCGCGCTTCTTGCGATTCTTGCCGCGCAGGAACTGGATGTCCATCTCGGCGCCGTTGACGCGCACCAGCTCGCAGCGGCGATAGGCAAGGCCGGTGGACGACAGCAGCAGGAAGAACTCCTTGAGGTTCAATCCCTGGATCGAGCCTTCCACCGTGAGGATGGCATCGGTATCGGAAATCGCATTGAGGGTGCAGTCGCGCCGCCACGTGCCGTCGATAGCCATGATACAGACATCATAGCCCCGACTGAATGTGACGCGCTCTGCGCCCTTGCCATCCTCGGCCATGCCTATCGCCCTGCCATCGCGACCATCCGCGGCGCCGCGGCACCGGCCGCCGCAGCGGCACGCGGATCGTTCGGCCTGTAGAGGCCACGACGATCGGCAATCGGCCTGAACGTATCGGTCAGTCCGACCACGGTCTCCGCAGCGCCGAGCACCATGAAGCCGTCGGGCTCGATCTGGCGCGCCAGGCGGTTGAAGATGTTGATCTTGGTTTCCTGATCGAAATAGATCAGCACGTTGCGGCAGAAGATGACGTCGAAAGTACCGAGATGGGAGAAATCCTGCAGCAGATTGAGCTGCCGGTGCTGGATCATCGCCCGCAGATCGGGATTGACCTGCCAGGTCTCGCCGGTCTGCTTGAAATATTTCATCAACATCTGGATCGGCAGGCCACGCTGCACCTCGAACTGGCTGTAGACGCCGGCCTTGGCCTTCTCCAGCACTTCCTGAGAAAGATCGGTCGCGATGATCTCGACGCGCCAGCCGGTCAGGCCCGCGCCCATCTCCTTCAGGGTCATCGCGAGCGAATAGGGCTCCTGCCCGGTCGAGCCTGCGGCGCACCAGATCCGCACGCTGCGGCGGCTGGCGCGGGCCTTGAGAACTTCCGGCATGATGGTGTCGCGGAAATGGTCGAACGGGACCTTGTCGCGGAAGAAGAAGGTCTCGTTCGTGGTCATGGCTTCGACCACGCTGGTGATCAGCGCGCTCGAGCCGCCTTGCAGCTTCTGCACCAGATCGGAGATACCGGAGAGCCCGGCCTTGCGCGCAAGCGGCAGCAGACGGCTTTCGATCAGATATTGCTTGTCGGCGGACAGATCGAGACCGGAGCGCTCTTTCAGCAACTTACGCAGATACTCGTAGTCGGGCGGATTCACAGGATACCTCTTGACGCTACTGGCAGGTGTATTTTCAGGCAGCTGTCTCTTCTTCGCGCTCGACCAGCCCGACCTCTTGGAACTTCGCCAACACGATTTCCTTGTCGAACGGCTTCATGATGTACTCGTTGGCACCGCCGCCCATCGCCTTGGTGATGTGGTCGATGCCGTTCTCGGTGGTGCAGAACACGACCTTGGGCTCTTCGCCACCGGGCATGCGGCGCAGCGTGCCCAGGAACTGGAAGCCATCCATTACGGGCATGTTCCAGTCGAGCAGGATGGCTTCCGGCATGGCCTTCTTGCAATGAACCAGCGCCTCGACGCCGTCTTCCGCTTCAATGACTTGAAAGCCCAGCGCTTCGACGATGCGACGGGCGACCTTGCGAACGATGCTGGAATCGTCAACCACCAAACAGGTCTTCATCTTCGTTCTCCGGCTCTAAATGTCTTTCGTGAAAGTTCAGGCAGCCATTTGCATTTCGGTCTTGAGCTCGAGGACGCGATCGACGTCGAGGACGACCATGAGCTGGCCGTCGAGACGGTGGACACCGCCGGCGAGCTTGGCCATGCGGGGGTCGAGGTTGACGGGGTTGTCTTCCTTGCCGTCCTCGGACAGCCGCAGCACCTCGCCGATCTGGTCGATCAGGAGGCCATAGGATTCGCCGCGCAGGTCGACGCCGACCGCCATCGGCACCTTGCCGTCCTCGGGCTTGGGCAGGCCGAGGCGGGCGCGCATGTCGACCACGGTGACGATGCGGCCGCGCAGGTTCAGCACGCCCGCGATCTCGCGCGAGGACAAGGGAACGCGGGTGACGCGCTCGGGCATGAACACGTCCTGGACGCGGGAGATCGGCAGGCCGAACAGCTGGCCGCCGATCATCGCGGTGACGTACTCGACCATGGCGCCTTCGCCGATCTGCATCTTCTTGCTCATCTCGGTCTCTCCTGATCCCTAAAGCCGTTACGCCGCCGCCCGGCTCAGCTCGGAGGCGCCGGCGGCGCCCGCGGTCTGTTCCTTCAGCGCCGCGATCAGGCCGGGACGGTCGAACTTGGCGACATAGTCGTGGAAGCCGGCCTGCCGGCCGCGCTCGATCGCTGCCGGCGACACCAGCGCGGAGAGGCCGATGATCGGCATCGCGCCCAGATTGCTGTCGGAGCGGATCACTTCGGCGAACTCGAACCCGTTCATGTCGGGCATCTCGATGTCGGTCAGCACCACGTCGAAGCTCTGCGCACGCAGCGCCGCCAGGCCCTCCTGCGCGGTCGGCGCGGTGCGGACGCGGTAGCCGGCCGCTTTCAGCACCGGCGCCAGCATGTTGCGGAAGAACGCCGAGTCGTCGACCAGCAGCACCGACTGCGAGTGCATCGACGGCTTCATCTCCTTGCGGGTGAACCAGTCGGCGAACGCCATCGGGAGGAAGTGGCCGACGTCGATCACCTCGGTGGCCTGGCTCTTGATCACGGCCGAGCCGAGGATGCCGGAGGACGAGCCGCCGACCTCGATGTTGAGCCGTTCCTCGACGATGTCGATGATCTCGTCGACGACGAGGCCCATGGAGCGGCCGTCGTCGGCGAACACCAGGATCGGCTGGGCGCCCTGGCTGGCGACGGTGACGCCGTCCATGGCCACCAGCGGCATCAGCTGCTCGCGGTACTGCACCATGTAGCGGCCGTTACTGAACTCGATCTTGTCGGCCGGGAGCTCCTCCAGGCGGGTGACGAGCCCGAGCGGGACCGCCTTGGGCTGCGACGAGCCGGCGCGGAACACCAAGAGCGAGGTGGTCTGCTCGCCGCTGCCGATGTGGTGCGCGCCATTGTCGTCGGCCATGTCATGGGCCGAGGAGCCGGCGGCGCCGAGCGCTTTGGCAATGCCGTTGGGGTCGATGATCATGATCACAGCGCCGTCGCCCAGGATGGTGTTGCCCGAGAACATGTCGATGTGACGCAGCTTCGTCGACATCGGCTTGACCACGATCTCTTCGGTGTGGAACACGCCGTCGACGACGATGCCGAAGGTCTGGCTGCCGACCTGGGTGACCACGATGAAGCCGTTCTCGGGATCGGAGGCCGCGCCGTCGTCGATCTTCAGGAGCTTCTTCAGGTGGATCAGCGGCAGCAGCTTGTTGCGCAGGCGCAGCACCGCGGTGTCCTTGATGCGCTCGATGCGGTGCTCCGAGTTGGCGCGGGCCCGGACCAGCTCGACCACCGCGAGCTGCGGGATCGCAAAGCGGTCGCCGGCGGCTTCCACGATCAGGGCGGAGACGATCGCAAGCGTCAGCGGGATCTTGATGGTGACGGAGGAGCCTTCACCGGCGACCGACTTGATGTCGATGGTGCCGCCGATCTGGTCGATATTGGTGCGGACCACGTCCATGCCGACGCCGCGCCCCGACACCGAGGTGATGGCGGCCGCGGTCGAGAAGCCCGGGGCGAAGATGAACTTGTGGATCTGGGCTTCCGACATCTTCTCCAGCTCGGCCTCGGTGGCGAGACCGGAGGAGACGGCCTTGGCCTTGATCCTCTCGGTGTTGAGGCCGCGGCCGTTGTCGGCGATGCAGATGATGATGTGGCCGCCCTCGTGGTAGGCGGAGAGCCGGATGGTGCCCTGCTCGCCCTTGCCGTTGGCGGTGCGCTCGGCGGGGGTCTCGAGGCCATGGTCGGCGGAGTTGCGCACCATGTGGGTGAGCGGGTCCTTGATCAGGTCGAGCACCTGGCGGTCGAGCTCGGTGTCGGCGCCGTGCATCTCCAGCTCGATCTGCTTGCCGAGCTCGCTCGAGAGGTCGCGGACGATGCGGGGCAGCTTCTGCCAGGCATTGCCGATCGGCTGCATGCGCGTCTTCATGACGCCTTCCTGCAGCTCGGCGGTGACGTTGGACAGGCGCTGCAACGGCACCTTGAACTCGGTGTCCTCGTTGCGCCTTGAGATCTCGAGCAGCTGGTTGCGGGTCAGCACCAGCTCGGAGACCATGGTCATCAGATGCTCCAGCGTATCCACGTTGACGCGGATCGACTGGTTGGCGATGCGGTCGCCTTCGCTGGCGCCCTCGTCGGCCATCGACTTCTTCGGCGCGGCCTTCTCCCTGGGCGGCTTCGCAGC